>NZ_JANHGR010000001.1:900805-1201074 GCF_026616205.1 Halolamina litorea
ACCCCTCGCTCGTCCCGGTGAGCGCTTCGCCGTCGACGTGAACCGTCCGAACGGCGGCGTCGGCCAACAGCGAGACGAGTGTGCCGTGAGCGACCCGGCGGAGCTCGGGGTTGTCGTCGCCGGCCGATCCGGGAACCGGTCGCAGCCGGTACGGAACCTCCGCAGTCGTCGCGGCCAGCGTCTCGGCGACTGCGTCGGCACGGTTGGCGTCGCCAGGGCCGGCCTCCGGCGTTGGCGCGCTCGTGACGGTGACGGCGGCGGCGCTGAGCAACAGCAGACACAGACAGGCGTCCAGCGCTGCGCTGGTCATCGGTGAATCACCACTCGAAGCCACCCCGACCTGACCTGGCCGGGACTGATCCGGATCGGTACGCGGCGGTCTGCGGCCCGTGACTCGGCCGTTGGTTTCGGTGCCGGCCCGGCACTCCACCGTCGGTCTCCGGCACGCAGTTCGACGTAGAGTTCCCACCCGTCGGGCCCGACACTCGTCGAGGGGGCTACCTCTCCTGGGGCAGCGACGCCAGCCGGTGCGACGACATCGTGAACTGCCGAGAGCGTCGGCGTTGCTACGTCGCGGTGGGTCGTCGGGACGGCGCCGGCGAAGGCGGTGGCGTACAGCGAGAGTCCGAGGCCGATGGCCGTGACGGCGACCAGCGCCGCCGTCGGCGACACCTGCCCACGGCGCTCAGACGCCGACGAGGGTAAAGCGCTCCCCATCCCAACTCACCCCCGTAACGGTGATTTTCTCGGACGCGACCCACCGTGGATCGCGGTTCCGTGCTGCCTCGACCGCGGCGATGAACGCGTCACGGTCGGAGAAGGCGGTCTGGGGTGCAGTTCCTGCGAGCACCGCCCGGAGTGGTCCGTCTCGAACGGGCACGATGGGACCGAACGCGAAGGTCGCGTGCGCGGTGCCGCCCTCGTTCCGGAGCGCGATCCCGTCGGGTCGGAGCCTGACGCTGTCGGCTGCATGTCCGTGAGTCGTGATAGACGGTGCCTCCGCGACGGCGACGCGGTCGACGGTGTCGGCGACGCCACCGGCGTCCGGTGCGGGGCGGGCCGGGAGCGACCCGGCGACCGCGATGAACGCGACTGCAGCGAGCACGAGGCCGGCGTGGAGCGCCGGCGAGTCGGTCGGGAAAGAGAGCACGGGGCGGAGTGGCCCCATTCTCCCACTTGAACTCTCGGCTCAGAGCAGCGTCCCGGCGGCGACGACCGCCGCGACGTACGCCGCCGTCGCCGTCGGGAGCGCGATACCGACCCGGTAGCCGATCAGCGAGCGGTCGAGACCGCGTTCCAACGCGGTTGCCAGCCCGGTCAGAATGGCTGCCAGCAAGAGGACGTACAGGCCGACGACTGGACCGATAGCCGCGATGTCGAGTGCCGCCTCGCCGGAAGCGGGCGTCGTCCCGGTGGCTGTCGCTGTCCCCGCAGCCGTGCCACGGACCGAGCGGCCGGCGTCGGGGAGCCGACCCACCATCGCCACCGACACGCCGCCGACGAGCGGGCCGAAGAGGGCGGCCGTGTTCGACAGCGTCCCGGTGATGGACGCCAGTTCGCGGCGCGCGTCGCGTTCGACTCGCGCGAGTTCCCGCAGGTGCTCGCCGGCCGCGATCAGGGCGTCACCCGCCGGTTCCCCTTCCGTCGCGGCGACACCGAACAGCCGACCGGCGTAGCGGGCCCGTGGGCTCGGTACGTCATGCAGCGCGCCGAACCGACCGAAGAACCCGCCCTCGACGGGCAGTCCCAGTCGCTCCAGCCGTCCGACTGCCTCCTCGATCAACTCGCCTGCAGGCCCCGGCAGTTCGTCGGCGACCTCTTCGAGCGCCCGCTCGACCGCCACCCCGTCCGCGACACGCCGCCCGACCAGCGAGAGCGCGTCCGGTATGCCGGACTCGACCGCGCGGAGTTCGCGTCGGAGTTCCCTCGCCGGAGCGAACAGCCACACGAGCGCCACGCCGCCACCGACACCGAGCGCACCGACCGGTGCTGCCCACGGGAGGACGACCAGACAAACGACACCGGCGAGTGTCCCTGTCGCCGCTCCGAGCAGGCTGGCCGCCAACCGACGGTCGGGAACGTCCGGATGTGTGCTGTCGACCGGCGCCGGTGGGAAGGAGACCGGCCGCCGGGCGAGCAGCCAGCCACTCGCTGTGATCAAGCCGCCGGGGAGGATGACGTCGTACAACACGGCCAGTGTGCTGACACCGAGTCTTACGCCGGCGAGTCTCGCTGCCGGAAGCACGCCGACGAGCGCGAGCGGCAGCAACACGCCGAACGCGTAAAGCCCCGTCAACGCCGGCCGTACGTCGCCGGCGAAGGCAGCGGCGCGTTCCTCGACCCCAGCGCGGACCGTCTCCAGCGCCCGTTCACACGCCCGTTCGCGTGCCTCGGCCGGCGCCTCGGCAGCGTCGACGACCAATGCGGCCGCCCGCTCGATGCTCGGGGCGCGGTCACCCCACTCGGCCGCGAACGACTGGAACCCCGCGTCCGGCGTCCCGCGGGACCGACGGGCGTGCGCCTGCAAGGAACCTGCGAGGGTGTCGCCGCCGCCGGCGAACTCGACGGCCCGCTCCAGATTCGGCTCGATTCGGAGTCGCAACGTCAGACGGCCGAACAGGGCGGGCGCCTCGCCGACGGCGCGGGTCGTCGCTACCGCCGCCATCGCTGGGGGGACCTGACGCGTGGCGAGTAGCGGGGTGATACCGGCCACGAGCGCGAGTGGCAGCAGCCCCGGCGAAATCACGGCGGCGACGGCGCCGGCCCCGATGAGTGCAACCGCGCCGACCACCTCGCCGGCGGCGACGAGTTCGGCCGCATCCGGCCACCCGAGGCGGTCACAGGCCTCGACGAGGTCTGACGGTGGTTCGGGCCCTCGGGGCCACGAAGCAGCGACCCGCACAACGACTCGTTCGACATCGCGCTGGTCCACTACCACGTTCCCACCCCCTCCTCGGTCATCCTCTCCACTCCAGCGCCCCGTTCCATCCGTTCTGCGCGGATCGTCGAGGGCCGGACTACGCCGTCGTCGGCGAGCGAACGCAAGTGGTCGGCCCGCTCGCGAAGTCGTGCCAGTACGTCCGTGTAACGCTCGTCCGGTGTCGACATCCCGGCGAGCAGACTGCTTTCCCCACGGTCGAGCCGACCCGTCGGGGTGAGGTCCCCGCGGTCGTCGAGCGTGAACAACGGCTGGATATCGGTTCCACCGTCGACCGCCTCTACTTCCTCGAGGGCGACGGCGCGGCGACCACGGTCGGTGTCGGCCACGGTGAGAACGAACCCCGTCGCCCCGAACGCCGACTCCTTCACGCCGAGGTCCTCGGTCATCCGGGTTCGGATCGCCTCGGCACCGTCGCCGTGGACCGTTCCGAGCACCGTCCCCGATGCGGCGCCGACCCGCATCGCCTCGTACAGCGTTCCGGCCTCCTCGCCCCTCACCTCGCCGACGACGAGGGCGCCCTCGCCTAACCGGAGCGCCGTCCGGAGCGCCGAATCGGGTGTCGTCTCGCCGGTGGCGCCGTCGCCGCGCGCGACGCTGAGTGCCTGCACGTCGCGGCCCGCCGCCTGCAGCGCCGCGGCCGGGAGTTCGGGCGTGTCCTCGATCAACACCGTCCGCGTTCGCCGTGGGAGCGCCCAGAGAAGCGCACCGAGCGTGGTCGTCTTCCCGGCACCTCGGGCGCCCGCGACGAGTCCGGCGGCGCCCCGCTCGACGGCGAGTGAGAGCAGCGCGGCCGCACGCGCCGAGAGCGAGCCAGTCGCCACGAGCCGGGGCAGCGTCCACGGCGTCGCGTCGTGGCGCCGGAGCGCGAACCCCGTACCCGGAGAGAGCGGTCGGGTCACGCCTGCCACGCGAACCTGCTCTTGCTCCCCGGGTGGACCAACCGGAATCCCGGCGTCGACCTGCGGACTCGCCCGCGAGAACGCGCGGCCGCTCGCCCGCCGAACCCGTGAGGCCAGCGTCGTGACGCCCTCCGGCGTGAGCCGCACGTTCGTCGGCATCGTCTCGTCGTCGACGACGACCCGGACCGGCGTCGCCGTCACGGGAGCGGTGATGTAGACATCCGAGACGCGAGCGTCGGCGAACAGGTCCGCCAGCACGCCCACTCCGCGGGTGTGTTTCCGGAGTGTTTCGGTAAGTGCCTCGACGGGGCGCCCGTCGTCGGCGACTGCCCGGACGGCTCTCGCCGGCCCGAACGCTCCGGAGCCCCCGGCGTCGGCGAGCCACGACGCCGCCTCGTCGAGTAGTTCGAACGCCTCCGGGTCGAACGACGCCGAGGCCGGTGTGAGGTGGTAGAGTGAGTCGTCACCCGTGGGTGACTCCGTGCCCAACGCGTACCGCCTGACCGTTCCCCCCGTCGGGATCGGTTCGGTATCACGGAGTCGCGCCCCGGCGGGTGATCGGTGGTCGACTCGACAGCGAGCGATCACGGGGCCGCCGTGGGAGCGGAACACGTCGTCATCGTCCACGCACTCGGCACCGGCGGCGAGACCCGTTTCCCCGGCGAGTCGACCAATCGGACCCGCTCGCCCGGCGGCCTCGTGTGCCGCCGCCAGCGGGTCGGTTCGCGCCGTCGCGGCGATGGCGTCGTCGTGGTGGCTCGCCAGCGCAACGAAGCGCCCGGCAGCGGTGAGGAGCGCCACCGCGTCGTCGGCGTACCAGCGCTCGTAGCCGCCCGATCGGCTGCGGACGGCGTCGGCGTCCCGGTCCGCCAGCGCGTCGACGACGGTCCCGCGGCAGGGCGACGACGATGCGAGATCGCCACCTCCCGAGCAGCCGTCGGCGTCCACACGGAGTTCAACGCGGTCCTCGACGCCCGTTCCTCCGACCTCGACGAACGACGCTCGGCAGCGACACGCCTCCTCAGGTGCCCGCGTGAACAGTGACATGGGGTCGTTGGTCCCGGTCTCGTACTTGAGTCCTCGGCAGGGAGTCGGCGGCGACTCGGACGACCCGACCGTCGACGCCGTCGACGAGCGTCAGCGTCAGTCGGTACTCGCCGGGCGTTCCGAACCGGATCGGTCCGTCGGCGGTCGTCAGCGGGAGCGCGAGGCGGTACGTCCGTGACCCGCCGCCATCGAGGGTGTACCGAACCGCACAGTTCGAACGACACCCCACCGCGAAGCGCTCGACGCCGGCGGCGGTCAACGACGCCCCCGGGAGCGTGATGCGTACCGTCCGCCGTGCGCCCGGATCGTCCTCGGCGAGCAGCGAGTGGCCCGCACGCGCCAGCCGGTCGAGATCCCGGTCGAGGCTGGCACGTGTTCGATCCGTCGCCGCCGACTCGACCGCCGGGACTGCGGCCCCGAAGAGTGCGGCAGCCAGCGCGACGGCGAGGAGCACACGGATCACCGCAGGCCCCGGAGTCGCTCCCGAAGCCCGTGGTTCGACGCGCTCTCGGTACCTCCGTCGTCTACCGACTCGCGGTCGCTGGAGCGGTCACATCCGTACTCGTTAGCAGTCGCCCGCTCGTCACTGTCCTCGCCGAAACGCTCCTCGATGCTGCCTTCGGTGTCCCCGTGGATCTCCGTCTCCAACCGATCGACGGCGGCGACGGCGGCGTCAGCGCGGCGCTCGACGGACTCGTTCACCGCGGAGACGCCGCCGAGGAACCCACGGACCGCCTGTAGAGCGGCGTCCAGTTCCTCGACCCGCGTTTCGAGCGTATCGAGCCGTCCGTCGACGTCGTGCCCGCGCGAGACGGCGTCGATGTCGTTGTCGCCGACGGCTCCGTCGTCGCCGTCGCCGAGTGCGCGTTCGACCGCCGCGAGCCGTCGTTCGAGGTCCTCGCTGTCGACCATGTCGCTGGGTGCTCGCCCGATCGGAGATAAGGTTCAGGGGGGCACCCGGGCGAAGCTTAACAACCCGTGGGAGTGAACGAGCGTTCATGAAGACGGTCCTCGTCGGTGTGGGGCAGGCGGGTGGAAAGGTGACGACTGCCCTCGCCGAGTACGACGACGAGATGGGCTTTCACGCCGTGCGCGACGCCCTCGCGGTCAACAGTGCGAAAGCGGACCTCCAGAACCTCCCGCTCGAGACGGTGTTGATCGGCCAGGACGTGGTGAAGGGCCACGGCGTCGGCGGCGACAACGAACTCGGCGCCGAGGTGATGCAGCGCGACGCCGACGAGGTGGTCAACGCCCTCGGCGACAAGATTGACTCGGCGACGGAGGCGGTGTTCGTCGTCGCGGGGCTAGGTGGTGGGACGGGTTCGGGGGGCGCGCCGGTGCTCGCGAAGGAGCTCAAACGGATCTACGACGTACCGATATACACCATCGGCATCCTCCCCGGTCGGGACGAAGGGTCGCTCTATCAGGCGAACGCCGGCCGCTCGCTCAAGACGCTCGCCCGCGAGGCCGACTCGGTGCTCCTGATCGACAACGACGCGTGGCGCGAGAGCGGCGACAGCGTCGCCGAGGGGATGGCGTCGATCAACGAGCGCATTGCGCGCCGTGTCGGGCTACTGCTCGCGGCCGGCGAACCCATCGAGGATCGCTCGCTCGGTCTCGGGGGCGGCGGCGTCGACCGGGACGTGGCCCAGAGCGTCGTCGACACCAGCGAGGTCATCAACACCCTCCGGAAGGGGGGGCTCGCTGCCGTCGGGTACGCCGAGTCCCCGGCCAGCGAGGACGCCGACGACAACGTCAACGTGGTCACGAGTACGACTCGACAGGCGCTGCTGACCGGGACCAGCCTTCCCGACGCGACGGCGGCCGACGCCGCCCTCCTCGTCGTCGCCGGCCGCCCGGACACCCTCTCTCGGAAGGGGGTCGAGCGGGCCCGCTCGTGGGTCGAAGAGGAGACCGGCAGCATGGAGGTCCGCGGCGGGGACTTCCCGCTCGAGACCGACGCGATCTCCTCGTTGGTCCTGCTGAGCGGCGTCGAACGCTCCCCCCGGATCAAGGAGTTCATGAACCGCGCCGCGGAGGCACAGGCCGACGCCCGGGACGAACGGGACGAAGGCGCTGCCAAGCGCGACGCCGCCGCGTCGTTCCAGAACGACGAACTGGACGACCTGTTCTGATCTCTCCGGGAGGGGCGTCGCCGCCTCGCCCGTCGCCTATTTCTCCCCGGCGACCGGAGTCGGCCTATGCGCGAGTACGCCGACGACCCGCCGATCGAGCAACGCATCGGTGACGCCCTCCGGGAGCGTGACGCCACCGTCGCCGTCGCCGAGTCCTGTACGGGCGGCCTGATCGGGTCGCTCCTGACCGACGTGCCGGGCTCCTCGGACTACTTCGACCGCTCGGTCGTCACCTACTCCTACGACGCAAAGCTGACCGAGTTGGCGGTCTCCCGGGAGAGCCTCGACGGCCACGGCGCCGTCTCGGCACCAGTCGCCGAACAGATGGCCGCCGGCGTCAGGGACACCGCGGGAGCGACGTTCGGCCTCTCGACGACGGGGATCGCCGGTCCCGAGGGTGGCAGCGAGGAGAAACCCGTTGGAACGGTGTTCATCGGCCGCGCCTACGCCGCCGACTGGGGGACCGGTGGCTCCTACACCGAGGTCTCCCGCCACGTCTTCGACGGTTCGCGGACCGAGATCAAAGAACAGATCGCGCGGAAAGCACTGGAACTGCTGCTGTCCGACGCCGATCTGTCGGACCGCTGACTGGGTGCCGTTCGTCCAGCTGTAGCGACACGATCGCGGGGTTCTGAGCCGTCTCCGGCCGAAACGCTTTGTGCCGACCCGCTCGCTTGACCCTACATGAACAAGAAAGGGCACGTACTCAACGCCATCCTGCTGGCCATCGGCGTGGGGTACGTGTTGGAGCCCTCGGGGGACGTGGAGACGTTCGTCGCCATCGGGGAAGTGTCGCTGCCGCTGGTGCTCGGGGCGCTGTTCCCCGACGTGGACACCGCCTTCGGCAAACACCGGAAGACGCTGCACAACCTCCCGGTGCTCGGGATCGCGCTCGCATACCCGGTCTTCTTCGGGAACCTGAGTTTCGTCTGGGCGGGGATCCTGAGTCACTACGTGCTCGACATGCTGGGGAGCAAGCGCGGGATCGCGCTGTTCTACCCGTTCTGGAGCGAGGAGTTCGGCTCGCCGACGGGCGTCACCACGTCGAGCACCTACGCCGACGTGGTCACTATCGTCGTCACGCTGATCGAGGTCGGCGTGTTCGCCCTGTTCGTCCACGTGCTCCCGGGCTATCTCCCGCCGGGGCTCGAACTGGGCGGCGTCACGACGATGATCTAGTAGACGGCGACGTCGTCGAACCGGCCGCCGTACGCGATGTGGTCGGGGTGGGTGGGCTCGGTGCCCGAGAGGAACAGTCGGTTGATCTTCCCCCACGAGTTCTCGTAGCCGAGGTGGGCGAACTCAGCGAGGTTCCGGAGCCGGTGGCTCGGCCCGGCCCGGTGCACGACTCGCCGGTCGACTCCCGAGACGAGCGCCTCCACGAGGTCGATCTCGCGCTCGATCCCGGTCTCGAAGGCGGTCCACGCCTCGCCGATAGTGCCGCGGAGGTGGGCGTACGACGAGCCGAAAGCCGGCAGGCCGGCCTCCTCGGCGACGCGTTTGGCTTGACTGTTGACCGGCGGCAGGGACTTGGCGTTGTACGTCTCGACGGCGTCGATGTGGTCGGCGTAGGCCCGGACCTCCGGGCGCCCGAGGCTGACGTTCAACAGCGTCGGGTGGGGGACACAGAGGGCCGCACCCTGCTCGGCAATCGCCGACAGCGCCCCCTCGAAGGAGATGAAGTCCGGCACGGGGTCTGAGAGCCCTATCGCGAGCAGGTGGCGCCGGTTCTGCCAGTTCCCCGTGAAGATCTCTCGGCCCGGCACCACCAGCAGTTCGTCGTCGCTGTGGCGCTCGGCGCGCTTCCGGATCTCGGGGAGGCGCTCGAAGTGTGGGGCGTAGACGAGCACGTCGAGACCGCGCGCTTTCGCCCGCTCGACGACTCGACCGTCGAGCGTCTTGACGTGCATATCGACCCGCGTCGTCGCCGTAGTCACGTTCCGTTCGAGTCGGTCGGCGCCCAAATAGCCTCCGTGTTTCCCCGCCGGCGGTCGGGGAGAACCCTTTTGCCGACACCACTCCAGAGACCGCCTATGAGTCGATGGAACTGCGGGATCGCCGGCTGCGGCCGGGAGTTCGACGGCCCCGAACCCGTCATCGTCCACCAGACGACCGAGCACCAACGCCACGAGTGTGCGGTCTGTGGCACGATCGTCCCCGAGGGCTACTTCGCGATCCGCCACGCCTTCGACGAACACACCCGATCGGAGTACGTTCGCGCCTACGACGCCGACAGCAGCGACGTGCGTGCCAGGGAAGCCGTCAAGGAGGAGATCGAGGCGAACGCGGACCTCCAGAGCGTCGTCGAACAGCTGAACGCCCGCTCGCAGTAAGGGTCGGCGCTGTCAGAAGGGACTGCTTCCGTTCCGGTTCACGGCGCGACGCGCCGCGTGTCTGCACGAAGAACTACCGTTCTTCGGAGTCGAGCACCCGGATCTGGTCCCCGCGGACCGTGACCGGGATCGGGACCGTCGCCTCGTAGAGTTCGACGGTCACCTGGTCCTTGCCCTCGTCGATGCGCTGGACCTGTGCCTTCTCGCCCTTGAACGGGCCGGCGATGAGTTCGACGATGTCGCCCTCCGCGATGCCCTCCACGTCGGGGGTCGGCGAGAGGAAGTGCTCGACCTCGGTCATCGACGACGTGCCGGGGACCATCCCTCGGGCGTGAGGGATCTCCTCGAGCACGCGCTCGATGATGGAGTCGTCGTCGGCTTCCACCATCACGTAGGAGGTGAGCGAGTCCGGCGCCAGCACGGCGTGGATGTCGGCCATCTCCTTGCTGGCGATCATGTCGGCGACGGTCTCCTCCTGCCGGGCGGTGGTCTTGACGGCGAAGATCGGCATCTAGACACCACCCGCGCCCGGCACGAAGGTCATGATCGCGAACATCACGAACCCGAGGAAGCCGATGAGGAAGATACCGGCGCCGGCGATCTTGGCGACCATCGAGAACTCCTCCCACTCGGGGGTGCTCGCGAGTTTGAGCACGCGTACGTACTCCGAGAGGTCGTATTTGACGTCCATCTTGGTGTGAGGTTCTGCCCGACGCCTTTTCTATCTATTGAATGTGCTCTCCACGGAGCAACGCGTCGCGTGGGGGACGACCCGCGAAAAACCGCCCTGGCCGTCGATCAGTTCACGTCCTGCAGCTGCTCGCGGGAGGGGCCGCGACCGGCGCCCTCGCCGCCGGCGTAGATCTGGGGGGACTCCACCCCAGTCACGACGATCATCGTCCGCATCCGACCCTCGATCTCCTCGTCGACGGAGGTCCCCCAGATGATCCGGGCGTCGGGGTCGATCCGGTCGTAGATCTCCTCGACGACGCCCTCGGCCTCGCCGATGGACATGTCCGAGCCGCCGGTGACGTTGACCAGCGCCGAGTTCGCCCCGGAGATGTCCACGTCCAACAGCGGCGACCGGAGCGCGGACTGCACCGAGTCCTCGGCTTTCTCCTCGGTGTCGGACTCGCCCAGCCCGATCATGGCGACGCCACCCTTCTCCATGACGGTCCGAACGTCGGCGAAGTCGAGGTTGACCAGCCCGGGCTTGGTGATGAGTTCGGTGATTCCCTTCACCGAGCGCATCAGCACCTCGTCGGAGACCTTGAACGCCTGCTTGACCGGGAGCTTGCCCACGGCGTCAAGGAGGCGGTCGTTGGGCACGACGATCACGGTGTCGGAGACGTCACGGAGCCGTTCGAGGCCGGCCTCGGCGTTGGTCCGTCGGACCTCACCCTCGGCGGTGAACGGCGTCGTCACGATGGAGATGGTCAGCGCGCCCGCGGCCTGTGCGGCCTTGGCGACGACGGGCGCCGAGCCGGTCCCGGTGCCGCCGCCGAGCCCGGCGGTGACAAAGACCATGTCCGAGCCGGCGATGGAGTCCTTGATCTCCTCTTGGGACTCGATGGCTGCCTCTTCCCCGACCTGCGGGAGCGACCCCGCACCGCGGCCCTGGGTCTTCTCCTTGCCCATCAGGATCTTGGTGTCGGCCTCGATGGAGACGAGGTGCTGCACGTCGGTGTTCGCTGCGACCAGCTTCGCGCCGTGAATCCCCTCCTCGTGCATGCGGTTGACGGTGTTCCCGCCGGCACCCCCACAACCGACGACCGTGATGTTGGTCTTCAGGTCCTGCAGGACCTCCTGAAGCTGCTCGTCGGTCATCTTCCCCGAAGCGGGAGTGTCGCCGCCGGTGTCAACGTCGGCGTCGGGCTCGGCAGCCCCCTCATCATCGGCCGTCGGCTCCGGTTCCCCGCTGCCTTCGCCTTCGGCCTCGTCGATTGCCTCTTCTACGATGGAGTCCATTTGCTCGTGGCTATACAGTGGAGCCTATTCATCTTTCTCCCTTTCCGGTGGTTCTCGCCACCATCGGTAGGATCCCCCTTACTCGACGGGGAACCGCTCCTCGCGTTCGCTGTGGACGGCTGTCGGCGGAATCAGTTCGCCGTCGACCTCGACTGACTCCCCACTGGAGAGCATCCCCATCTTCGGCCCCTCGGGGATCCCCAACTTCCGCGCCTTCTCCGGGTCGAACGCGTTCTCGCGGGCGACGACGGCGCCGTCGTCGACGCTGACGCTGTCGTAGTCGGTCCGCAGGATCGCCGCGAGATCGTCGATCAGGTCGTCGTAGGCCTCGGCGTCCGGGATGGCCGCTGCCCCGTTCGCCCGCGTGCCGTTCTCGATGGTGTCGAACGCGACCGTGGCAGCGTCGACGGCCGCCCGCGTCGCCTCGGCGTCGACGTTCTGGGCGGCCGCGAGCAGGTCGTCCGGCAGGTCCACGCGCTCCCAGTCGCCCTCCGCGTCGGGAACGACCGAGCCGAAGCGCAGTCCGTCGTCGACGGTGGCGACCCCGGACTCCAGTTCCCGGACCAGCCCCAGCGGGCGGTCGCCGACCGTCCGGACCCACGTCTCGCTGACGACCCGGTAGCCCATCTCCTCGACCGCATCGGCCACCTCCGAGTGCTCACCGTCCAGCAGCGCGTGGGTCGCGCCGCTGCGTCCGAACGCCGCACGGAGCGTCTCGCGCGCGGCGTCAGTCCGCGGGTGGCCCAGTTCGTCCAACTGCCAGTCGCTGGCGATGTGCCCGACGGCCCACGGCGTCTCCTGTACGACGCGGCCGAACCGCGGCGCGTAGTGGCCGCCGCCGATCCCGACCAGTTGTCGCTCGCGGTGGGCAGGCACCCCACGAAGCGAAAGCACGGCCTGTGCGACCGCGCGGGCACCGGCAGGGTCGTCCCACTGCTCGTCGCCGCTTCCCAACTCCGCGAACAGCGAGGGGGTGTCGAGTGCAGTCGGGCCGTGGTGGGTTCCCTCGACAGCCACGTCGTAGCCTTCGGGGGCGTGTGCCGACAGCGCGCCGAGGTACGCCGAGAGCGCGCTCGGGGCGGCCTCGGCGAGGTCGCCGTCCTCGCCGCCGTACTCCGCCTCGCCGAAGTTACCGGTGAAGTGGCCCGTCAGGAGCGCGCCGGTCTCCCCGGAGTGCCGGGAGACGAAGACGAGCAGGCGCGGCGCCTCGCTGAACGCCGGCGCGGGGTCGTCCAGATGGATGTGGAGTTCGTCGAACTCCCGGACTTCGAAGGGGCCGTCGCGGTAGTAGGTGCCGCCGCCGTCGGCATCCGGTCGATCGGGGTCCTCGTGTTCGGTCCAGTCGGCGCGGGCGAACAGCTGCTCGCCGATGTGGAGCGAGGCTCTGTCGGCCCGCGAGACGACGATGCCGATAGTCATGGCTGGGACTCGGCCGGCGCCGGGGAAGTAGCCGTCGGCTCCGGCGTAGGGGTCGACCTACCCCCCGCGATGCTGGCGCGAGGTTTTTTCCGGCCCGCACGCCCCACCCCACCCATGGACGTCTACGGCCTGATCGGCAACCCCGTCGAACACTCGCTCTCGCCGCCGATGCACGAGGCCGCCTACGAGGCGCTCTCGCTGGACGCGCGGTACGTCACGCTGGAAGCCGACCCCGACCGGATCGGGGCCGCCGTCGAGGGCGCCGACGCGTTGGGCGTCGCCGGACTCAACGTCACGGTGCCGTTCAAACAGGACGTGCTGGCCCACGTCCACCCTACGGAGACGGCCGCGGCTGTCGGCGCGGTGAACACGATCACGTTCGCTGGCGACGGCACCACCCCTGAGGGCCACAACACCGACGTAGAGGGTGTCGTCCGCGCGTTCGCCCACCACGATGTGCCGATAGAGGGGCGCTCGGCGGTCGTCGTCGGCGCCGGTGGGGCGGGCCGGGCAGCGACCTACGCGCTCGCCGACGCCGGCGCCGACGTGTTCGTCTCCAACCGGACCGTCGAACGTGCCGAGGCGTTAGCGGACGATTTCGAAGGCCTCGGCGTTGAAGGAGGCGGCCTTGACGCGCTTGAAGACCGGCTCCCCGAGGCGGACCTCCTCGTCAACGCGACCAGCGTGGGGATGGAAGACCCGGACACCTCGCCGGTCCCGGCCGAGCTCCTGCACGACGGGCTCGCGGTGTTAGACGCCGTCTACACGCCGCTCCGGACCAAGCTCCTCCGGGAGGCGGCCGCGGCGGGGGCAGAAACGGTCGACGGCGCGTGGATGTTGCTGTTTCAGGGGGTCGCCGCGTTCGAACGCTGGACCGGCGTCGAGGCCCCCGTCGCCGTGATGAACGAGGCGCTCCGCGACCGCCTCTGAGGCCCGGAACCGGCCGTTTGACACCCGAACCGACCGAGGGCGACGCTGCCTTTTTACCACCGGGGGTCATCTTCCGCGACAGTATGGTACTGCGGAAGCTCAAACGGCTCCTCGGGTTGGAGTCCAGTGATGACGGGGGACGCTCCGAGCGCGACGTGACGGTACAGCAGGAGCGCCCGGACCCCGACGCCGAGAACGAGGCGGCGGTCAAAGGGGTCGACGACGAGGAGGACGGGGAGGACGAGGAACCGGCAGCGGCCGGCACCGACGCCGCCGCGTCCACGGGGTCGCTCGTCGACGAGGCCGAGGCGACGGAAGAGCCCGAGGGTCGGGCCGAACCGGCCGAGGCTGCCGCCCCGGAGGGCCAGGACGAATCGACCGATTCGGCGGCGACCGAGGCCGACGACGCCGAAACGGAAGCTGACGTCGACGACGATGCGGAGGCCGACGACGACGAGGACGCCGAGCCGGTCGCCGCCGGCACGGACGCCGACGCCTCCACGGAGTCGCTCGTCGACGAGGAGGAGGCCCAGTCCGAGCCGTCCGGACGAGCCGAGCCAGCGGAGGCCGCAGGCCCCGACGCAGAGGACGAGTCGACCGACGTGTCGGAGGCCGACGCCGACGTGGACGAACCCGACGCGGAGAAGACTGTCGAGGACGAGATCGCCGAGGCCGAAGCCGAGGAGGGAGCCGACGAGGCCGACGCCGACGACGGCGTCCCCGTCGACGAGATCAAAGGGATCGGCCCGGCCTACTCCGAGCGCCTCGCCGAGATCGGGATCGAGACGGTCGCTGCGCTCGCGGCCGCCGACGCCGCCGACGTGGCCGAGCGAACGACGGTCCCCGAGAAGACCGTCCAGAAGTGGATAGACCGCGCGAACGACGCCTGAGCCGAACCCGCTCGTTTTTAGCGCCCTGCCGCCGACTGTGCAGCCATGACTGACACCACGGTGGTTACCGCGCCCGAGCGCTTCCACGCCGTGGCTGCCGACGCCCCGGCGGGCGCTCGCGTGCCCGTCGAGATCACGACCGTCGTCGACGACCCCTTCGACGCCTATCGCCGCGCCCGCGGCGAGCGCGGCGGCGCTTTCCTCGAAACGACCGGCGGCCAAGAGGGCTGGAGCTACTTCGGCGTCGAGCCGATCGACTTCCTCACCGCCTCGCCGGACGCCGTCCTCGCCGAGAACTGGTGGAGCGACGAACCGGACCGTGGCTTCGGCGCCAAGCGATCCGAGAGCCTCGCCGCCCTCGACGGCCTGCTCGACGGCGAGTCGCTCGTCCGCGGCGACTGTGACGTGCCCTACCCCTGTGGCGCCATCGGCTGGCTCTCCTACGACATCGCGCGGGAGTTGGAGTCCTTCCCCGAGGACGGCGCGGAGGACGAGGCCGGCCACCGCGGGCTTCCACGGCTCCAGATCGGCGTCTACGACTGCCTCGCGGCCTGGAAGGAGCCCCACGACGGCGAGGTCACGCTGCGTATCAACGCCTGTCCAGAGATCCCGGAGGGCGCCGGCGAGGCCGAACTCGACGCCTGCTACGACCGCGGGCTGGCGAAAGCCTGTGAACTCGGGCGGCAGGCCCACGTGGGGGACCCCGATGTCGGTCCCGCGCCCGTCGAGACCGACGAAGCCCGGTTCCGGAGCACCTGCGGGCGCGAGCAGTTCCGCGAGCGCGTGCGCCGCGTGAAGGAGTACGTCCGGGAGGGCGACACGTTTCAGGCGAACGTCTCCCAGCGCCTCGCCGCCCCCGCGGCGGTCCACCCCGTCGACGCCTACGACGCGCTCCGAGAGGTCAACCCAGCACCCTACTCCGGCCTGCTGGAGTTCCGCGGCGTCGATCTGGTAAGTGCGAGCCCCGAACTCCTGCTCGACCGCGAGGGTGACAGCCTGCTCACGGAACCGATCGCCGGCACGCGCCCCCGCGGCGACACCGACGAGGCGGACGCCGCGCTCGCCGACGACCTCCGGACCGACGAGAAGGAGCGCGCCGAGCACGCGATGCTCGTCGACTTGGAGCGCAACGACCTCGGGAAGGTCAGTGCCTACGGCTCCGTCGAGGTAACGGAGTACCGTCGGATCGACCGCTACGCCGAGGTGATGCACCTCGTCTCGTTGGTCGAGGGGCGACTCCGCGAGGACGGCACGCTCGCCGACGCCGTCGCGGCGACGTTCCCCGGCGGCACCATCACCGGCGCGCCCAAGCCGCGGACGATGGAGATAATCGACGAACTCGAACGCCGCCGACGCGGCCCCTACACCGGCAGTATGGGGATGTTCGGCTTCGACGGGCGAGCGACGCTCAACATCGTCATCCGAACCCTCGTCCGCCACGCCGCGGAGTACCACCTCAGCGTCGGCGCCGGGATCGTCCACGACTCCGAACCGGACGCCGAGTACGAGGAGACCCTCGCGAAGGCGAAGGGGCTGATCCGAGCGGTCGACACCGCGTTGGAGCAGGGCCACCTCGAAGTGGCCGACGAGCCGGCCGACGGTGACGCTGATCCCGCTGCTGACACAGGCGACGGCTCCGCCGCTGCGGAGGCCGGCGACCGACGCGCCCCCGAAGAGGTGGACCGATGAGCGGGCCGCAGATCCTCGTGATCGACAACTACGACTCGTTCGTCTACAACCTCGTGCAGTACGTCGGCGAGGCCGTGCAGTCGACGAACGGGGAGGTCACGGTCCGGCGGAACGACGCCGTCAACGCTCGGGAGATCAGGCAGTTAGCGCCGGACGGCATCGTCGTCTCGCCGGGGCCGGGGACGCCGGCGGAAGCGGGCGTCTCGATGGACGTGTTCGACCTCGACTACCCGACGCTGGGTGTCTGTCTCGGTCACCAGGCGCTGTGTGCGAACAACGGCGCGCCGGTCGGCCACGCGGACGCGGTCGTCCACGGCAAACCCTCACGGATCTCCCACGACGGCGAGGGGGTGTTCGACGGGCTTCCGGAGGGTATCCGGGTCGGCCGCTACCACTCGCTGGCGGTCGAGCGTGACGCCATTCCCGACACCCTCGTGGAGACGGCGACGACCGACGACGAGGACGTGGTGATGGCGGTTCGCCACCGCGAGAAACCCCACGTCGGCGTGCAGTTCCACCCCGAGAGCATCCTGACCGAACACGGGAAGGCGATGGTCCGGAACTTCCTGATGATCTGCCGGGAGTGGGAGCGATGACCGAGGAACGCCGGTACCACGTCGACGGGCAGCTTCTCCCCGCGAGCGAGGCGTCGGTCTCCGTCGAGGACCGGGGGTTCCAGTACGGCGACGCGGCGTTCGAGACGATGCGGGCCTACGGCGGTGAGCTGTTCGAGTGGGGAAGTCACGCCGCCCGGCTCGAGGGGACCTGTGAGGTGCTCGCGCTCGACCACGGGCTCTCGCGGGCCGACCTCTACGAGCGGGTCCACGAGACCCTCGACGCCAACGGGTTCGACGACGCCTACGTCAAACTCTCGATATCCCGGGGCGTTCAGCCCGGGAAGCTCGACCCCCAGCCCGAGGTTGACCCGACGGTCGTCGTCTACGTCAAGCCGCTGCCCCGCGGCGGCGTCGACGGCGAGCCAGTCTGGGACGGCCCGGCGACGCTCCGGACGGTCTCGACCCGGCGGGTTCCCGACGCGGCGATTCCCGCGCGGGCGAAGACCCACAACTACCTCAACGGCATCCTCGCACGCCTCGAACTCCGGGGGACCGACGCCGACGAGGCGCTCATGCTCGACGGCTCGGGGTCGGTCGCGGAGGGTGCGACGAGCAACGTCTTCGCCGTCGACGGCGACGGGCTTCTGACGCCGCCGCTCTCCGGGCCGGTGCTGCCGGGGATCACGCGGGAGACGGTGCTCGACATCGCCGCCGAGGAGGGGATTCCGATCCGCGAGGCGACCGTCGGGCCGGACGCGCTCCAGCGGGCGGACGAACTGTTCGTCACGAACTCGACCTGGGAGGTCCGGCCCGTCGACGCTCTCGACGGGACGACCATCGGCGGCGGCCCGGTGACGGAGCTACTGGCACGGAGCTACCGCCAGCGTATCGAGGACCGGTTCTACTAGGTCGCGGCCATGACGATCACCACGAGCGCGTAGACGAGCACCAGCAGTACCGCGGCGATCACGAACTTGAGCACGCGGCCGTCCTCGGTCGGCGTCTCGCCCTCGGGGAGGCTGTCGTCGTAGAGTTCGCCGTCGTCCTCGCTCATTACCCGAAAGAGGGGACACGCGGGTATCAATCCGTCCTTCGTGGCCTCAGAAGTCGAACGGCGAGTCGCTCGTGGGGTCTTCCGCCCCGCCGTCGTGGTCGCTTCCTCCGAGATGGTCGAACGTGTAGGCGTCGTCGTCGAGCAGCACGTCGCCGTCGACGGTTCGAACGTCGAGGGCGTCGAGCGCATCGCCCTCGCAGGGGCCTGCGGTGCAGCGGCCGCTGTCGCACTCGAAGGTGGCGCCGTGTTGCCGACAGAGGATCAGGCCGTTCCGGATGTCGGCGCCGTCGCCGCGGTCCAGGGACACGCCGGGCCAGTGTTGGCAGTAGTTGAGCCATCCCTCGACGCCGCCGTCGGTTCGGACGAGGATCGCTTCGCGCTGCTGGCCGCCCTTGCGGTCGCGGACGGTGAAGAGGAGACTCCCTCCCTCCGGGACCGAGTCGGCGTCGGTGATCCGCTCGCCGTCAGTCATCGGCGCCGATAGCCGGCCGGCAGTAAAGAGGGGTTCGGGTCCGTAGAGGGATCGAAGTAGGCGTCGACGGCACGCTCTCGGGAGATGTCGTCGAACGCAGATTGAGGGTCGCTATATCCCCGCCGACGGAGTCACGGCTCGTGGGTCGTGATCGTCGGCAGGAGAATATAGCGGGAGGTAGATTTGAACTACCGATCTCCGGGTTATGAGCCCGGCGGAATCTCCTGGCTATCCCATCCCGCTACCTGTACCAACTGGCGTTCGACGGTTAAGGGTTCTGATTCGGTCGTCGTCTCGTGGTTTCGGCCACCTTACTCCGTGGTCACACGCCACGTGAACAGGCTCTCGGCCACGTAGTTGACGACCATCCCGACGCCGATGCCGCCGACCTTCGAAACGACGAACCACGCGTCCAGTCCCGCGAGGGTCCACTCGACACCGAAGGCCCGGTAGAGCAGGCTGAACGTCCCGAGTTGGACGAGGATGCCGCCGATACGGACGAGGTTCGAGCGGGCCAGCCGTCGCAGCCCCGCCGCGAGGCCGTCGACGCCCCGCTCGGCGAACGTCCAGTTGTCGTTGAGCAGGAACATCACCACGACGGCGACTTCGATGCCGACGAACACCGCGAGTTCGGGGTAGACGCCGAGTTCACGCATCCCCGTCGAGACCGCGAGGTCGAACGCCGCGCCGACGACGCCGACGGAGACGAACTGGCCGAACCGTTCGGGGGCGACCAGTTCGTCGGGCAGCAGTCTCACGACTCCACCCGGTCGATCAGGAGCGGCCGATCCAGCCACCCGGATAGTCGCTCGTGGAGCCGGTTCCCCGCCGCCGCCTTCGCCCGGTGCCGGGCGCTCAACAGCCCGGTGAACATCGAGACGGTGTCGCTCACGGGGTCGACCGTCGACTCCGGTTTGTCCTCCCAGACTACCGGGACCTCGGCGATCTTCCCGCCGAGGGCGCCGGCGACGGCGAGCAGTTCGATGTCCCACGCGAAGCCCGGCTCGGTGAGGTGCCGGCGCACCCGCGCCCAGAAGTTCGCCGAGACCGCCTTCGCACCACACTGGTAGTCGTGGAGGTCGGGCGTCAGCAGTTGGCGGGCGAGCCACGCGAAGCCGTCGCCGAGCAGTCGGCGCAGCGTCTTCTGGTGGGACTGGACCTCCGCCGCAGGGTGTCGACGGGAGCCGGCCGCGAGGTCGAACTCGCCGCTGGCGACGGGGTCGATCACGGCCGCCACCGAGTCAGCGGGCGTCGAGCCGTCGGCGTCGGCGAAGGCCAGCACGTCCGTCGAGAGGGCGTCGAACCCCTCGGTGATCGCGGCGCCCTTCCCGCGGCGACGGTCGGCGACGTGAACCGTCGCTGGGAGGTCGGCGAGCGCCTCGGCGTCGCCGGGGGCGGGGTCGTCGAGTTCGATCCGTAGCTCCGTCGGGTCCAGTCGCTCGTCGAGGGCGCGCACGTAGCGCGAAAGCCGGTCCACGTTCGGCTGGTAGGCGGGGACCACCACGCCGACGGAGCGAGCCATACGGCGAGGTTCCGCGCCGGTCGGGAAAAAGCGTCCGAACTTACGCGACTCGGGTCAGGCCCACTGGCCGAGACCGGTCTGTTCCTGCCCGGACTTCACCTCGTCCCACGAGAGGCCGAGCGCCTCGATAACGCGCTCGATCGGTCCCTTCAGCGTCTTGTCGAGCATCTTCGGCCAGTCGATCTCGAAGGCGTCGGGGACCTCCTCGGCGTACTCGAAGCAGATCACGTCGGGGTCGCGTTTGAACTCGCGGTAGAGCGGGTCGGTCTGGGGGTTGAACCCCTCCTCCTCTTCCATGTGCTGCCAGAACTCGGGGTGGACCTTCTTCAGGTAGAGCCGCTTGGGTTTCGAGCCCCGCTGGAAGTTCGTACCCAAGAGGAGGTTCGCGTACTTCGCCCCGCGGACCTGTGCGGTGTCGGTGTCGTAGGCGTCGAGGCGCTTCCCGATGCCGCCAGGGATGCCGACCTCCTCTAAGTCCGCGTCGCCCTCCTCGAAGGTCGTGATCTCCTCGTGGAGGTACTCCTTGACCTCGTCCAGTTCCTCCCCGCGGACGATCATGTCGATCACTTCCTTCTGGACGCGCTTGGTGACCGCCGCGATGTCCGAGCGCTTGTACTCGAAGCCGGTGATGTCGATGTCGTCGACGTCCTTGCCCTCCTTCCAGACGATGTGGCCAGCGTAGCGTTTCTTCTTGCCTGCTTGGAAGAACCGGCGGTAGAGCTTCTCGAACTCGATCTGGAAGCGGTGGCTGTCGGCGTTGAGTTCTTCGCGGGCGAAGTCGTCGTAGCGCTCGTTGATGTGCTCCTCGATGCCGAAGGACTGCTCGATGGCGTCTTCTTTCGAGGCGTCGGGACCCAGCGAAAGCATCACCGAGTCGGTGTCGCCGTAGGCCACCTCGTGGCCGAGCTCCTCGGCGGCGGTCTCGGTGAACTCGATCACTTCCCGGCCCGTCGCCGTCACCGCGGCGGCCCCCTCGGTGTCGTAGAGGCGGAAGCGGTCCCACCCCGAGACGCCGTAGAGGCTGTTCATGATGACCTTCACCCCGCCCTGCTGGCGGTCGTAGCGCTCGTAGGCCTCCGAGTCGGGCTCGTGTTCGTCACGCAGGGCCTTCTTCTCCTCGCGCTCGGTGAGGAGCTCGTCGATCATCTCGCGCATGATCCCGTCGGGCTCCTTCCGGAAGTGGGTCCCGTCGGGGGCGTGGTACGTCTCGCCGTCGTACTCGTCGGGGTCGACCTTCGTCTCGGGCGAGGAGTTGATCGTCGCCATCGACATCGGGTAGAGCGACTTCAGGTCGAGCACGGTGACGTTCTCCTTGACACCCGAGATGGGCTCGAAGACGGCGCCGCCCTCGAACTCCTCGGCGGCCTCCTGCTGACCCTTCGAGGGGAGCCCGAACTCGCCGTAGGCCTTGTGCAGGACGTACATGTCGACCGCGTCGCCGGCGGTCGGAGCGTCCTCTAACTTACAGCCGACGAACGAGCGTACCTCGTCCCAGAACGCCACGACGGACTGCTTGCGGTCGATTTCGACACAGAGCTCCACGTCACGGAGGTTGTACTCGAGTAGCTGTTCGGGGTCCTGCTCCCAGAGGTCGCCGATGTCGCCGGAGTAGTGTTCCTTCCCCACGTCGAGTTCGCGCTCGCCGATGGCGTCGAGACGGAACGACTCCAACTCCTTGATGACGATCTGTTTGTAGCCGTACAGCAGGTCGAACACCACGCGGCCCTTCACGTCCGGGCCGCCCCAGTCCGAGCGCCAGACCTCGTTCACCCGGGAGAGCCGGTCGATGTCGAGGTCGTACTCGCTGCCGTGGTCCACGACCTCCAGTCGGTCGAGCACGTACGGCATGTCGAAGTCCTCGAAGTTCCAGCCCGTGAGCACGTCGGGGTCGGTGTCCTCGATGTAGGAGACGAACGCGTCGAGCATCGCGGCCTCCTCCTCGAAGGTCCGCACGTCGACGCTGCCGGAGTCGGCGATCGGCTCGTAGCCGTCGAGGTCCTCGGGTGCCGGAACCTCGGCGTCTGGGGCGTCGTAGAGCCAGACCACGTACTCGTCGTCGTAGGAGTCGTGGGAGGTGAGACAGACGATGGGCTCCTCGCCGTCCTCGGGGAAACCGTTGCGGTCGTCGACCTCGATGTCGAAGGTGTTGACGCGGAGGTCGGCCGCCGTCGGTGCGTCGACGGCGACGAGCTGTTCGTCGTCGTAGCGCACCTGGATCCGGCCGTCGTCGAGTCGGCGCTCGGGCACCTGCAGGCCGGCGCTCACGTCCTTGTCGATGAGGAAGCGGTTCGGGAACAGGATGTCCGCTTCGTAGTGCTCCTCGAAGTCGTCCCGCATCTGCCCGACGTCCCGTGGGGTTTGGCCGATGACCTTCGTCAGGGGCCGCCCACGGATCGACTCGAAGGGGTCGCCGTTCGGGTCCTCGGTCCGGGTGTCGAGGATCGCGTCGTACTCCTCGGTCAGCGCGCGGTCCGCGACGTTCTCGGTGGGGACGTAGAAGTACGGTTCGACCCCGAGCACGCGCACGTGTTCGGACTCGTTGTCGGCGGTCCGGCCGAACACGTGGATCACGGGGTACTCACCCGCGCCCGACCCTTCGATGGTGTAGTCCACCTGCGAGACCGTCATCTCCACGACCCCCTCGCTGTCGGGGAACCGCAGGTCCGCGGCGTCGACGACCTCGCTCACCGTCTGGCCGGCGTCGCCGGCGACGACGGCGGCCTCCTCGTCCGGTCGACCCCCGCCGCTCCCCCCGAAGTCGGCGAGACCCGACTGCTGACGCTCGCTCATTACCGATGCTTTGCCGTGATCCGTTAAAACGGCGGTGGTCCGCCCCGCCCCGTACTGTCGGCCGACCGAGCGACGGGTTCTCACACTGCCGAAAGGCATATCACCACTGGTTTGGTACAGTGTGACATGCCCGACGAGAGCGGCCTGACGGAGGCGGCATCGGAGCGTCCCGGACCCGCAGACGACGGCTTCGAGACCGTCGAATCCTACGAAGTCGACGGTGGCGTCGTGCTCTACGACGCCGAGGCACCGCTCGCGTGGATCCGGAGTGACGGCGCCGAGCGCTTGAACGATCACTGCTGAGCCGGACTGCGAACCCTTTTCCCGGTCGGTACGACAGAGTGAGACGTGAGTGACGACGACCCGGTGGACGCGTTCGTCGAGGGCACCGTGGAGCCGTTCGGCGACGAGGACGACGAGCCACTGGGCCCGTCGGCCCCGAAGGCGCGGGACATGGAGGCCGAACTCCGCGAGCGGACCGGCGCCGACCCCGACTCGACGGAGGACCTCTCGGAGATCGACGGCGACACCGCGACCGCGTTCTGGGCAGCGGTGTTCTACGTCAACGTCGGCGTGCTCCTGCTCGCGGTCGGACCGATCCTCTACGTCGACCGTGGGAACGCGCTCGTCTCGCTGGCAGTCTTCGCCGCCGGCGCCGCGCTCGTCGGCCGTGCGTACATGGTCTACCGGAACTTCCGAGCCGAACGGGACGCGGAATCGGCGGACGAAGAGGACCCGGACGGGGAGAGGGACGCCGAGCAAAAGGATACTGTCGACGAAGCAGCCGAGGAAGACGCTACCGACGACGGGGCGACCGACACCGACGACCTCTGACCCCGGAAGCGTTTTGCGCGGCCCGCGCCTCCCCCGAAGCGATGCGATCGGTCGAGACGCCCGACGGCGAACGCCACGTGTTGCTGTCGAGCACCGACGGGACGGCCCGCGTTCGTGACCCGGCTACCGGGGTCGAACGGACCGTCGACACCGCCGACGTGGAGTTGATCGAGGAGTCGCCACTCTCAATCGCCGCCGGGGGCGTTCCGTCGGCGGTGAGGCGAGCGATCACGGCCGTCCACGACGAGCGAACGCTGGGCGTGCTCGTGACACTCGTCGACGACGGCCCGACGGCGGTCGTCGACCTGCTGGGCTACGCCGGACTGTGTGAGAGCGACTTCAACGGACTGTTCGGCGAACTCCGCGCGGCGGGGCTGGTGAGCGAGTGCCGCGTCGCCGGCGAACGGGGCTACGAGGCGACAGAGACGGCAGAAGAGGCGGTGGAACTGCTCCGGGGCGCCGGCGGCGATTAGTCGTCGTTCTCCATCAGCGCTTCCGCCCTCGCGAGCGTCGCCGCGTCCTCCCGCCGGGCGGTCGAGCGGTTCGTCGTCGTGTCCTTCTCGACGGTCACCAGGTCGTCGGCGGCGTCGACCAGTTCGTCGTCGTGGCTCACGATCAGGATCTGTCGTACGCCGAACCCCCGCATCTCCTCGACCAGATCCACCAGCCGTGAGACGTGGCCGGCGTCCAGGAACACCGTCGGCTCGTCGAGGATCAGCGGCGGCGTCGGCGCGGCCCCTTCAATCCCCTCCGAGAGCAGCCGGTAGATCGCACAGCGCAGCGAGAGGTTGAACAGCGCGCGCTCGCCGCCGGAGAGTTGGTCGGGCGACAGGGGCGTGCCGTCCTTCTGGTAGACGGTGAGGTCGTACTCGCCGTCGAGTTCGATGTGGGAGTAGGCGTCGTTGCCGTAGGCGAGATCGAACGTCTCGTTCAGCATCCGTTCGAGACTCTCGACGTTTCGCTGGCGCAGTTCCGCCCGGAGGTCGCCGTAGGTCCGCTCCAACTCCTCGGTTTCCTCGTGGAGCGACTCCAGATCGGCGACGGTCTCTGCGAGGTCGGCGTGTTGCTCCCGGAGCGCTTCCAGTTCCTCGATCTCCTTTTCGACGCTCCCGATCCGGCCGGTGAGGTCGTCGCGCCGTTCCCCCAGCGAGTCGAGTTTCGCCTCGACCTTTTCGAGGTAGTCGACGGCGTTCTCACGTTGCGTCCGGGCAGCCTCGACGCGCTCGCGATCGAACTGCTCGCGGAGTTCCTCGCGGCGCTCGCGCAGGTCCTCCAGCCGGTCACGGCGCTCGGCGGCGAGTTCGCCCTTGCTCTCACGTCGCTCACGGAGTCGTTCGATCTCGTCCTCGTCGTCGTCGATAGCTGCGAGCGCCTCGTCCACGTCGCCGAGTCGGTCGCGGCGCTCGTCGATAGTCTCCAGTTCGTCGTCGATCTCGGCGACCCGTTCGGCAGCCGTCTCGGCCGCCTCTGCGGCCGACTCGGCTGCCTCGTCGGCCGTCTCCGCCTCCGCTTCGAGGTCGTCGGCCTCCGCACGGAGGCGCTCGGCCTCGGCGCGGTTCGACTCGACGCTCCCCTCCAGTTCCTCGGCGCGCTCGTCGAGCATCTCCCGACGCTCGGCGAGGGACTCGGCGCGGCCCTCGGCGTCGGCGAGCGACTCGGCGTCCTCGATGTCGGCTTTCAGTTCCGCCTTCCGACCGTTGAGTCGGCCGAGTTCGGCGGAGAGTTCCTCGACGCGCTCGCGGTCGGCGTCCAGCGAGTCGACGTGCGGGGAGTCCTCGACTGGCTGCCCACACTCGGGGCAGTGGCCCGCTTCGAGTAGCTCTTCGACCTCTTCGACGCGGTCCCGTGCGGAGGCGAGCCTCCCGACCGTCTCCTCTATCTCGGCTTGGACGTCGTCGAGGTCCTCACGGAGCGACGCGCGGTGGGACTCGGCCTTGCCCATCACCACGGGCGCGTCGGCGAAGCGGTCCTCGATCCCCTCGCGTTCGTCGGCGACGTCGTCGAGGTCCTCACGGAGGTCGTCGAGGTCGGCTTCGGCCGCGTCGGCCTCGGTTTCGAGTTCGTCGGCGCGCTCGCGCTTCTCGGCCGCCTGCTCGCGCAGTCGTTCGGCGTCGTCCCGACGGCTCTCCGTCTCGTTCTCGCGGTCGTTCACGCGGTCACGCTGCTCCTGGCGCTGCTCCCGTAGTTCGGCTTCGCGGTCGGAGAGTACTTCGCGTGCGTCGGCGACGGCCGCCTCCGTCGCAGCGTCGATGCCGGCGGCGTCGGCGAGGTCGGCGAGGTCGGCCTCGCGTTCGTCGATCCGCTCGCGGATCTCGGTGATCCGGTCGAGAAGCGTCTCGCGTTCACCCTCCGTCTCGCGGATGGCGGCTTCGAGCTCCTCGATCTCCTCGCCCAGTTCGTCGAGTTCCTGTTCGCGGTCCTCGGCCGCCTCGATGATCGACTCGGCCTCGTCGCGGCTCTCGCGAGCCTCCTCGCGGTTCCCCTCGAAGCGCTCGATCTCCCCGTCGAGTTCCGACAGGTCGCTTTGTAGCCCGTTGAGCCGTTCGTGGAGGTCCTTCGCCTCCTTCTCGTCGATCTGGTCGTCGAGTTGGTCCAACCGGCCGCGTTTGTTGTCGAGTACGTCCTCGACGCCGAGCCGGGCGTCGCCGGCGCGCTCGCGGTACTCCTCCAGCTTCCCCAACTGGAGCAGGTCGTCGATCATCTCACGGCGCTCCCGCGGCGTGGCGTTGATGAGGCGGTTGACCTCGCCCTGTCGGATGTACGCACAGTTGCGGAACGCGTCGCTGTCCATCCGGAGCAGGTCGTCGCCGACGAACTCGCGCACGTCGCGGGCGCCCTCGATGGTCGTCTCGGGGCCCTCCAGCACGCAGGTCCGGGTCGAGACCGACCCCCCCGACCGGCGGAGTTCGCGGGTGATCCGGTAGGAATCGCCGGCGTGGGTGAACCACAGTTCCACGTCGGTCTCGTCGGCGCCGGTGGTGACGGCGTCGTCGAGCGTGCCGTCGAGGGCCTTCGAGCCGTAGAGCGCGAAGAAGCAGGCCTCGAGCAGCGAGGACTTTCCGGAGCCGTTCAGCCCGTGAATGACCGTGACGCCGTCCTCGAAGCGCAGGTCGGTGTCCGCGTAGGGCTTGAAGTTCCGGAGCCGCAGGCGGTCGAACTTCACAGGTACTCCTCCATTGTTCCCTGCCCGTCGCCGTCGGGGTCGGGCTCACTCTCCGAAGCAGCCCCCGAGGCGTCGGTGGTCGCGGTCGCCGCGGCAGCGTCGGCGGCCGTCGGTTCGTCGCTCCCGGCGGTTTCGTCCTCGTCGGCCGGCCCCTCGGCTGACGGGTTCTCGCCCTCCCCGTCGTCGGCCCGGTCGAACGCCGCGGGCTCCTCGCCGAGCAGTTCTGTCACGCGGTTCTTCACCTCGTCCCGGACGTTCGAGTCCGAGACCTTGCTCTCCCGGACCGTCTCGTCGATGTCACGGGCCGCCGACGAGAGGCCGAGGTCGGCGACCCGATCGGTGACGGCCTCGTCGGGGTCGGCGAAGCTGACGCCGATTTCGGCGGCGTCCTCGATCTCCCGCCGGTCGGTGACACGGACCAGCAGGGCGCCCTCCTCGGCGCCGGCCTCTTCGACGGCCGCGGGGGTGACTGGCTCGCCCTCGCCGGTGATCTCGACGATGCAGACCGCGTCGGTCAGGTCGTGCTGCCGGACCTGCTCGCGAACGCGTTCGACGCCCTCACCCTCGGCGAGGTCGACCGAGACGAACGCGAAGGGCCGGGTATCGAGGCTCCGTCGGCGGATGTCGACCTCGCCGTCGAAGGTGACGAGGTTGTAGCCGCGGGCCTCCTCCTCGCTCGCGCTCGCGCGCTCGGTCGACCCGCAGTAGGTCACCCACGTTCCCGAAACCTCCGCGGTGTCGGGCTTGTGGTTGTCCCCGAGCAGCATGGCGTCGAACTCGACGCTGGCTTCGGAGAGCACCGTCTCGCTGTCCCACTCCCCGAACTCGAAGGGGGTGAACAGGCCGTGGGAGACCAGCGCCGCGTACTCGGCCTCGTGGTCGGCGAACTCGTAGTCGAGGTCGGGGCGTCGGGCCTCGGGCACCCAGTCCAGCCCGTAGAACGCGGTGTCGCCGACGACCGTTGGGGTCTCGTCGAGTCGCGTCGCCAGCCCGGTTCCCTCGAACAGGTCCAGCCACTCGCCGGTCCGGGTCGCCTCGTGGTTGCCGACGACCGCGAGGAACGGGATGTCGGCGTCGTCGAGTCGGCGCAGCGCCGACAGCACGCCCATCAGGTCCGGCAGTTCGGGACGGCGGTCGTGGAACAGGTCGCCGGCGTGGACCACCGCGTCGACGCCCGCCTCGATCGCGTCGTCGACGACGGCGTCGAACGCCCGGCGGAAGTCCGCCCGGCGCTCCGGGGAGTGGTACTGCTGGTAGCCCACGTGGGTGTCGCCCGTATGTATCACCCGAGTCATCTGTCACTCGGTATGTTCCCTCCCCGGAAGAGCGTTGTGCGAGCGCGGTGGAAGTGGTTCGTCCCCGACCGTCTCCCCCTTGGCGTCGTCGGCGCCCGCCGCCGCTCTGAGGGTTGAGAGGTCCGAGAGCACCGCGGTTCCGCGCTCCACGATGGTCTCTTCGCCCGCCCGGTCGGCGGTTCGGATCGCTCGCCGCAGTCGACGTTCGCCCCCGGCATCGACGAACGCCGCCGTATGGGTCACTCGATCCATCGCTGTCTCGGCTTCCGTGACGGTTCGCTCCAGATCAATCTCAGGGTCGGTGGGGTGTCCGTCGGTGAGGTCGTCAGCGCCGTTCGCGGGCACGCCCTTGGCGAGCCGTCCCAGCGCCCGTGCGACTGCGTTCGGGTCGGTCACCGCGGGAGTGGGCCCGTCATCCCCCTTGAGAATTCGGTCGAAACACCAGAGAGCGGCGCCCTGTCGGCCGTTCCGGGCGGCGGCCGATTCCGTCGCGACCCGAAGCCTCATAAGAGTCAGCCGCCTACGGTCCGGCAATGAGCGACACGGTTGACGACGTGGATCTCCCCTACGAGGAGACGGCGTCGCAACAGGAGAAGATCGAGTCCCTTCGTGACCGTCTGGAGGATCTGGAAGACCAGAACGAGCAGATGCGGGACAGCCTGCTCGACGCGAACGCCGAGAACAACAAGTACCAGCAGAAGCTCGAGCGGCTCTCCCACGAGAACGAGAAGCTCAAGCAATCGCCGCTGTTCGTCGCCACGGTTCAGGAGATCACCGACGACGGCGTCGTGATCAAACAGCACGGGAACAACCAGGAGGCCCTGACCGACGTGACCGACGAGATGCGCGAGCAGATCGAGCCCGACGACCGCGTCGCGGTCAACAACTCCCTCTCGGTCGTCCAGAAGCTTACCCGCGAGACCGACGTGCGGGCTCGCGTCATGCAGATCGACCACTCGCCTGACGTGACCTACGCCGACATCGGCGGGCTCGGCGACCAGATGCGCGAGGTGCGCGAGACCGTCGAACTCCCGCTCACGCAGCCCGAGACGTTCGACACCGTCGGGATTCAGCCCCCGAGCGGCATCCTCCTCCACGGCCCGCCGGGGACGGGGAAGACGATGCTCGCGAAGGCCGTCGCCAACGAGACCGACGCGAGCTTCATCAAGATGGCCGGCTCCGAACTCGTCCACAAGTTCATCGGCGAGGGCGCGAAGCTGGTGCGTGACCTCTTCGAGGTCGCCCGGGAGAACGAGCCCGCGGTCATCTTCATCGACGAGATCGACGCCATCGCCTCCAAGCGGACCGACTCGAAGACCTCCGGCGACGCCGAGGTCCAGCGGACGATGATGCAGCTCCTCTCGGAGATGGACGGCTTCGACGAGCGCGGGGACATCCGCATCATCGCGGCCACCAACCGCTTCGACATGCTCGACGAAGCGATCCTCCGACCCGGCCGCTTCGACCGCCTGATCGAGGTCCCCAAGCCCGACGTCGCGGGACGGGAGCTCATCTTCCAGATCCACACCCGCGACATGAACGTCGACGACGACGTCGACTTCGCCGAACTCGCGGAGATCGCCGAGGACGCCTCCGGCGCCGACGTGAAGGCGATCTGTACCGAGGCGGGGATGTTCGCCATCCGCGACGACCGCACGGAGATTCGCCGCGAGGACTTCGAGGCCGCATGGGAGAAGCTCCAGCAGGACGACACGATGGAGACGGGCGACTCCCCGGCGTTCGCCTGACCCGGTAGCGACTCGATACCGGCCGGACTTTTTCTTCCCCGGCGCGATCCACGCGCTCTTGGTCGACGGTTCAGTGATGTCTCAACACCGCGACGCCGCACGCTTTCTCGACGCCGACCCCCCTGACGTCGATGCGCTGGACGCGTCGCTGGCGAACATCGAGCAACGGATCGAACGTACGGCCGATGCCGGACCGGGGTCTCAGAGCAGGTAGAAGATCGCCGTCGGCACCGCGAACAGCAACAGCGTCATCGCCAGCAGGATCAAGCCGTAGCCGCCAAGCGCCCCCGCCAGCGCGCGCCACGAAGGGTGTCGGATGTCCATACCGAGGTACGGACCCGCCCCGACTTAGTTTTGCAGGGTCTCAGCCGATGTACCGAAGCTCCTCGTCGCCGCCCATCCCGCCACCGCCCTCCTGCATCTGCTGGATCTTGCCGACGACTTCCTCCATCTCCTCGGCGCGTTTCTCGAGTGCGGCGAAGTCGACGCGGAAGTCGAGTTGGGCCTCGAGGGTCTCCAGCACCGCCTTCGCGCTCTTTGGGTCGACGAGGTAGCCGCTGGTCTCGCCCATCAGGCAGGCCACGTCGAACCCGCGACGGCCGCCGAGGCCGAGCAGCAGCCCCGAAACGCCGACGATGCCCCCGGCTGGCTCGTCACCGCGGAACTCCACGCCGGCGTCGGCCAGCGAGTCGATGAGGTCGGCGTCGCTGACGGCGCCGAGGACGTTGTGTTCCTCGATGAGTTCACCGGTCGGGACGCCGCCGAGCGCGTAGGCCTCCTCGACGCCGAACTCCTCGGCGACGTCGAGGAACGCCTCGGTTAGCTGGTAGTGGCCCTTGTTGCTCCCGGCCTGGTGGTTGCCGGTCAGCACGAGCAGGTCCCGGTCCGCAGTGACCGTCCCGGGCCCCTCGTCGTCTTCGGCGTTCTCGGTCTCGTCGTCTCCCTCCTCGGTTTCGCCGCCGTCGGCGAGTGCGTCATCCTCGGAGTCCGCCCCGTCGGGGTCGGCATCACCGTCGGCTTCCCCGTCTTCCTCTTCCTCTTCCTCGATTTCGGTCGGCGTCGGCGAGGAGAGGTCGACCGCGTGGAAGGACGCACAGGTGAGCGAGGCGACGCCGTCCTCGTCGACGTCGACCTGGGGGGGGAACTCGTCGGCGTACACTCGGCGAACGAGCGTACTCTCGAACTCCTCGAGGAGGTGCTCGGCGGCGAGTTTTCCCACGTGGCCGACGCCGGGGAGTCCCTCGACCAGCACGGGCTCCCGGAGTTCGGGGTCTTCGAGGGTCTCGATATCGATGGGGTCCATACCGGCGAATGGGTCACCGATGGGTAAAGTGCGTCGAAACGGGCCCTGTCAGGACGTGTCAGGCCCCTCGTCGCGGGCCCGCCGCCGGTACGCGCCGTAGGGGTCCGCCGGATCGAACGGCGCGGGCGCGGAGTTGATCGCGTCGGCGCCACAGTCGGGACAGGTCGAAGAAAGCGTGTAGACGGGACGTTCGTGTGCGGACTCCCACGCCGAACAGACGCGGATGTCCGATTTCGTCATTCCTCGTCTTCCCGGCGTTCGCGGTGGTACTCGGCGGTGCCGCCGAGTTCCTCGATGGCGGCTTTCGCGCGGGCCGCCGCGTCCTCGAGTTCGGACTCCGCGACCTTGTAGTCGGGTGCCTGCACCTCGATGCGGTACTCCGGCGCGCCGACGTAGGAGACCGACAGTTCGACCTCCTCGGGGACGTCGTCGTCGCCCTCGCCTTCGGCCGCACGCAGCGCCGTCTTCACGTCGTCGACGCCGTCGGGACCGGGCGAACGGATGTCGACGTAGCCGGTCACGTTGACGTACGGAACCGAGACGTTCTCCCGGGCGGTCTGCACGACCGCCTGGACGGCGTCGTCGTCGATGTCGACGTCCTCGAGTGCCTCCATCCCGTGGATGGCGGCGTCCTCGAAGGCGTCGTACAGCGAGTCGTGGTCGACCAGCAGCGCCTCGACCACGTCGTCGCGGCCGTGGTCCTCGCCGAAGGCGAGTTCCATCCACTTCTCGGCTTTCTGCTGGTTTTTCCAGCGCTGGATCGTCTCCTTGCGCTGGTGTTCGTTGACGTCCTTGAGCGAGAGGTCGACCTGTTGGGCCGACTCGTCGACTTCGAGCACCTTGGCGACGACCGTGCGGCCGACGCTCACGTGGTCGCGGACGTTCTTGATCCACCCGGAGGCGACCTCCGAGATGTGGACCAGTCCGCGGTGCTCGTAGCCTTCGAGGTCGACGAACACGCCGAAGTCGGCGATCTCGTCGACGGTGCCGACGACGAGCTCACCCGGTTCGGGCCACTCGTTCCCCGCCATCAGGCGTTATCGCGCCTCGACAGTGTCGGCGACCTCGCCGTTGAGTTCGGCTTTGCCGCCGGTGGGCGTCGCCAGCGTGGTGCCACAGACGGCACAGTTGACCGTCGTGGACGCCTTCTGGAAGACGACCTGCTCGTTCTCACAGTCCGGACAGACGACCTGCAGGAAGTCCCCGGTCATTCCTGGAACTCCAGACGGCCGGTACGCCATCCTTCTCGCATGTGAGCCTTGTTGCAGTCCGAGCAGATGTACTTCAGGTGGGTCTTCTTCGTCGGCTTGTCGCCGGACGGAACCTTCGAGAACTTACCCGTGTTCCCGATGACCTTCTTCCCGCGCTTCTGCTGGCGGGCGGCCCACTTCATGCCGGTCTGGCGGCCGGATCGAACCTTCTCGACCTCGTGTTCGTGGTGGGCGTCACAGTGCGGACAGTACGTGTTCATGCGGCGTGGCATCTCCATGGATATTCGCCTCTTGTCGGCGACTTCGGGAGGACCGCTTAAAACCCGTTTGGTCTCGTCCGACGACGCGTCATCACCGGCCCGGTACTGCAGGGAAGCCGTTCCGGGGCTGAGCGCACCTACTTCGCGATCAGTCCGACGACGGCGATCAGTAGAAGCGCGGACAGTCCACCGATGACGAGCATCGTCGTGCTCACACCCGAGGAGGAGTCACCGGACTGGCTACCCTGCGGTGCTTCCGTCGCGGTCACCGGCTCCTGTACGTCGAAGCTCATGGAGATCCCGTCGATCTCCTTGGCCATGTCTTGGTGCCCGACGGGCCAGTACTGGATGTCGGCCGTCACCGTCCGGTCACCGGTGTTCTCGCTGTAGACGTTCGCGCGGATGCTTCGGATGTTCCCGGGGTTGACGGTGAACTGAGCGGTTACCAGCCCCGCCCCACCGCTCATGATGTCCGAGGACCCTTCGATCCGCATCCCGCTGGGCACCTGCATCGTGATCGACACTTCGACCGCGCAGTTCGCGGTCGCATCGACCTGGAAGCCGCCGGAGATAGCCCCTGGTTCACCCTCCGAGAGGGTCTTCTCGGGAGCGTAGAGCCGTGACTGGGAGAGAGACGGGTCGTCGTCGCCGGGGTCACACGCCTCCGCCTCGGTCGCCGTCGATGCCGCGGTGGAAGTCACTTCCGGGGTTTCGGTCGGTGTTCGAGTGGGCGTTTGGGTCGGTGTCGCTGTAGGCGTCGCGGTCGGCGTTGCTGTCGCGGTGGGTGCCACCGTCGCGGTAGGTGTCGCCGTCGCAGTCGTATTGTTCGTCTGGACGACGTTTGCTTGGCTCCCTTGTGCCCCGATCGCCGCCTGGGTTCCAAGAACGGACAGAACGATAACGACTACAAGAAAGAGCGAAAAGCGTGTCTGGTCTCGACTCACGAGGCCACCTGAGTGTGTTCGTGACTTAACGCTTGGCGTTCAGGTAACGTGATGTTCGAAACGTCTTTCCCGGGTGACGATATTCCCCATGTGAGACATAATGGACCACCGAAAGACGGCTCTCCTCCTGTTTACTGCACTTCTGGTGGTCTCATTCGTACCCGTGGCGCTGGGGGCGTCACCACCGTCGGCGTCGCTCTCGTACTCGCCGACGACGCCGAACCCGGACGAGACCGTTACGCTCGACGCGAGTGGATCGACGGACTCGGACGGCGACATCGTGGAGTACGAGTGGGACACCGACGGCGACGGCTACTACGGCGACTACGACGACGCTTCCGACGGACAGACGGCCAGGATATCGTTCGACGAGGGGGGGACGTACACCGTTGGCGTCCGGGTTTCGGACTCGGAGGGGAACACGGACACGGAACGAGTCCGAATCACGGTCGACAACCCGGCACCCGACCCGTCGTTCACGTTCAGCCCGTCGACGCCGAACCCGGATGACACGATTACGCTGGACGCGTCCGGTTCGTCGGATGCTGACGGGAGCATCGTCAAGTACGAGTGGGACACCGACGGCGACGGCTACTACGACGACTACGACGACGCTCCAAGCGGACAGACGACGCAGGTCTCGTTCGGAGAGGGCGGCACGTACACGGTCGGCCTCCGCGTCACCGACAACGGCGGGAAGAGCCGCGAGATCACCAAGCGGATCACGGTAGACAATCCGGCACCCGAACCGTCGTTCACGTTCAGTCCGTCGACGCCGAACCCGGACGACACGATCACCCTCGACGCGTCCGACTCGTCCGATTCCGACGGGAGAATCGTGGAGTACGAGTGGGATACCGACGGTGACGGCTACTACGACGACTACGACGACGCCCCAAGCGGGCAAACCACCCAAGTGTCGTTCGGAGAAGGTGGGACCTACACGGTCGGTCTCCGCGTCACCGACAACGGCGGCAAGAGCCGAGAGATCACGAAACGCATCACGGTAGACAATCCGGCACCCGAACCGTCGTTCACGTTCAGTCCGTCGACGCCGAACCCGGACGACACGATTACGCTGGACGCGTCCGGTTCGTCTGATTCCGATGGATCGATCGTGGAGTACGAGTGGGACACCGACGGCGACGGTTACTACGACGACTACGACGACGCCCCAAGCGGACAGACTACCCAAGTGTCGTTCGGAGAGGGTGGAACCTACACCGTCGGTCTCCGCGTCACCGACAACGGCGGCAAGAGCCGAGAGATCACGAAACGCATCACCGTGGAGAACCCCCCGCCCGAGCCGGCGTTCACGTTCAGTCCGTCGACGCCGAACCCGGACGACACGATCACACTGGACGCATCGAGTTCGTCCGATCCCGACGGGAGTATCGTGGAGTACGAGTGGGACACCGACGGCGACGGGAATTACGGCGATTACGACGACGCGGCCGACGGGCAGACGACGCAGGTCTCCTTCGACGAGGAGGGGACCTACACGGTGGGCCTCCGCGTCACCGACAACGGCGACGTCGAGCGGACCACCACCCGACAGATCACCGTCGAGAACCCAGCGCCGAATGCGTCGTTCGTCGTCGCGGAATCCGACTCCGAGGGACTATCCGTGGCGCTCGACGCTGCGTCGTCAAGTGATCCGGACGGATCGATTGTTGAGTACGACTGGTACGTCGAGGGAGCGCGTGAAGCGACTGGCTCGTCGGTCACGCTCGACTTCCCGCGCAAGGGCGCCTACGAAGTGCGCCTCACGGTGACCGACAACGGTGGCAAAACCGCATCCGTCACTCGGACGGTCGGCGTGAGTGAGCCACCGACGCCACGGATCACGTTCGAACCCGGCCAGACAGTCGGGACCGGCCAAGAGATCCGTCTCTCGGGCACGGAGTCGTCCGACCCCGACGGTCGGGTCTCGGCCTACCGGTGGGCAATCGGTGGCGGGGACACTGCTCAGGGCTCGGAGATCACCCGAAGCTTCCGGCGGCCGGGCGAGTACGACGTGACGCTGACGGTGCGCGACGAGACGGGACAGGAGCGGAGCGCGACACGAACCGTCGTCGTTCGGGAACCACCCACGGCCTCCTGGCAGTTCTCCCCTGATGACCCGATCGACGAGGAGACGATCACGTTCACGGCCAGCTCGGAGGACGACATCGAGACGTTCCGGTGGGACTTCGACGGCGACGGCGAGTTCGACGCCACGGGGCCGGAGGTCGAACACGCGTACAGCGACGGGGAGACCAAGGACGTGACACTCGTCGCCGTCGATCAGTTCGGAGTGGCCACGCGGGTCGAGAAACAAGTCCCCGTCGAGGAGGTGAAACCCAGCGCCTCGTTCGAGTGGCGGCCGGACAAACCCCGGAGCGGGCAGGACGTTGTCCTCACGGGGTCGACCGATGCCGACGACGCCACGATCGAGTGGGACTTCGACAACGACGGGGAGTTCGACGCCTCGGGCGAACGGGTGACGACGGCGTTCGACGAGAACGGGAAGCAGGTCGTCGTCATGCGGGTCACGGGGCCCAACGGAGACACGGCCGAAACCAGTCGGGTCGTCACGATCCAACAGAGCGCCTCCTTCGAACTCACCAGCGAACAACGGACCATCACCACCGGCGACGAGGCGGTCATCCGGTTTACCGCCTCGAACGAGCTTGCTGACGTGCCGATCAGGGTCCGGCTCGACATCGACCTCCCCGGTTCCGGCGCGGGGATATCGGGAGTCAGCGGCGCGGAGTTAGCGAGTAGCAGCGCCACGACGTTCGTCGACATCGAGCCGGGCGGTGAAGACTCGTTGAACCTCCGAGTCCAGTTCAACAGCCCTGGCGAGTACAACCTCACCGGTACGGCCGTCTACTACATCGGGACCGGGGAGAACGAATCCCGTCGAACGACGACCATCGGTCCCGTTCGAGTAACGGCCGTCAGCCCGGACGCAGCCGTCCAGACGGGCGTTGTGAGTCCTGGGTTCGGGGTCGGAACCGGTCTGATCGCGCTTCTGCTGTCCCTCTTGCTGCTCAGACGGGACTGACCTCCGTTCGACGGTCGGCGTTTTCAGACGCGACGCGATGCCGTGTTCCGCGGTATGCGACCGAAGCGATTAAGCACCAAACCACCGAACCTCGTGCGCATGAAGCAGCTTATCGTCCACGGGGACGCGGGGTTCCGACGCGACGCCGTCATCGAGGTCGACGGCGAGGAGCTGGTCTGTTTCGGCATGGCCAAGCAGGGCGACTGGCACGGCCCCGACGAGCCCCAGATGTGGTGTACGGTCGGCACCGCGGACGAGCGCGAGGCCTACGAGAAGCGCCAGTACGTCCCCCACTGGCTCGACACCGAAGCCGTCGACGCCGAGGACGTCGAGGTCCTCAGCGAGAAGAACCCACTGAACGTCTGAGGCGCCGAACGTCGCCACCGGTGCCGACGCGTCGCAGTTTATTTTCACCCGACTACGAGATGCTTTATCGAAGCGCCCCCATACGCTCTCCATGGGGCCCTCCGAACACGACCACGGTGGTCCACCCTTGACCGATCGGCTCGTCACCTACTCCCGGCGTCCCGAGGAAACCGCGGTTGAAGCGATCGTGATGGCATTCGAGGCCATCGACGCCGACGTGACCGAACGCGAGAAAAGCCTCCACGACTGCTTCCCGACTGACGCCGTCAACCGACTGGTCCGCGGCGACGCCGTGTTCCGCCTCCGGCTCTCGGTCTGGGGCCATCCGCTCGTCCTCACCCCGGAAGCGGTCACAGTTTACGCCGCCCCGAGCGAGTAGGGCTGCCCGCTCACTGGGGCAGTTCGTCCCGGTCGACCTCGTACACCACGACGTTCCCCTGCACGAACACCGGTTCGTAGCCCGGGCGTTCGTTGAAGTTCACCAGTTCGCCCCCGTAGCGTCCGCGCTCGGCGGCGCCGACCCAGACGTACTGCACGTCGTACTCACGGATCAGCGACGCCGCCTGCTCGGGCGTGCCCATGTAGAACGTGTCGACCGCCTCGGCGCGTCCGTAGTAGGCGTCGGGGCCGCGGTAGCCGACCTCGTGGGCCCACCCGGCGACGGTGGGCACGCCAGTCAAGCTTGACGCGATCGAGGACTCCCAACTGTACATCCCGGGGGTGCTGCCGGTCGCGGGTGCCGAGACGATCACGGTCTCCCCGTCGGCGTTTCGGTCGAGCCAGTCGACCGCCGCGAGTTCGTCGTCCTCGTAGCCGTGCCAGTCGGGCAACTCCGTCGCGTCGAGGGTCGCATCGCGGTCGGTGTCGAAGTGCCCCGTCAGCGCGAAGCCGCCGTAGAGCGAGGTCGAGACAAGGACCAGGACGACGGCGACGACGCCGACACTGCCGAGTGCGCGCTTCATGGGCGCCTCCGCCCGGTCGGCGGCGGCGCCGACGGCGCCGCGTGCGGCGGCGAAGAGCCCGGCGACGGCCGCGCCCGCGCCGACCGCCCAGAACACCCACACCTGCATGTACACCTTGAACACCGTGTTCATGCGGAGCGGGCCGGCCTGCTCGTTGACGAAGACGAGTTCGACGATGGTCACCAGCCCCGCGCCGGCGACGATGAGCACGGTCTCGTAGCCGACGTCGCCGAAGCGCAGGAGCGCCCACCCGAGAACTAACAGCGGGAGCGTGAACGCCAGCACGTCGAGCGGGAGCACGAGCGCGACGGCGGCGACGACCCCCACGGCGGCGACCAGCGAGAACTGCCGGTCGGTTCGGGTCCGTGAGAGGAGGAACAGGCCGAACACGAGCAGGAACGCCCCGTGGACCGCGAACAGTTCGAACACGCCGCTCCGTGCCGCCGCGGGGAGGAACTCGATCGTTCGGCTGCTCCCGCCGGTCGCGCGGGTCAGGAACGGGAGCGCCAGCGCGGCGGCGACGAGCGTGAGGCCGCCGACGATCCCGAGGGGGACGAGCAGCCGTTCGAGTTCATCGACCGCGCGGCGGGTCGTCGACGCGTCCCCGTCGCCGGCCAGTTCGTCGGCCAGCCGTTCGCGGACGCTACGGACCCGTTCGACGCCGCCGTCGGGGAGCAGCATCGTCGATCCGGCGGGGCTCAGCGCCAGCGCGAGGTAGGTGATCCCGAAGATCGACGGGAAACTCCAGGTGCTCGTGACGATCTGGAAGAAGCCGAGCAGGGGAACCACCGCGAGCAGCCCTAGACGGCGCCGACGCTCGGCTGCGGGGGTCCGGTAGAGCGCGAACCCGATCGCGGCAGCGAGCAGGAGGAACGGCGTGCCCATCATGTGGGCGTGCATGTCGCCGTTGAGCCACGCGAACAGCGGGAACTCGTTGATCGTCGGGAACGTCGTCCCCTCGACGGTGTCGGTGATCACCCGGCTGGCGTCCCAGTAGCTGAACCCCTCACCCGAGAGCGGCATGGGCTCGATGCCGGGGGCGAGCGACTCCCGAAGCCCGGTCGGGAGGAAACCGAGGGCGATCCGTCCGACCGTCGCCAGGTTGCTGGCGAAGCCGACGAAGAACGCCGCGAACGCGCCGCCGGTGACGGGGTCGACGCCGTTGTCGGCGGCGACGTTCGACGCGAGGTCGTAGGCCGCGGCCACGAGCATTGCGTAGAAGCCCGCGAGCGCGAGGTTGTACGCGAGTTCGGGGGCGGTCCCGGTCAGGTAGGTGAGGATCGCCGCGAGCAGGTGGCCGCCGTAGTAGTACGCCACCGGTTCGCCGGCGAACCAGAAGTCCTCCGGCGGGAGCGTCCCCGAGCGCAGGAGTGTCCGGAGCATCCCGTAGTCGAGGTACTTCTCGCCGCCCACGGCGTGGACCGCCGGGTCGGCCGACCGGATCGCCACCAGCAGGAAGAACGCGGCGACGAACACCGTCGCCACCTCGGCGATCGCACGGCGGTTCACGGCGAGGTCGGGCGCCACTCGAAGCTCCCGCTCGCGGAGCGCCTCCCTGTCGAGGCCGAGCGCGGCGGCGACGCCGACGAGGACGAGGACGCCCACGAACACCGTCGCCGGCCCGAACGAGAGTTTCCCCAGCCAGTACACCGGCAGCCAGACCGTCAGCAGCGCAAGCGGGAGGGCGAAGCCGACCCCCGCACTCCGGAACCGGCCGAACAGCCGGGCCGCGAGCGGGTAGCCAAGGACTCCCAGCCCCGCGAAGATGACGAGCCATACGAGCACGGCGAGATACTGCATCGGGAACATCAGCGGTCCGCGGCCGGAAACGCCTTTCGGGTGGCTCCAGCAGTCCCACCCTCGAAATCGCCCCCCACCGGCACGCCCGCCGACGGTTTTTGAAATGCGAAGAATTATTCACGAAGGAAAAACCCCACGGGGGGTGATGCGTAACGTTCATGGGTGTAACGAGCCCACCTACACGCACGAGGCTACGAATGGCAACACTCGAAATCAACAATCTGCACGCGCAAGTCGCCGAGAACGGGGAGCGCATCCTGCGTGGGGTCGACCTGGAGGTCAACTCCGGCGAGATTCACGCCCTGATGGGTCCGAACGGGTCGGGGAAGTCCACGACCGCGAAAGTCATCGCCGGCCATCCGGCCTACGAGGTCACCGATGGGGAGATCCACCTCCACCTCGAGGACGAGGACGTCGCCGACGTCGACGCCGACGAGGACGAACTCACGTGGGACCTGCTCGACCTCGAACCGAACGAGCGGGCCGCACTGGGTATCTTCCTCGCCTTCCAGTACCCTGCCGAGATCGAGGGCGTCACCATGACGAACTTCCTCCGTCAGGCGCTCAACGCCAAGCTCGAAGAGCGCGAGGAGCTGTTCGAGGACGACGACGAGGCCGAGGCAGAAGACGAGGACGAGGGCTACGATACCTCCCCGATGGAGGGCCCCGCCGACGAGGGCGAAGTCGGCGTCGCCGAGTTCCAGCAGATCCTGAGCGAGAAGATGGAGCTGCTCGACATGGACGAGAAGTTCGCCCAGCGATACCTCAACGCCGGCTTCTCCGGCGGCGAGAAGAAGCAGAACGAGGTCCTGCAGGCCGCGATCCTCGAACCCAGCATCGCGGTGCTCGACGAGATCGACTCCGGGCTGGACATCGACCGACTGCAGGACGTCGCACAGGGAATCAACCGACTGCGTGACGAGCAGGGCACCGGCGTCCTGCAGATCACCCACTACCAGCGGATCCTCGACTACGTCGAGCCCGACCGCGTCCACATCATGCTCGACGGCGAAGTCGTCATGGAGGGCGACGCCGAGCTCGCCGAGGAGCTCGAGGAGAAGGGGTACGACTGGGTGCGCGAGCAGGTCTACGAGACGGCATAACCCATGAGTTCAGACCAGGACCACCTCAAAACGACCGACACCGAGGAGCGCTTCGACTTCAAGAAGGACTCCGAGGCCGCCTACGCGGCGGAGAAAGGGCTGACCGAGGAGACGATCCACGCGATCTCCGACGACAAGGACGAGCCCGACTGGATGCGTGAGCGACGCCTCCGCGCGCTCAAGCAGTTCCAGGCGATGCCGATGCCGACCGACTGGCCGGGCCAGCCCGACCTGTCGGAGATGGACATCAACGAGATCGTCCCGTACATCCGCCCGGACATCGAGACCCGTGGCGGCGTCGACGACTGGAAGGACCTCCCCGACGAGATCAAGGACACCTTCGACAAGCTGGGTATCCCGGAAGCCGAGAAGAACGCCCTCTCGGGCGTCGGCGCCCAGTACGAGTCGGAAGTCGTCTACCAGAACATGCTGGAGCGGTGGGAGGAGAAGGGCGTCGTGTTCATGAACATGGACCAGGCGGTCCAGGAGCACGAAGAGCTCGTCAAGGAGCACTTCATGACCGACTGTGTCCCCCCCAGCGACAACAAGTTCGCGGCGCTCCACGGCGCCATCTGGTCGGGCGGCTCGTTCGTCTACGTCCCCGAGGACGTGACCGTCGACATGCCCGTGCAGGCCTACTTCCGGATGAACTCCGAGGGGATGGGCCAGTTCGAACACACCCTCATCATCGCCGAGGAGGGCTCGGAGGTCCACTACATCGAGGGCTGTTCGGCCCCGAAGTACTCCGCGTTCAACCTCCACTCCGGCGGCGTCGAGGTGTACGTCGGCGAGAACGCCCACGTCCAGTACTCGACCGTGCAGAACTGGTCGAAGAACACCTACAACCTCAACACGAAGCGCGCCCTCGTCGAGCAGGACGGGCGCATGGAGTGGATTTCGGGCTCGATGGGCTCGAAGGCGACGATGCTCTACCCCTCCTCGGTGCTGAAGGGTCGGGGCGCGTCGGACAACCACATCACCATCGCCTTCGCGGGCGAGGGACAGGACATCGACACCGGCGCGAAGGTCTACCACAACGCGCCGAACACGAAGTCCACCATCGAGTCGAAGTCCATCAGCAAGGACGGCGGCCGCACGAACTACCGCGGCCTCGTTCACATCGCCGACGGCGCCGAGAACTCCTCGACGGCCGTCGAGTGTGACGCGCTGATGTTCGACAACGAGTCGACCTCCGACACCATGCCGTACATGGAGATCAACGAGTCGAAGGTCGACGTGGCCCACGAGGCGACGGTGGGGAAGATCGGCGACGAGGACATCTTCTACCTCCAGACCCGCGGGCTCGACGACGACGACGCCAAGCAGATGATCGTCTCCGGCTTCATCGAGCCGATCACGGAGGAGCTCCCCATCGAGTACGCGGTGGAGCTCAACCGACTGGTCGAACTGGAGATGGAGGGGAGCCTCGGATAATGAGCGCCACGATCAAGCAGGGCCTCACGGCGGACACCGTCCGCGAACTCTCCGAGGCCCGCAACGAACCCGAGTGGCTGCTCGAACGCCGCCTCGACGCGCTCGACGCGCTCGAGGACGCACAGCTGCCGGACGTGATCCAGACGCCCGGGCGTCGGTGGAGCAACCTCACCGAGCTCCAGTTCGGCAAGCTGGTCGACCCGCTGAACCAGGTCGACGAGACCGAGCGCGTCACCGATGAGGGTATCGAGGTGCTCGACTTCGAGACCGCCCTCGACGAGCACGAGGACCTGCTCCGCGAGGAGTTCGGCGCCACGCTCGACCCGGAGACCAACTACCTCACCGCGCTGTCGGCGGCGCTGTTCACCACCGGCACGCTGATCTACGTCCCCGAGGGCGTCGACGCCGAGGACGTGAAGATCCGGACCGAGATGCGCTCGCGCTCGCTGTTCAGCCACACGCTCGTGGTGACCGAGGAGAGCGCCTCCGTCACCATCCTCGAAGCCATCGGCGACGAAGGTCCCACCGAGGACGACGAGGGCCGCTACTTCAGCAACCTCGTCGAGGTCGCTGCCGGCCCGAACTCGAACGTCCAGTTCGGCTCGCTGCAGGACCTCTCCTCGGACGCCTACTGCTACACGCTCAAGCGCGGCGACGCCGGCGACCACGCCACCATCGACTGGATCGAGGGCAACTACGGCACCCAGATGACCCGGTCGGACGTGGAGACGGAACTCAACGGCGAGGGCAGCGAGTCCCAGATCGTGGGCTCCTTTTTCGGCCACGAGGACCAGCACTTCGACGTGAACGCCCGTGTCTGGCACAACGCCGAGCACACGACGGCGGACCTCGTGACCCGCGGCGTGCTCGACGACACCGCCCGCTCGGTCTACGAGGGTGTGCAGGACGTCGGCCGCGACGCCTGGGACACCTCGTCCTACCAGCGTGAGAACACCCTGATGCTCTCAGACGAGTCCGAGGCCGACGCCTCGCCGAAGCTGATCATCAAGAACCACGACACCGAGGCCAGCCACTCCGCGACGGTCGGACAGGTCGACGAGCAGGACCTGTTCTACATGACCTCGCGGGCGATCAGCCCGGAGCAGGCACGCAACATGCTCGTCGAGGGCTTCTTCGTGCCCGTGCTCGAGGAGATCGCCGTTGAGGAGTTCCGCGACGACGTCGAGGAACTCGTCCAGCAGCGCCTCGACTGAGGCGCCGCGACTCGCCGGCCGCTCTCCCGGCCTAACTGAACATCTTTTCGCGTTGGATCTGGAGCCGGAGGAACGCCGGGATCGCCACCAGCGCCAGCAGGACCTCGGCGCCGCCGGCGAAGCCGAACGCCGCGGGGTAGCCGAGGTCGTCGGCGACCAACCCGCCGCCGACGACGCCGGCGAGGAAGCCCAGACTGCCGGCGATGTTGAACCCCGCCAGCGCGACGCCGCGCTCCCCTGTCGGCGCGAGGTCGACGACCAACGCCATCGTCGCCGGCGCCATCAGCGCGCCGAGGACGCCGACGGCGACCATCCCGAACTGCACCGCCAGCAGCGCCTCGCCCCGGGCGGGGAACACCGACTCGGCGGCCCCGATCCCGAGCACGACGATCCCGTAGAACGCCGAGCCGGCGACGATCGGGACGGTTCGGCCGAAGCGATCGGAAAGCCGGCCGAAGGGGTACTGCAGCAGGCCGAACGGGGCGAAAAACAGCGCGAGCGTGAGCCCCGTTTCGGCCGGCGAGAGGTCGAAGGCGGTGCGGAAGTAGACGGTGCCGACCAGCGCGAAAAAGCCCGCCGTCAGCCGGTCGGCGAAGCCGAAGGCGAACGGGACCGCGAGCGACGGGGTCCGCCGGAGCGCGCCGAACGCCTCGCGCACGCCCTCGTGGTCGCCCTCGGGGGCGTGGTCGGCGACGAGGAACGTGGCGACGCCGATCAGCAGCAGGAGGCCGGCGCCGGTCCAGAGCGGCACGAACGGGCCGACGGAGTAGAGTTGCCCGCCGAGGGGCGCACCGAGTGCGGTACCGAGGCCGATGGCGATGCCGGCGGCGCCCATGTTTCGGCCGTTCCCCTCGCCCAGGTCGGCGAGCATCGACATGGCGAGCGAGAACGCGCCGACGGTCGCAGCCCCCTGGAGGAACCGGACGAGGAGAACGAGTTCGAACGCCGGCCCGGTCGGGCCGAGGAGGGCGAGCACCCCGTAGCCCAGCGCGCCGAGTACCGCGCCGGCGGCGACGAAGGGAATGCGGCGGCCCGCCGTGTCGCTGGCGGCGCCCCAGACGCCGGCGGCGAGGGCGAACGCCGCGAACTCGGCGGCGAGGAACCACGTGCTGGCGTCGAGGTAGTCCCCGCTCCCGAACCCCATCGCGGCGACCAGCCGGTCGACCCCGGGGTAGAGCAGCGTCTGGGAGAGCATCACCGCCCAGACGACGAGTGCGAGCGCGGTCCGGTCGCGGGAGGACACGCGCGGCCGTTCGTGCTCCGCGGGCTTCCGACTTCCGGGTCCGGCCAACCCCGCGAAGGGCCGGGCTTAAGTCCCTCCCTGACAGAGTCGGGACTGATGAGCACGGTATCGGCCGCCAGCCGGGGGAGGTCGCCGTGAGCGTCGACCAGCGGGTCGACTCCGACCACCAACTCGCCCGCCTGCTCCAGATCGGCGTGGTTCTCGAGGAAGTGGTCGAGGCACGCGCGTACCGACACTACCAAAGTCTCGCCGAGGAGGACCGCGACCTCGAGGCCGACGTGGAGGCGCTCCTGGCCGACGCCGCCGAGGAGTCGGCCCGCCACCGCGAGCGCTTGGAGGAACTGGTCGACGAACTCGACGCCGAGTCGATCCCCTTCGGCGACGTGGAGACGCTGGTCGAGGCCCGCTACGGCCGGACCAAGCCCGAGGATTTCGACGGCGTCCTCTACGACCAACTCTGTAACGAGGAGACGGCCTACAAGTTTTACGACGACCTGATCGACGCCATCGGCGCCAGCGACGCCGAGTTCTCGGTCGACCGCGAGCGCCTGCTCGGGGTGCTCTCGGAGATCCGCGACCAGGAGGCCGCGGGCGTCGAAGAAGTTACGCGGATCATGGAGGCTCGGGAATGAACACGGCCGATCAGTACCTCAAGGCGATCTACCTCGTCCAGCGCACCGACGACGGCCCCGCGGCGACGGGTCGTGTGGCCGACTCACTCGACGTGAGCCCCGCGAGCGCGAACGAGATGATCGGTAAGCTCGAGGAGCGCGGGCTCGCAGAACACGAGAAGTACAAGGGCGTCTCGCTCACCGACGACGGGATCGCCCGCGCGGAGGACGCGCTCCGGACGTACTGCATCATCGAGCGCTTCCTCGCGAACGTCCTCTCCGTGGAGGAGTTCCGCGAGGAAGCCCGCCAACTGGAGCCGGTGATCGACGAGACGGTCGCCGACCGACTGGACACCATCATCGATCGCGCCGACGAGTGTCCGGACTGCTTCGACGCCGAGGCCGACGCCTGTTGCTATCTCGCCGGGACGTGTGAGCAGGGCGCGGACTGACCGGAACGGTAATACTCTTGTACGGCGCCCCGCTTCTCCCGAGTGCAGTCCCGTGGTGTAGTGGCCAATCATGAGGGCCTTTGGACCTGCTCGGCGTCGCCGGGCGGGGGAGACAGCCTTCGACGGCGGTTCGAATCCGCCCGGGACTATCCTCTCGGTTCACTGGACCGGCCAGCAGCGCGACCCGTCCGCGCTCAGTTGACCGCTTTCGAGAGCTCCGCACCCGCTTTGAACTTCACGTCGTTCGACGCCGCGTCGGCGTCGACGAGGTGGAGGACCGGCGCATCGAGCGTTCCGATGACACAGACCGGATGGATGTCGGGGTCCTGATCGTCGCAGTCACCGCCGCCGTCGGCGAGCGCCGCCCGCGACTGGACGGCCCAGTAGCTGTGCCCCTCGCTCGGACAGGCCGAGCGGACGTTCGTCGGCAGCGTGTCGCCGTCGTCGTCCTCGTCGGGGGCGAACGCCTTCCGCAGGACGATGTCGCCGTACTTCGCCCGGCCGGGGCGCTTCCGGCGCGTGGCGAGTGACTCCAAATCAGTCCCGCCCTCCTCGATGTCCGACCGTGTGACGCCGGCGAGGACGTTGGGGCCGTCGGCGACGAGGAGCGTCGCACTGTCCTCGTAGAGCGCGCCGTCGTCGAGCAGCCAGCCGCCGGCGTAGAGGTACTGATCGTCGTGGCTGAGTCGTCGCACGTAGAGCAGCGCCGGCATCGGGGACGGGCAGTCCGGCGGCGTCGCGAGCACCGGACAGACGAACGTCGCGGAGGCCGCGACGCCACCTTGGGTCCGCTCGTCGCCCCACGACCCGAGCGTTCTCGGCGCCTCGATACGCCCGTCCGTCGAGATGCGCAGTAGCTCGTGACTCTCCTCCACGGCGGGGCACGCCCCGGTGACGACGACGCTACCCTCCTCGGCGGTCGCGAAGACGTGGCGCTGTTTCTCCGTCTCCTCGGCCAGCGTCGCCGTGAGGAGGTTCCGGCAGGCGAGGTCGCGGTGGACCACCACGGGGCCGTCGATCTCCCCGCAGCGGTCGTCGCCCTGCTCGCCGATCAGGTAGTCGAGCACCCGCCGCGGGGTGAGCTCGTCGGCCAGCGCGGGGCCGTCGTTCGGGAGCCGGGCGTCGGGGAGGCTGACGACGAAGCGCTCGCCGATCGTCCCGTCGCCGTCGAGGTAGGCGTAGAGGTCCTCGGTGCCGTCCCCGAGGCCGTCGCCGTCGCTGTCGAGGTCGCCGCCGATGAGCTTCAGGTCCGAGTCGACGATCTCCCGGGCCTCCCGGAGCGAACTCGCCGCTTCCTCCCACTCGGCGGCGGCGACGGCGTCGCGGGCCGACCGCCCGAGGTCGCGTCGCCCGTCGGCGTGCTCGCGGACGGTCACACATACCTCCGAGCCACAGCGATCCAGCGTCCCCCGGACTTCGGTGACCCACTCGACGAAGCTGTCGAGGGAGGCCGTCGCTTCGGCTGCCGACCGGGCGTCGACGGCCGCGATGGCCGAATCGAGGTGGATCGAGAGCGCCCGCTCCATGTCCAGTACCGTCGCGAGTGTTCTCGCGGCGTCGTCGTAGCCGTCGCCGTCGAGGTCAGGTACCCAGATCGGTTGGGTTCTGTTCGAGCGCGAGGAGTTGTGGTTCTGGGCCCGCGTGGTCGTGCTGGTAATCCAGCCGTCGAGGTCGACGCGCTGGCCGCGGGCTCGGAGCCCCGCCGGCACGTAGCGGACCTCGGTCGCGCCGCTGGGGAGGTGCTGGCGCTCCCCGTCCGACTGATCGGCCCAGAGGGCCGGGTCGCCGCTGTAGAACGCGGCCGGCGACGCCGAGGTGGTTCCCAGCGCCGCGTCGGCGGCGCGGTTCAACACGCCGTCGAGGGCGGCACAGCCGGCCAGCCCCGACAGCGCGACCGCTCCGCTCGCCGCGAGGACGCGTCGACGCGTCGTGTGGAGGGTGCTCTGGGGGCTGTCCGCTGTCCCGGTGGTCGGCTGGCTGTTCGCGTCCATCGGTAGCTGGTACGTCGGCAACGTATATAGGGTAGTACGCTCCTACCGACCGAACACCGGCAATAGTGGGCTCGAAAACCCCGTTTTCGGGATACGGGCCGGAGTCGGGTCGCCGCTGCCGCCGCGCTCGCCGCGAGCCCCGCGGTAACACTCACGTCAGCGCGAACTCAAGTCCCTCCGGCGCCTATTCACGGCCATGGCTGACCCAACACCGACGCCGGGCATCCACCACGTCACGTGCGTCGCCGGCGACCCGCAGCGCAACATGGACTTCTGGGCCGAGACGCTCGGGATGCGACTCGTGAAGCGCTCCATCAATCAGGACGACCCGAGCACGTACCACTTCTTCTTCGGCGACGCCGAGGGGACGCCGGGGACGAGCATGACGTTCTTCCCGTGGGAACACCTCTCGCAGGGGAAGATCGGCTCCGGGCAGGTCTCCCGGGTCGCGTTCCGGGTCCCCGAGGGGAGCCTCGACTACTGGGAGTCGCGCTTCGACGACCACGGCGTCGACTACGACGACCGGGTCGAGCGGTTCGGCGAGACCGTCCTGCCGTTGCGCGACCCCGACGGCCTCCCCGTCGAACTGGTCGAGAGCGACATCGGCGCCGACGACCCGACGACGCCGTGGACGGAGTTCGTCCCGGCCGACGCCGCCATCCGCGGCTTCCACTCCGTGACGCTCTGGCTCGCCGACCCCGACCCGACCGAGGAACTGCTGGAAACGATGGGGTTCGAGCGCCTCGGCACCGAGCAGGCCGAGGGTGACACCCCCGGCGACGAGCGAACTCGCTTCGCCGCCGAGGGCCCCGTCGGGAAGTACGTCGACGTGCTGCCGACGATTCAGGGCGGCCGCAACGGCCACGGCACCGTCCACCACGTCGCGTTCCAGACGCCGACCGACGCCGATCAGGAAGCGATGCGGAAGGCCGTCCGCTCGCGCGGACTCAACCCCACCGCACAGGTCGACCGCCACTGGTTCCGCTCGGTCTACTTCCGCGAGCACGCCGGCGTGCTGTTCGAACTGGCGACCAACGGCCCGGGCTACGACAGCGACGAACCCCTCGACGACCTCGGCGGGCGACTCGTGCTCCCCGGGAAGTTCGAGGCCCGCCGTGACCAGATCGAGGCCGGGCTCCCGGACGTCACGATCCCGCGGGCCGAGACAGCCGAAGCCGACGACTGAGCTCGCAGCGACCCTCTTCCCCACCCCCCGTTTTCTCGCCGACGTGAACGTCGACACCGGCGGCGCTATCCACGCGCCGGGGGCCGACGACTGATCGTGTTCGACGCCGTGAGTGAAGAAGAATTCTCTTCGAAAATCGAGCTTGTTCGAATACCCGGTACAGTTTTCACAGTTCGGCGGCAACGAGCCTCCATCATGCCGGATCGAACCGACTCGCTCGTGTGGGGCGTGGTGTTCGCGCTCCTGTTGTCACTGGCCGTCCCGTGGTTCCTCTGGGACGTGTCGACGGTCGCCGCCGGACTCCCGGTCTGGCTCTGGTGGCACGTCGGCTGGATGGTGCTCGCGTCGGCCGTCTTCGCCGTGTTCACCCGCTACGGTTGGGGCGTCTGGATGGGGGGGATGTCGTCGTGATCCCCCTGCAGTCGGCCGTCGCTATCCAGATGGGCATCGTCGTCGCCTACCTCATCGTCACCCTCGGCGTGGGGTTGGTGGCCTACAGACTGACCGACCGTACTGCCGAGGACTACTACCTCGCTTCGCGCACGCTGGGGACCGTCGTCCTGCTGTTCACGACGTTCGCCACGCTGCTGTCGGCGTTTACGTTCTTCGCCGGCCCGAACATCGCCTACGCGAACGGGCCGGAGTGGATCCTCGTGATGGGGCTGATGGACGGGCTGATCTTCGGCGTGCTCTGGTACGTCGTCGGCTACAAGCAGTGGCTGGTCGGGAAGAAACACGGCTACGTCACGCTGGGAGAGATGCTCGGCGACCGGTTCGGCTCGCCGAGGCTGCGGGCGCTGGTCGCCGGCATCTCGCTGTTCTGGCTGTTCCCGTACGTGATGCTCCAGCAGGTCGGTGCCGGCGGCGCGCTCTCGGCGCTGACCAACGGCGCGGTTCCCTACTGGGCGGGCGCGGGGCTGATCACCGTGTTCATGATCGGCTACGTCGTCCTCTCGGGGATGCGCGGCGTGGCGTGGACCGACACGCTCCAGGGGCTGTTCATGCTCACGATGGTCTGGGCGGCGTTCGTCTGGGTGCTCGGCTCGGTCGGCGGCATCGGCGCCGCCACCGACGCGCTGGCGTCGTCGAACCCCGAGTTCCTCTCGCTGGGCGGTGGCGTCTACTCGGCCCCGTGGATGCTCTCACAGGCCATCGGGATCGCCTTCGGCGTCGCCATGTTCCCGCAGGTGAACCAGCGCTTCTTCGTCGCGAACTCCGAGAAGGTGCTCAAGCGCACGATGGCGCTCTGGCCGCTGGTCGTCCTCCTCCTGTTCGTGCCGGCGTTCATGCTCGGCGCGTGGGCCGCCGGGTTGGGCGTGCCGATGCCCGAGAGCGGCAACATCCTCCCGGGCGTGCTCGCGGAGTACACGCCGACGTGGTTCGCCGCGCTGGTCGTCGCCGGCGCGATGGCGGCGATGATGTCCTCCTCGGATTCGATGCTGCTCTCGGGGTCGTCGTACTTCACGCGGGATCTCTACCGGCCGTTCATCAACGACGCCGCCAGCGCGCGCCGCGAGGACCTCATCGCCCGCGTCGGCGTCGCCGTCTTCGCGACCCTGGCGTTCCTCGCGAGCCTCTACAACCCACCCTCGCTGTTCGTCATCGGCGACACGGCGTTCGGCGGCTTCGCGCAGTTGGCGCCGCCGGTGATCGTCGCGCTCTACTGGCAGCGGACGACGCTCTCGGGGATGGTCGCGGGGCTGCTCGGCAGTCAGCTGTTCTACATGGTCACGACGTTCACGCCCGCCGCGGGCGAGACGACGACGGTGCTTGGCGTCGTCGTCCCGGGGGTGATGGAAAGCTTCGCGGGGTGGTCGTCGTCTATCGCGGGCATGGTCGTCGGGCTTGTGCTGGTCGTGGGCGTCTCGGCGGTCACGGCGCCGGCACCCGCAGAACGGCCGGCCGTCCTCGGTGGGTCGAGCGAGACCGACGACTGAGCGCGGTCCCGTTTTCCCGCCTCAACTCCGCCCGCTCAGTCCCGCCGCCACGCCTCGCGCAGGAACACGAGTACGCCGCCGAACATCGCGAGGTTGCCGAAGAAGGCCAGCCGGTCGCCGCCGCCCTCCCCCTCCTCGGCGTTCCAGAAGTCGTGCATCGTCGTCGTCACGACGGCGAGGAACGTCGCCGCCGCGCCGGTCGCCAGCCGGGGGAGCTTCCAGAGCGCGATTCCCAACCCCGCCGCGAACATCGTCCCCGACGCCAGCGGCGCGAGCGTCTCCGGCATCGGCACGCCCGCGGATTCGGCGTACTCGATGGTGTCGTCCATGTCCCGGAAGTCCTCGAAGGCCTGCAGCGCGAGCCCGAGACCGAGTGCGATCCGTCCAAGCCGCGAGAGCGAGCGGTCGTCGTCCGTCATGGCTGACGGTTTCCGTCGGTACCCCCAAAAGCGTGTCTGCGGCGACGATGGGCCGGGTCAGGCCAGTTCGAACGTCAGTCGCTCCTCCTCGCTTCCCTTCGTCTCCCGGCCGGTCACGGTGACCTCGCCGATTTCCTCGGTGTTGGAGACGTGGGTCCCTGCACAGGCAGTGCGGTCGAACGGCTCGTCGTCGCCTACCCCACCGACCTCGACGATCCGGATCTCGGTGATCGAGTCGGGTAGCAGCGCCAGCCGCGTCCGCTCGGGGTCGAGTTCGTCCTCGGCGGTCTCGCGGTCGAGTACGTACCACTCCACGGGCCGGGCGTCGTCGACCAGTTCGTTCATGCGGTCCTCGATCCGCCGGAGGTCGTCCTCCTCGAAGCGCTCGTAGGCACAGTCGAGCGTTGCTTTGTAGTCCCGAACCTGATTCCCGGTGGTCTCGGCGTCGAACTCGTCGAGGAGCAGCGCCGACAGCAGGTGTTGGGCCGTGTGGTAGCGCATGTGGCTGTACCGGCGCTCCCAGTCGAGTTCGCCCGTGACCGTCGCGCCGGCTTCGGGGAGCGCGTCGGCGCCGTCCCCGTCGACGCCGGCCCCGGGTTCGAGATAGTGGTGGATCCCGTCGTGTTTCTGTACGTCGACGACGTGCCACTCGCGGCCGTCGTCGGTGCGGATGGTGCCGTGATCGGCCGGCTGGCCGCCGCCCTCGGGGTAGAAGTGGGTTCGGTCGAGGACGACGCGGTCGTCGCTCACTGTCCGCTCGACGGTCGCCTCGAACTCCCGCACCGTCGAGTCGTCGAGGTAGAGCTGCTCGGTCATGGTGGGTCGGAGCACGCCGGGGCACCTAACGGTTCGGTCGGCGGCAGCGTCGTCGGGCCTTGCGGCCGCTCGAAGCTCTGTGTTCCCGGTCCCGTAACGACTAAGAGCGAAACGAGCCTCTTCTCAAGCAATGAAACACGACAGCCGAACGACCGAGTCGAGGGGAGGGCCGTGGGCGTCGAAATAAGGGATGCGCCCGTCTCCGCCGAGGAGTTCGCCGCGATGGAGGAGTTCGTTCACGACTACCTCGCCGCAAGCGTCGAGAGCGAGGACGACGGCGGTCGGATGCGCTGGTACCCGTGGCACTCCGCGGACTACCGCTTCAACCACATCCGGAACGTCGTCGAGATCGCCACCGACATCGCCCGGGCGGAGGGCGCGAACGTCCACGTCGTCCGTGTCGCCGCCGTCTTCCACGACGTGTCCAAACTCGAAGCCGAACAGGACCGCCACGCCGACGCCGGCGCCCGGGTCGCCCGGGAGTACCTGACGAGCCGCGGGGACTTCCCGGACTCGTTCATCGACGAGGTCTGCAACGTCGTCTCGGACCACTCCTACCAGGGGCCGCTCTCGGACGTGTCGCTGGAGACGCAGTGCCTGATCGAGGCCGACGTGCTGGACAAGGTCGGCGCCAACGGGACGGTGCTGATGCTCCTGCGCATGGGCTACGAGGCCCGGACCCACATGGACGCCGCGGAGATGGTCGACCGCGTGCTCGAACGCGGGAAGGAACACACCGAGCGCGTCGAGAGCGACACCGCCGAGTCGATCGGTCACCAGCGGCTCAAGCGGGTGAAGTGGTTCCGCGAGTGGCTGGAAGAGGAGGTCGCGGGGATCAGCCCCGAGAGCCGGTCGATGGAGTTCTGAGCGGCCCGACACGCCGCGTTCGGTTCCGTTCTAGAGCGTATCCAGTACGTCCAGCACCGCCTCTTCGTTCTCACGGCCGGGGTCGTACTCGCTCCCGTCGCGATCGCTCTCGCGGTGTTCCTCGACGGTTCGAGCCATCGCCTCGTCGAGCGGCGTCGACTCCCAGCCGAGGTCGGCGAGCTTGTTCGTGTCCAGCAGGTGCGGGTAGTCCCGGTAGAGCACGAAGTCCTCGGGTTCGAGGTCGGCGGCGCCGAGTTCGTGTTTGCCGGCGTGGACGACCTCGACCTCGGTGTCCATCGCGTCGGCGATCAGGCCGAGCATCTCTTCGAGGGTGACGGCGCGCTGGTCGCCGACGTTGTAGAACTCGCCCGGTTCGCCCTCCTCGGCGACGACGCGGAGCGCCTGGGCCACGTCGGCCGCGTAGGCGCGGTGCCAGAGGTTCTGGCCGTCGCCGGGGACGACGACGCGGTCGTGGTTGTCGACGCGGTCGAGCCAGTAGTCCATCCGCTCGGTGTAGTCGTAGGGCCCGTAGACGATGCAGGGCCGGACGGACATCGCGTTCACGCCGTCGTCGGCGGCGGCGACGATCTCGCGGTCCCCCTCGGCCTTGCGGTTGCCGTAGGTCTCCCCCGAGTCGTCGACGGCCTGCTCGTCGGTGCAGGGTCGCATCGGCGTGGTTCCCTCGCGCTTGGGGATCCACTCCTCGCCGTAGGCGTCGCCCGAGGATATGTAGACGTAGCCGTCCACGTCCGAGAAGATGTCCGTGGCGATGGCCACGTCGGCGGGGTAGTAGGCGACACAGTCGATGACGATGTCGGGTTCGACGGAGAGCTTCGCGGCCTTGAGGTCGGTCTCGTCGGTGCGGTCGCCCTCGACGTGGTCGACGCCCTCGCGGTCGGCGAAGGGGTTGTCGTGGTTGCCGCGGTTGAAGATCGTGACGTGGTAGTCGTGGTCGAGCAGTTCCTCGACGGTGTGGCGGCCGATGAAGCGGGTGCCGCCGATGATCAGCGCGCTGTCGGACATGGCTCGGGGTTGGAGGGGGGAGGGGAAAGCGTCCCGGAAGCCGGCCGGACGTTCCGGGGTTCGTTCGCTCCTGCTTGGGGGAGCCCTTGGCCGGGAGCGCCCCGGCCCTGCCACGGCGCCGTTCTGCCGGGAACACGGGAAATCCGACAGTTCGGCCGCCGTCTTCTTCCCACGGGCCCCCGAACCACGGCACCATGCCGATGGAGACGTACATCCTCGTCGTCCGGGAGACCAGCAGGCACGACGGGATCGACGCCGACCTGATCGACGACGACGGACTCGTCGAGACAACCACCCAACTGGCCTACGGCGATTACGACGTGACGGCCGAGCGCGGGGACGACGAGGGACCGGACCGCATCGAGGAGCGGTTCACCGTCGACGCCAGCAGCGTCGGGATCGAAGTCGAACGCGAGGACGGGGAGTTCGTGTTCCGCGCGGTCGCCGACGGCGAGGAAGCCGCCCGGATCGAGGTCTCAGACACCGAGTGGGCGCTGCTTCAGTCCTGACGCCGCCCCGGTCGGTACGGAACCGCCCGGTCAGACGCCCTGGCCCATCAGGTGGCTCCGGAGCACGTCCGGGGCCTTCGTCGCCGCCTCGGTGTTGAGCACGACCGCCTCGTCGTCGGCGCCGAGGGTGCCGTCTTCCGCGAGCGCCCAGAGCCCCGCAGCGGCGACGCCGCCGGCCAGTCCCACCTCGACGGTCTCGGTCGACGCCACCGCAACCGCGCTCTCCAGCGCCTCGTCGTCCGCCACGGTCAGCGCCGCGCCGTCGGTCTCCCGGATCGCCGCGAGGGCGAGCGCGCCGCCCGGCGGGTCGGCCACTTCCAGTTCGCCGACGATGGTGTCGGGGGTCTCCCACGGTTCGGTCTCCCCCTTCCCGACATCGAACGAGGCCGCGATCGGCGCACAGCCCGCCGGCTGGACGGCGTAGACGGGCGGAAGGTCGTCGATCAGTCCCAGTTCCACGCACTCCCGCAGGCCGTCGACGACGCCCACGACCAGTTCGCCCGTGCTCGCGGGGAGGATAACGGCGTCCGGCGCGTCCCAGTCTCGGTCCGCGAGGAGTTCGTAGGCGACCGTCTTCAGCCCGTCGTGGCGATAGGGGCTGGCGAAGGCCCCGAGGTCGAGGTAGTCCGACACCAGTTCGGTCGCCAGCGACTCGACGGCGTCACCGAGGCGGCCGGGGACGACCTTCATGTCCCCGCCGTGGACGTTCACCATCGCCTTGTTCGAGAACGGCGAGCGCGTCGGGACGAACGAGTAGGAACGCAGGTCGGCCTGTCCCGCGTAGGCCGCCATCGACTGTCCGGCGTTGCCCGGAGACGCGCAGGCGATCAGGTCCGCCCCTGATTCGGCGGCCGCCGTGACAGCGACGGAGAGGCCGCGGTCGAGCACCGAGCCGGTAGGGTTCCGGGACTCGTCCTTGATCTCGACGCGCCCCACGCCGAGTTCGTCGGCGATCCGGGGGGCGTCGACGCTCGGGGTGCCACCCTCCGCGGCCGTGAGCGCCGTCTCGGCGTCGAAGGGAAGCACGGTGTCGCGGTCCCACGCCCGCAGTCCCGTTCGGACCGATTCGGCGTCGACGGCGTCGAGGTCGTACTCCGGCACGCGGGGCGCGCCACAGTCCGGGCACGGGCCGGCGCCGGCGATGGCTTCGGGGTCGGTGTCGTCCACCGCGAGAGTGGCGTCGCAGTCGGTGCAGGCGAGTCCGACGAACGCGTCGCTGAACATGGCCCGACGATGGGGCGGGGCCGGGAAGGGCTTGCCGGAACGCCGTCGTCGCCGCCGTCGGCCGCCCGACGGATCAGGCCCCCACGACAGCGACTCCGGCAGCCCTTTAGCCGGACCCGCCCAAGCCCCAAGCCATGTCAGGCGTGCGCGTGGCTGGTGTGGGGCTGACCCACTTCGGCTCGCACCCAGAACGAACCGGCCGCGACCTGTTCGCGGAGGCGGCGCTCTCCGCGAAGGAGGACGCCGGCGTCCCGCTCGACGACGTCGAACAACTGAACGTCGGCAACTTCGCCGGCCCGCTCTCGGAGGGACAGGGACACTTGGCGCCGCTGCTCGGGGAGGCCGCCGGCCTCTCCTGCCCGGCGACGCGCTACGAGGAGGCCTGCGCCTCGGCGGGCGTCGCCGTCCGCGAGGCGGTCCGGACCGTCCGATCCGGCGAGGCCGACGTGGTGCTCGCCGGCGGCGTCGAGCGGATGACCAACCACGACACCCCCGAAGTCACGGAGTCGCTGGCGATCGCCGCCGACGAACTGTTCGAGGTCCGCGCTGGCGTGACCTTCCCCGCGGCCTACGCGCTGATGGCGGAGGCCTACGCCGACAGCTTCGGCATCGACGAGGCCGACCTCAAGACCGACCTCGCGAACGTCGCCTCGAAGAACCACGACAACGCGATCCCCAACGAGTACGCCCAGTACCAGCGCGAACTCACCGTCGAGCAGGCTCTCGACGCACCCCCAGTGGCCGAACCCCTCGGGCTGTTCGACTGCTGTCCGATCACCGACGGCGCCTCGGCGGTCCTGCTCGTCAGCGAGGAGTACGCCGCCGATCACGACCTCGACGCCGAAGTCGCGGTCGTCGGGACGGGACAGGGCGCCGACCGCATGGCCCTCCAAGATCGAGAGCACCTCGCCCGCACGCCTGCCGCCGACGACGCGGCGGCGATGGCCTACGACGACGCCGGCATCGACGCCGACGCCGTGGATGTGGCGGAGGTCCACGACTGCTTCACCATCGCCGAGGTGCTGGCGATCGAGTCGCTCGGCTTCTACGACCCCGGCGAGGGACTCGGCGCCGCCCGCCGCGGGGAGACCCGCGCCGATGGCGACCTGCCGGTCAATCTCTCCGGCGGCCTCAAGGCCAAGGGTCACCCCGTCGGCGCGACCGGCGGCTCCCAGATCGCCGAGATGGCCCGGATTCTCCGTGGTGACCACCCCAACAGCGACAAGGTGGCCGACGCGGAGGTCGGCGTCACCCACAACGCGGGTGGGACGGTGGCCTCTGCAGTAGTTCACGTGCTGGAGGTGGCGGAATGAGCGACGCCGGCTTCGACGAGTGGCTCCACGCCTTCGTCGCCGACGACGGCTACTACGTCGAGTGTGCGAACGGCCATGGCCACCTGCCGCCGCGGCGCATCTGCCCGGACTGTGGCTCGACGGCGTTCTCCGAGGAGGCGCTCCCTGAATCGGGGACCGTCGAGACGATCACGACCGTCCACGTCGCCGCGCCGTCGTTCGAGTCTGACGCGCCCTACGACACCGCCGTCGTGGACTTCGGCCCGGCGCGGGTGACCGGTATCGTCGTCGACGCCCCTACCGGCGCGGTCGAGATCGGCGACGAAGTCGAACCGGACGTCGGCGCGAGCGAGACCACCGGCGACGACGTGCTCGTCCTGCGACCGGTCTGACCGGCCAGAGAGGGTCTCCCCGCGTCCGGGGTCGGGAGGTCGTCGCCGCCAAGACTCGCAGTCGAGTTCTTCGTCGTTGCGGTACTGTTCGTGCTGGTGGTGTTGGCGGTAGAGTTGGTACCGGTAGCGGAGTCGAGTGTGCTGTTCACGCTGCTCGTGTCGTTCGTGGTCGCCGAACCGTTGGTCGTCCCGGTCGCGTTCCGCGTCGTGGAGTCGTTCGTGGTCGCCGAGCCGTTCGTCCCCGTCGGCGTCGAACCGTTCGGGGCGGCGGTCGTGGCGTTCGCGGCCGTCGTGTTCGTCGCTGTGGTGTTCGTCGCTGTGGTGTTCGTCGCTGTGGTGTTCGTCGCTGTGGTGTTCGTCGCTGTGGTGTTCGTTGCCCTCGGCGGAGTCGTCGTAGGCGTGACTTCAGTCGTTGGACCCGCCGTCGCCGTCCTGGTTCCGCCGCCCGTCCTCGTCGGTGTGCCGGCTTCGCCGCCCAGCTTGGCAACGTCGACCGTAACGGGGGCCCGGCCCACGAACTGCCGGTCGTACGTCCACCAGCCGCTGATGACCAGTTCGTACTCGCCGGGCTCGTCGACGAGGCCGGCGATCCGCCGCTCGCTGACCTCCAGCGTGCACTCGCGGTCGCACGTGACGTTCGACGCGGCGACGGGGACGAGCCGGTCGGCGCCCGCGACGGAGAGGGTGAACTCCGAGACGCTCACCTCCTCCGGGGCGCGGACGCCGAGCTCGACGATCACCGTCCCGCTGGCGTTCCTCGCGACCGTTCCGGGGGTCAGTTCCACGGCCTCGACTTCGACGGTCAGGTCGCTCGCGGCGTCGAACGACGATTCGGCAGCCTCCTCGTCGTGGAGGGCGCCCAGCGTCGGGGTGAGCCCGCTCGCACTGACGACCATCCACACGAGCAGGCCCAGGGCGACGAACGCGAGTGCACGGTGGCCGAGATCGGTCATGGATCCCCCTCCCCGGCGTCATCCGCCACAGCGTGACCGGCGCCGTCGCCGCCGTCGCCGCCGTCGGTGCCGTCGTCGCGCGCCGCGGTGACCAGCCCCCACAGCTCCGAGGCGGCGAGGAGGAACCCGGGGACGGCGACGAAGGTGAGGACGCCGGTGTCGCTGTTCGCGAAGGAGAACAGCCAGCCGACCTCCGGGATGCTGAACCGGACCGTGCCGATCAGGGCGTCCGCCGGCACCAAGCGGCCGTCCGGCTCCTCGTTCGCGTCACCCTTCGTCCGGAAGTACCGGTCGCCGTCCCGATCGACCACCTCGACCACGCGGTGTGTGGTCCGCTTCTGGTCCCCCGCGACGCGATCGAACGCGATCACGTCGTCCGTCGCGACCCGCTCCGGTGGCGTGTCCGCGACGATGACCACGTCGCCGGTCCCGATACTGGGCTCCATGCTCCCCGAGAGTACCACGTAGCTGTGGTCCGCGCCGACCACCGCCGGGAACGCCACGATTGCGGTGACGAGCAGCGCGACGACGAGAACGACGGTGCCCGTGATGTTGAGCGCGCGGCGGAGTCGCCCCCCCGTCATGTCGGTGGCTCCTCGCCCGCGCCGAGGCGATGGTTCGTGTCGTAGTGACAGTGGTACAGCGCCGAACCGAGGAACAGGAGCGTGATGATGCCCGCGAGCCAGAGACCGGGGATCCACGTCAGCGGAACCACCCCCAACCCCGCCGAGGCGACCGACATCGCGGACAGCGAGCCGAGGCCGGCGTAGTACTTGCTCCACGGGATCTCCTCGTGAGGGACGACTTCGAGGTACACCTCGAGCTCGGCGGCCTCCTCGGTCAGGACGACCGTCCCGCGGTTCGCGTCGAACTCCACGATCCCCTCGGTGTCGAGTTTCGGCAGGTGGAGCTGCCGGAGGGACGTGTAGACGCGCATGCGTTGGTCGTACGTTACGTCGACTGGCGGCACGCCGTTCTCCCACGCCGCCAGCTGCTCGGAGAGCTCGCGTAGCTCGACGGTCCGGTCGACTTGCAGCAGGTAGTGAAGGACGTGTCGCCGTCGACGTGCGCTGAGCACGTCGAAAGCCACCCGTTGGGTGATGTCCGGTTCGCTCTCTACGGGCTCCCGGGTCGCTTTCGCGGTACTCACGGTCGAATCACTCGGATAGACCGTCCGAAACCGCCCGACGTAGCGACTGACGTGCCCGATCCATCCCACTCCTGTGTGCGCCTGCGGTCTCTCATCTGACTTCGACCGAGCGAGGCTATCAACAGTGTACGGTTTGTTATTCTTCGTGTATCGTTTTGATACACGATCGTTCACGGACGTTTCAGTCGATTAACCACCCTCTTACGCCACCTGAACGGGGCTCTCAGGCTTTGAAACCCGAGAAGCCGGTGTGAAAGCCCGAATTCACGGGTCGGGGAACGGTTACCAGCCGGCTTATCGGGCGAAAGCCGCCCTTTCGCGTCCACTATGGTGGTCCTCGTACTTCTCTCGCCGGGCGTATGAACCCGTCAACACACTCATATATACTGGGGTATCCGGGCAAGGAGTTCCCGTCCGCCTCGGTGGCCCGCGTCGACGACCCGTCGACGCCCCCCGAGGTAGCGACGAGAAACCATGTCCGACGACAACAGCAAGTTCGACCTGACGCGACGCAAAGTCCTCGGCGGCCTCGGCGGCATCGGCGCCGGCGCCGCGCTCGGTGGCACCGGCACGATGGCGTTCCTGAACGACACGGAGGAGACCTCCGGCGTGATGACCGCCGGGGAGCTCGACCTCATCGTGGAGTACTACTCGTACTGGAGCCAGGGAAGCGGCGGTGACTACGTCTCCGGCGAGATCGACGGGGACGCGGTGACCGGCGAACTCAGCGACGTCAAGCCCGGCGACAGCGGGCTGGTCGCGCTCTGCCCGCGTATCGAGACCAACCCCGCGTACCTGTGGCTGTGCGGCGAACTCACCGCGAACAACGAGAACGGGATCACGGAGCCCGAGAGCGAGGTCGACTCGACGGGCGGCGACGGCAACGGTGAGCTCGCCCAGAACGTGGATGTGACGCTCAAGTACTGTACCCTCGACGACGATATCGGCGACGACGGCGGCTTCAACGCGGACGACGTCGAGAGTTCGACCGACATCTGGTCGGGGACGCTCGCCGAACTCTTCGACGCCATCCAGTACGGCGTCCCGCTTGACGGCGAGGGGACCACCCCGGACAACGGCGACGGCTTCTTCGAGCCGGGTGCCCAGGCCCACTACCCGGGTACGGGTGACAACGGCGAGGGGCCCTGCCTCTGTCTCGACTGGGAGGTCCCCTACGAAGTCGGGAACATCATCCAGTCCGACAGCCTGAGTTTCGACCTCCAGCTCTACGCTCAGCAGTCCCGGCACAACGAGGGCACGGACAACCCGTGCGCCAGTGTCACGACCGAGGCCGGCGACGGGTTCGCGAAGGTCGCGGAGAGCTTCAACGGCAACGAAACGATCACCGGCGGCGCCCGCGCCCGCTACGGGAACAACGGTTCCTCCGGCGCGTGGGAGCTAGCCGTCGGCGACGAACCCGGCGTATCCGGCGAGTTCGCGGAGGAGAACTACGTGTGGACGAGCGGCCAAACCGTCGACTGGTCGGTCTCCTACGACGAGAGCAGTGACGAACTCTCGTTCACCTTCGACGGGACCACCATCAGCGACACGCTCGACGACCCGCAGCCGGACGGTCGCATGGCCATCCAGGGGAAGGCCGACGAGGCGACTGTCGAGGCGTCCATCGACAGTCTGTCGATCGGCGGCACCTCGATCTCGCTCAACGGTCCGAACGGGGGTTCGGTGACGAACGACGGTGAGGGTCGGCAGACCCGATACCTCCTCGTCAACACGGCTCTCGACGGGTCGACGGACTTCGAACTCAGCGGCGAGGCGACCGTGACCCTCCAGACCGACTACGCTGGCGGCAACGAGGGCGTCGCATTCGACGTCGTGTTCGAGTAGGACCGGCTGCCCGGCCTTCGCGGGTGCCGGCCTTCCGGGCCGCGGCGGTTCGACTCCGCCGGTGGGTCTTCCCCTTTGGGGGAGTGACGAACATGGACGACAAACTCGATCTAACCCGACGCAAAGTCCTCGGCGGTCTCGGCGGCATCGGCGCCGGCGCCGCCCTCGGCGGTACGGGGACGATGGCGTTCCTGAACGACGCGGAGACCACGTCGGCCGGGGTGACCGCGGGCGAACTGGACATCCAACTCGACTGGCGCACGATGCACAACGGCGAGGAACTCTCCCACCAGGAGTCGCCGGTCGACACGAACAGTCAGAACCAGCCGATCCTGACCCTCGACGACGTCAAACCGGGCGACGACGGCTGCATCGTCATCAGTATCCACAACGACACGAACCCCGCGTGGATCTGGCACCAGATGCGGTTGTCCGATAGGGACGACCACGGGCTGACCGACCCGGAGGCATCGACGGACAGCACCGGCGGCGAAGGGGAGGGCGAACTGCAGGACCACTTGGAGGTGCGTGCGTTCTACGACGACGACGATGACTGCGAGTGGAACCCCGACGAGGAGTGCAAGCTGACGTCGTGGCGGAAACTCACCGAGTACCTCAGCATAGAGACGTTCACCGGGGACGGGATCCTGCTCGACGGGCTCCGTGGGACGACGGTCTACAACAGGCAGGAGGCGATAGACGGCGTTCCGGGGAAGAACATCAATCTGTCCCCGTTTTTCCCCACCCCGGGAGGGGCGGACGACGAGTTCGAACGCTGGTACGACACCACGTTCTCGTCGAGCTACAGCCAGAGTCTCCTCGCGGACCAGACCGGGACCCAGTACATCACCTACCAGTGGCGACTCCCCGAAGAGGTCGGGAACGTTGTCCAGGGCGACTCCGTCGACATCACCATCGAGTTCCACGCCCAGCAGGCCCGCCACAACGGCTTCCCGGAGAACCCGTTCGTCGGCGGCGACCCCGCCTTCTCAGTTGACCTCGCCCCCGGCGTCGATCCAGGTGGTACCGATCACTTCACGGGATAATCCCGGTATGCGGCCACCCAGGCCGCCCTGGGCCGTCCCACGTCCGGTGACTGCACGGCGGTTCGACTCCGCCGGTGGGAGTTCCCCTTTCGGGGAGTGACGAACATGGACGACAAACTCGAACTGACCCGACGCAAGGCCCTGACGGGGCTCGGCGGCATCGGCGCCGGCGCCGCCCTCGGTGGCACGGGGACGATGGCGTTCCTGAACGACACCGAAACGAGCGCCGGCAACACCGTCACCGCCGGCGAACTGGACCTCAAGATCGATTGGGAGGAGCACTACAACGGCAGCATGATCGAGGACCAGGCGCTGACGGACAACCCCGGCCCGGTCTTCGACCTCGGCGACGTCAAGCCCGGCGACAGCGGCGAGGCGACGATCAGCCTCCACGTGTTCGACAACCCCGCGTGGGTCCACATGGCAGGGGAACTCACGAAGAACGCCGAGATGGGCGTCAACGAGCCCGAAAGCCACGCGGCGGGCGAGGACGACACGATGGAGGGCGGCGGCGACGACATGAGCGGCGAACTCGCCGACGAGATCCTCGTCGACGTCTGGTACGACGGCTCCGAGGCGGACGCGGACGGTGAGGGCGGCAACAACGTCTACGAGTCCGAGGAGGTCCCGATCGCGAGCGGGACCCTCCGGGACGTGATGGCCGAACTCGAGGATGGACGGCTTCTCAGCAACCAAGCCCCGGCTGCTACCGACGTGGGAACCGCCAGCAACGGCGGCGAGGCGTGTCTCACCGGCGACGAGTGGAAGATCGACGACACCCCTGTCGTCGGCGACACCACCCCGAACGGCGACATCGAGATCACGGCCGTCGAGGAGGAGGCCGGCGAGGTCGTCGGCGTCGAGTGGGAGAGCCAGCGCGAGATCTGTCTCGTGGCGGTGAAGGGCGGCCCCTCGACGACGACCTACGAGTACGACTGTGCAACCTCCGGCGGCGTCGACTACGCACCCGAGAACGCGGGCAACGACAACCGCACGTACTACGAGATCAGCAACGTGCAGTTCTACTACTGTGAGGGCGAGGACGGGAACGGTGGCGGCGACAACGGCGACGACTGCTGGCCGAACTCCACGACCCAGTACATCGGGTTCTCGTGGGAGCTCCCCTTCGAAGTCGGCAACGAGATCCAGAGCGACGAACTCCAGTTCGACCTGGAGTTCCACGCCCAGCAGTGCCGACACAACGACGACCCGCGGAACCCGTACGCTGACTGATCAGCCGGCGTCACGCTTCCGCCGGTCCCCGTTCGCCGGGTCGGCGACGGGGCCCCGACGTGGCTACTCCTCGTCCTCGTCCGCTGCTTCCGTTTCTACCGCCTCCCCCTCCTCGCTCGGGTCGTACTCCCGGATCACCGAGAAGTCCTCTGGCAGGTCGCCGTCGAGCAGGTAGTCGAGCAGCGCGTCGGCGCGCTCGACGTGGGGGAGCAGCTTCGCGCGGTCGAAGACGAGCAGTTCGGCGCCCGCGGCGCGGGCCAGCTCCTCGCCCTTCGAGACGGGCGTCATCTCGGTTTCGCGGCCCCAGACGATGGTCGTCGGCACGTCGAGGTCGGCGAGCGTGCCGCCGAGGTCGAGTTCGCTGTCGAGGTCGCCCGCGAGGAACGCGGCGGGGGCGAAGCGGGCGTTCTCCTGGTGGGCGGTCCGCCACTCGTAGTCGGCCCATTCGGGCTCGGCGCCGCTGGGGTCGGCGTAGCCGTGATCGGCGTTGAAGTACTCGATGGCCGGCTCGGAGGTGACGAGGTTGAACAGCGCCTCGCCCACCAGCGGCGACCGGATCAGTTCCCGGACGAACGTGCCGCCGCCCGGCCCGGTCGTCGTCGTCGGGCAGATCAGGACGAACCGCGAGACAGGGACGGTCTTCGCGGCGGCGGCAGTGTAGGCGGCGGTGAGCGAGGAGGCCATCACCGCGGGCCCCTCGTCGTCCCCGAACTCGCCGATGAACGACTCGACGAACGCCTCGTACAGCGCCGCGGAGTACCGAACCGGCGGCCGGTCCGAGCGGCCGTAGCCCGGCAGGTCCGGAGCGATCACGTGGTACTCCTCGGAGAGGGCGTCGAACACGCCGCGCCACTCGCCGGATGAGGCGGCGGCGTTGAGGCCGTGGAGCAGGACCAGATCGGGGTCGTCGGGGTCGCCGGCCTCGGTGTAGGCGACGTTCATCCCGCGCCAGCGGTAGGTGCGCTGCATACCGTCGAGGGCGGGCGGGAGGTCGCCCGCGTTCCGCGTGAGGAGGGCGTTCGTGGCCGCGGTGGCGCCGATACCGAGCGTCGCGTAACTCAGGGCGCGTCGGAGCTTCATTCACGATAGGCTAGGGATCCCGGGGGCTTAACTCCACAGTTCCCGACCCGGCGCGCCGGCCACACCAGACCGTTTTTGCCGCGTCGAAACGTACGTTTGTCCATGCTGAGCGATGCGATGGAGGACTACCTCAAAGCCATCTACGTCCTCCAGCGCGAGGAGGGCCCGCCCGTCTCGACCTCCGCGGTCGCGGAGTACCTCGACAAGACCCCGCCGACGGTCACCAGCATGATGGAGAAGCTGGCCGAACGCGGCCTCATCGAGCGCGAGAAGTACCGCGGCGTCGAACTCACCGAGGAGGGCCGAACCGTCGCGCTCGAAGTGATCCGGCACCACCGACTGCTGGAGGCCTACCTCGCGGAACACCTCGACTTCGACTGGTCGGAGGTCCACGACGAGGCCGACACGCTCGAACACCACATCAGCGAGGCCTTGGAGCGCCGCATGGCCGACGCGCTGGGCGACCCCGCGGTCGACCCGCACGGCGACCCGATCCCCGCCGAGAGCCTCGACCCCGTCGACGAGGACGCCGGCGACCGGCTGAGCAGTTTCGGAGTCGGTGACCGCGTCGTCGTCTCCCGGGTCCCGCACCGCGACCAAGCCGAACTCGACTACCTCGCGGAGGCGGGCCTGATGCCCGGAACCGAGGTCGAGGTCGTCGACGTGGCACCGTTCGGGATGGTGACGGTTCGCCTCGGCGACGGGGACGAGCAGAGCCTCCCCGAGGACGTGGCCGACGCCATCAGGGTTCGGCCCACGATGAACGAGGCCACCTGACTATGCCCGCGGCGGTTGCGCTGCCCCTCCAGTCCGGGCTGGACGCCGTCGTCTCCCGGTACTCCGGCAACGGCCCGCTGGCCGCAGCGTTCTTGGCGAACCTCCTCGCGACGTTCGGCGACAAGGGGCAACTGGTGGTGATCACGCTGGCCACCCGTCAAGACGCCAAGAACGTCTTCCTCGGCGCCATGGGGGCGTTCACGCTCTGGTCGGCGCTGGAGGTCGTGTTCGGCCAGTACGTCGTCTCGGTTCTCCCCGCCGGCACCGTGACGCTGCTCACTGGCGGGCTCTTCCTCGTGTTCGGGCTCTGGACCGCTCGATCGGCGGCGACGGCGCTCGGTGACGGGGCGCAGTCCCGGTCGATGACTGCCGGCACCGGCCTCGACGTCGGTCTCACCGGGCGATTGATCCCGGAGCCGATGCTCGCCCGGATCGGGAGCTACGGCGGCCTCCTGACGGCGTTCCTGTTCGTGCTGTTCGCGGAGTTCGGCGACAAGACCCAACTGCTGACGATCAACCTCGCGGCGACGTTCCAGCACGCGCCGGTCGCAGTGTTCGTCGGCGTGATCGGCGCGTTGGGACTGAGGACCGGCGTCGACGCCGTCATCGGCGACCGGGTCGAGGCCGCGCTCCCGACCGCGTACATCGAGGCCGGCGCCGCCGTGGTGTTCCTCGCATTCGGTGCGGTCGTCCTCGGGGCGCCGGTCGCCGTCCTGTACGCTTCCGTCGGGGCGCTGATCGTGGCCGCAGTCGTCGGCCTCTCCCGTCGTCGCTGAGAAACCGGGCGATTTTTCGCGTTTTCGGCCCTTCAGTAGGTCGTGATCGAGGTCGTTCCGACGCTGTTCGCGGGCGCGGTGTTCGGGCTGGCGCTGGCCGCGCCGCCCGGGCCGATGAACGCCGTCATCGCCGAGGAGAGCGTGCTCCGCGGCTGGCTGGCCGGAATCAAGGCCGGCCTCGGCGCCGGGCTGGCGGACTTCGTCTTCTTCCTGCTCGCCCTTGCGGGCGTCGTCGGAATCGTCGACCGCTCGCCGACGCTGAAGGGCGTCCTGTTCGGCGTCGGCGGGCTACTGATGCTCTACTTCGCCTACGACGCCGCCACGAGCGTACGGGCGTCGTTCGCGCCGGAGAGCGTCGACGCCGCCGAGGGCGGGGCGAGTGGGGTCGACGCGGTCGACCACGGGACGTCGACGGGCTTCCGCCGCGCGTTCGCGCTCGCTCTCACGAACCCGTACCAGATCCTCTTCTGGCTGACCGTCGGCGTCGGGCTGCTGGACCCGGGAACCCTCGACGTGCTGGCGGTGCTGCCGGGGGTCGGCGACGCGCTCGCCGGCGTCTTCGTCGTCGAGACCGGCAGCGTCGCGCTGATCGTCGGGCTGTTCGGCGGGATCGGGCTCTGGCTGGCGTGTTTCCCCGCGGCGTTGGTGCGGGCGGGCCGCCGGATCGAGTCGTTCGCGCCGGCGGTCGCCGCGGTGAGCGCGCTGGTGCTCGGGGGGTTCGGCGTCGCCTACCTCTTCGAGGCGTGGCGCGTCCTCGCCTGAGAACCCGTCGCGAACCGTTTTTCACGTCGGGGCGTGACCTCAGCCCATGTTCGACAAATCGTCGTGGATCCGTCTCCCGCGGAACGTCCTCGTCGGTCACGGGATGCTCGACGACCTCGGGGCGGCCGTCGACGAACTCTACCTCTCGGGGAGCCCCCTGATCGTCACCAGCCCGTCGCCCGACCAGATCGTCGGCGAGCGGGTCCGGAGGCAGCTGCCGAACCCCGAGACGGTCATCGTCGGCGAGGCGGGCTTCGACCAAGTCCAGAAAGTCATCGACGCCGCGCGGGCGATGGACGCGGGCTACCTCGTCGGCCTCGGCGGCGGGAAACCGATCGACACCGCGAAGATGGCCAGCGACGAACTCGGCGTCGGCTTCGTCTCGGTGCCGACGGCCGCCAGCCACGACGGGATCGTCTCCGGCCGGGGGTCGATCCCGGAGGGCGACACGCGCCACTCCGTCGCCGCCGAGCCGCCGCTGGCGGTCGTCGCCGACACCGAGGTGATCGCCGACGCGCCGTGGGAGCTGACCACCGCGGGCTGTGCGGACATCATCTCGAACTACACCGCCGTCGCCGACTGGCAGCTCGCCCGCCGGCTCAAGGGCGTGGAGTACTCTGAGTACGGTGGCGCGCTCGCCCGGATGACCGCCGAGATGCTCGTCGACAACGCCGACCTGATCCGGCCGGGGCTGGAGGAGTCGGCCTGGATCGTCGTGAAGGCGCTCGTCTCCTCGGGCGTCGCGATGTCGATCGCCGGCTCCTCGCGACCGGCGTCGGGCGCCGAGCACCTCTTCTCGCACCAACTCGACCGGATCGCGCCGGGCCGGGCGCTCCACGGCCACCAAGTCGGCGTCGGCTCGATCATGACCGCCTACCTCCACGACGGCCCGGACGGGATGTGGCAGGACATCCGCGCCGCGCTGGACAGCCTCGACGCGCCGACGACGGCCGCGGACCTCGACGTGACCGAGGACGAACTGCTGGAGGCGCTGACCACCGCCCACGAGATCCGTGACCGCTACACGGTGCTGGGCGACGGGATCACCGAGAAGGCAGCGCGGGAGATGGCTGAGACCACCGGCGTCATCTGACCGGCCTTTTGCTGTGGTCCTCGTTTTCACCGGCCCCCGGCGAACGCGCTAGCAAAAGGCCCGAGCAATAGCCATCGTCACTTCCTCTGGGGGTTCCTCGGCCCCAGCGAGGGACCGCTCGCCGTCGACGTACCCGAGCCGGCGGCTACGTGGAGTGAGAACAGCCCCGAGCGGGGAGCAATCGCTCGGGTGCTGAGAACCGCCGCGCGACCTGTCCTGGGTCGCGCGGCGAAAGTGGTCGGTCGAGCCGGTGGCGCCAGATCCGCCGCGCCGTGGGGGCCACCCCGTCGCGGCGGGAGTCGGCCCGTCCGACCGGAGACGGGTGCGTCGCCATCACCCGTACCTGACACTGATGCGTGGTCGCTGATAAACTTCGGGGTATCGGCTCGACTCAATCGCGGTCGCGGACCGCGGCAGCGAGGTCGGCGGCGTCGGCGTGGTCCAGCGCGGTGCGGTCGAGCGAGAGCGACACGTCATCGTTGTCAGCCCGTGGAACGAGGTGGACGTGGGCGTGGTCGACCGAGCCGACCAGCGAACCCGAGGTGTAGAAGACGCTGAACCCCTCGGTCCCGAGCACGGCCCGGAGATCACCCGCCAGGCCGTCGACGGCTTCGAAGACGCCGGGAGTGGCCGCTTCACTGACGCCCAGCAGTTCCTCTCGGTGGGATTTCGGCATCACGACCGCGTGCCCCTCGCGTGCGGGGTTCTCGTCGAGGAAGGCGAGGACCCCCTCACGGTCGAAGAGGACGTGGACGTCGCGCTCGCCGGCGGCGATCGAACAGAACTCACAGGCAGCCATACCGGTCCAACGTGGCGGGTCGGGAAAGCGTTGGTCCCGGCCGGAACCCGGAACCGCCTTGTCGCTCCGGAGCCACCCACCGATATGCTCGAAGACCTCCGCTCTCGTGCACGCGCACGGCCGCGAGCGACCGTCGCCGTGCTCTCGGTCGTCGGCTACGCGCTGGTGATCGGCACGTTCGCCGGTGTCATCCCCGAGCGCGTGTTCCCCGACCTGACGAACGCGCAGGTGAACCTCTTCTCCCACGCCATCGCGGCGATCAACACCACCGCGACGGTGCTGTTGATCCTCGGCTGGAAGTGGATCCGCGACAACGAGGTCGACAAACACCGCGCGGCGATGGGGAGCGCCTTCGGCCTGATCATGGTGTTCCTCGTGCTCTACCTCTGGAAGATCGGCGGCGGGGGGACCAAGGAACTGGTGGGCGCGCCCGACCTCGTCTACTACGCCTACCTGCTGATGCTCGCGGTCCACATCATCCTCTCGGTGATCTCGGTCCCGGTCGTGCTCTACGCACTGGTGCTCGGGCTCACCCATACGCCCCACGAACTCAGGACCGAGACGCCCCACAAGAAGGTGGGCCGCATCGCCGCCGGCGCGTGGATCCTCTCGCTGTCGATGGGCGTGCTGACCTACGTGATCCTCAACTGGGTCTACAGCTACGAGTTCGCCGCCGGCACCGGGATGTAGGCCTCGGCGGCCGTCGACGCCACTCGTCCCCGCGTCGACGCCGTTCCGATGCGGGACCGAACCGTTCAACCCCCGGCGAACGGAACGCCGGGTATGGGCGAGCCACTCGACCCCCGGCGCGAGCAGGCGATCGAAGTCATCGACCGTCTCGAAACTGAGTACCCCGACTCCACCATCTCGCTGAACTTCGACAGCCGACTCCAACTCCTGATCGCGGTCGTCCTCTCCGCGCAGTGTACCGACGAGCGCGTCAACGAGGTCACCGCGGACCTGTTCCAGAAGTACGAGACCGCCGCGGACTTCGCGGCCGCCGACGAGGAGCAACTCGCCGAGGACATCTACGGGATCACCTTCCACAACAGCAAGGCCGGCTACCTCAAGAGCATCGGCGAGGACATCGTCGAGAAACACGACGGCGAGGTGCCGGACACGATGGGTGACCTCACCGACCTCTCCGGCGTCGGCCGGAAGACCGCCAACGTAGTCCTGCAGCACGCCCACGACGTGGTCGAGGGCATCGTCGTCGACACGCACGTCCAACGGATCTCCCGCCGGCTGGGCCTGACCGAGGAGGAACGGCCCGAGGCCATCGAGCAGGACCTGCTCGAGTTCGTGCCCGAGAACTACTGGCAGCAGTTCACCCACCTGTTCATCGACCACGGCCGTGCCGTCTGTACGGCTCGAAACCCCGACTGCAGCGACTGCGTGCTGGCGGACATCTGCCCTTCCGAGAAGGGCGACAGCGCGGTCGATCTGGCCAGCGGCGAGGCGTGGTGAGCGCACTCGGCTCCTAACTGGTCACTAGACTCTTAGAACACGTATCGCGTGAGGTACTGGTAGACCCCGAGGACGTAGGCGAGTAGCCAGAGGAACGTGTAGCCGAACACGCCGACTCGGAGCCGTCGGCGCCACGCACCCATGTTCTCGTGGAGGGCGTCGATGTCGGCGTCCGGGTCGGGGTTGCGGTAGAGGTCGGCCTGTCGCTTGGCTTGGAAGATACGGACGATCCCCGTGAGCGCGAGCGCGAGCAGCGCGTACGCTTGGAGCCCGAGGAACGCATGTAGCGCGGTGACGCCGCTCATCTGCTGGAAGAGCCGCGGGATCATCCACAGCACCATCGGCGCCGTCGTGAGCACGAGTCCGGTGCCGACGAACTTCAGGTGATAGACCAGCCGGTCCCACGTCATCACCTCCGTCTCGATCGCGTACCACGCCCCGTAGAGGAAGAAGGGGAGACTGATCGTGACCGAGAGCGCCGCGAGCCCCGCGGCGGTCGACTCCGAGACCATCAACCCGGGCTACGCGGGTCGAGTGCCTAAAGGGTCCGACTCCGGCGCGCCGCTCGCGAAGCGCTTAACGGCGCGCCAGCCCAACGACGTCCATGGCCGACACCGCCGACGACGACCCGGCTGGCGCGCGCGAGCGCCCCGACGAGAGCGGCGGCGACGACGACGCCGACGACGTCGAGGGGCGAAGCCCCGCGGACGGTCGGGCCCCGCTCGACGATACCGAGTCCACCGACCTCGACGAACTACGGGAACAGGTCGAGGCCCGGTACGACTTCGAGGAGTTCGGTCCCGCCGACATGGCGGAGATGGAACGCGAGGAGTGGGAGGCGGTGTTCGACCCCGACACGTGGATCACGGGGCCGGAGCTGATCGACCGGATCGAACGGGACCTGCAGAACCGGATCGCCACCCGCGAGGTCTTCGCGCGGCTGGAACGCCACGGCGGCCCCGAGGGCGACCGGCTGCTCGCGTACTCCGACGAGGGGTACGCGATCATCAACCCCGACGGCAGTATCGAGGGTGAGGGGACCGTGCTCCGGGACGTGGAGCCGACGGTGGCACTCTGTTCGATGGAGGACTACGAGCCGCCGGAACCGCCGGCGAACGCGACGCTCCCCGATCCCGAGGACGTGGAGTCGGGCACCGGCGAACTCGGGAACACGATGCTGCAACTGATCGCGGCCGCGCAGGTCGTCGCCGGGCTCGGGCTGTTGGCCGGCTGGCTCTTCCTCGACCTCCAGCCCGACATCGTGCAGGGGGACGTGATCGCGCCGGCGGTCGGGATCGGGTTCCTCCTGATCGGCGTCTTCCTCTTCATCGTCGTCGCCAACGCCCGCCTCTCGGACCGTTTCCGGGCCGAGGAGTACCGCGACCGGCTCCGAGCCGTCGACGAAGCCGGCGAGCGCCCGGAGTTCGTTCCCCAGTTGAGTGACGACGGGGAGCGCGAGTGACTGTCGGTCGACCGTCCAAGCGCTTCGGTTCCGGCCACTGATTGGGGGTTCGGGGCCGGGTGAAACGGTGGGTTTAAGCGCAGCCCGTTCCAGCTTTTGGCCGTATGAAGAGGCGGGATTTTCTCCGAGCGACCGGCGGCTCAGGCGGGGCCGTCGCCATCGGTTCGGGGGTCGCAGCCGGGCAGGAAAGTACCGGCACCGACACCGGATCGGGAGGCGGCGGTAGCGGGCCGACCGAGACAGTGACCGTCGGCCCGGGTGGGAGCCTCGTGTTCGAGCCGGCAGAGCTCACCATCGCGACCGGGACGACCGTGAACTTCGTCTGGGACAGCAACACGCACAACGTGGTCCCTACCAGCCAGCCCGAGGGCGCCGACTGGGCGGGCGAGGGCGAACAAGGGGTCACGTTCGACTCGGGCCACGAATACTCCTACACGTTCACCACGACGGGGGCCTACGAGTACGTCTGTACGCCCCACGAGTCCGCGGGCATGGTCGGCTCCATCGAGGTCGTCGAGGAACTGGAAGCCGCCGGCGGTGGTGGCGAGCGTGAACTCCACGATATCGGTGCCCCGATCCACCCCCACTGGGTGGGGGTCGGTACCATCCTGATGATGTTCGTCAGCCTCGTGTTCACGTTCTACATCCTGAAGTACGGCGAGTCACCGAACACCGGTAACACTGGAGGTGGCGAGTAATGTCCACATCTGGATCCACCTACGGCGACATCCACCGGTACGAACCGGCGCGTGAGAGCACGGCGGCGGCCATCGCCATCGTGCTGCTGACGCTGCTCGAGATCGTCTTCGTGTTCATGTTCACCTGGGGGCTGGTGTCCGGGTGGGCACTGACCGCCGACGGGAACATGTTCCTCGGCGGCCTCCTCGCCGTGGTGTTCATCGACCTGGCGTTCATCCTCGCCATCTACCGGAAGGAGTTCCTCCCGGACGTGATGGTCGTCAAGAAGCGCCGCCGCAAGTGGGAGGACCTCTACGTCCGCGGCGAGGACGTCGACGGCGAGCAGCTCGAAGGCGCCGGCGTCTGGGACCAGGTCAAGCGCGCGGTCTACCCCTACTACAAGCGATAACCAATGAGCCTCAAAGAGAAAGACGAACACGACCACCTCGGCTGGATGGAGGGCAAGCAGCTCTCCGCCATCGAGCGAGGGTACCTGTTTACCCTCATCTGGCTCGACAAGCGGTTCCGGGTCGTCGACTACCTGGAGATCCTGGAGTCGCTCTACTACAGAGTGAACCTCCAGATGCCCAAGAGCCACACCGAGCAGTACAACCTCGACAACAAGTTCTGGTACTGGTACCCGCTGTACGCCCTGGGCTCGTTCTCGACGATCGCGTACGTCGTCGCGGCGTTGTCAGGCGCCCTGCTAGGGTTCTACTACACGCCAGCCGTCGGTGCCGCGGGACCGGGTGAGGCGACGATCGCCTACAGCCAGATCGCGTTCATCATGCAGGACCTCCAGTTCGGCTTCATGCTGCGCTCGATCCACCGCTGGGCGGCGCAGGTGATGACCGCCGCGGTGTTCCTCCACATGCTCCGTGTCTACTTCACCGGCGCGTACAAGGAACCCCGTGAACTGAACTGGCTGCTCGGCATCGTGCTGATCAGTCTGACCATGGGCTTCGGGTACACCGGCTACCTGCTGCCGTGGGACCAGCTCGCCTACTGGGCGGGCCAGATCGGCGTCGAGATGGCGCTGTCGGTCCCGCTGATCGGCGAGTGGGCCGCCCAACTGGTGTTCGGCGGCTTCTCGCTTGGCCCACCGACGCTCCAGCGGATGTACATCATCCACGTGTTCCTGCTGCCGTTCGTGGTCACCACGCTGATCGCGATCCACATCGGTATCGTCTGGATGCAGGGCATCGCGGAACCCCACTGATACAATGAGCGACGACACCCAACACGACGCACGAACCGACGGTGGCACGGGGATCGTCCCCCCCGACGACGACACGCCCACGTGGAGCGAGCGCAAGAGTCGTCGGGCCGGACTCCCCCGTCTCACGTACGAGTACTTCGAGCGGGCCCGCCGTGAGGACCAGGACCTCCGGCAGGAGTCCACCTACGTGGAGCGCGACGTGCTCGCGTTCCCGACGTGGCCCCACGAGCTGATCCGCAACCTCGCGCTGACCAGCTTCTTCGTCGGCATGCTGCTGCTGCTGTCGGCGACGCTCCCGCCCCACATCGGCGACCCGGCGAACCCGAGTTCGACGCCGTCGATCATCCTGCCCGACTGGTACCTCTACTGGTCGTTCGGTCTGCTGAAGCTCAACGACCTCAACCCCGCCATCTCGCTGCTGGGCGAGCAGAAGCTGATGGCCGACCGCACGTTCGGCGTGCTCGCGAACGTCGTCGTCGTCGGCGCCATCTCGGTCGTTCCGTTCCTCAACAAGGGGAGCGCCCGACGACCCGTCGAGCAGCCGTTCTGGGCGGCGATCGGGATGGGCGGCGTCACCTTCGCGCTGACGCTCTCGCTGCTCTCGATCAAGAACCTGATGCCGATGGACGTGCACCTGCTGTTCGACCTGACGTTCCTCGCACCCATCGTCATCGGCTGCCTGACCTACGCGGTGCTGAAAACCATGCGGGAGGGGTACATGTACGACCTCAACCGCCGCTACTACCGGCTTCGGCCGCCGAAATAGGTCGTGACCGACGACGATCGCGGACCCGACGGCCGCGGGGGGCGTGACGTGGAGGTGCCCCTGCGGCTCTACAAGACCGTCACCGTCTTCTCGACGATGATCGCGGTGTTCGCGGTCGTGTTCGGCTTCCTCTTACTCGACGCCGCGGCGCTCGGCACGGGACTCATCCGGGGAGCGGTGCGGTCGCTCCTCTCGGCGCTCTCCCTGTCCCCCTCGGACTCGCTGCTGTCGGCGCTGTTCGCCGTTCTCGGCCTGCTCTCCATCGCTATCGGCGCCGTAGTGTACGTTCTCGGCACGCGGTTCCAGGCGGCGGGGATGGGTGACGGCGACAACTGAGTCCGGCCGGCGCTCACGCTCGTCCCTTCCACCCTCGCCCGGTCGGCCTATCGGTGTCCTCGATACGGCCTCGTGGTCGGTGTCGGCCGGCGGGATGGGAAACGCTGAAGAGGGTTCGCAGCCCACTTCCGATAATGGCTGACGAGTTCATGAAGGGGTTCGGGCTGTTCAGTATCGCCAGCTTCCTCTGGCTGATCTCGGCGAGCTGGTACCGAACGCCGAGCTTCGAGAGCAACCGACAGTTGATCTCCCCGCCGCCCGCCGAACCGGGAACGGTGTTCGACTCCGTGGGGATCTTCCTCGGCGACCTGATGTTCTGGACCGCGCTGGTCGGCGCGTTCACCTTCTGGGTCATCATCCCCGCCGGGCGACAGGCCCGCAACGCGATGGTCGTCGACGAATAACCACGCTCTCTCTCGGCGGCGTCTCGCCGCCACGCTCGTTTCTGTCCTCCCGAGAGGCCTCTATCCCACAGTGCCTTCCGGAGGCGCGTTCGCCGTACGTTCCATCCGTGGCTCACGTCCCACCCTGCTCCCCCTCCCACCTCACAGACGGCTCTCCTCGTTGATAGCGTCGCCGTGGTAGCGTGTGCGGTATGGAGCGCGTGATGCCCGACCAAAGCACTAGCAACCGGCCCCATGGACACACGACGCCGCATGCGAGAATCAGGTACTAATCGAGGCCGTATGGGACCGACGCCGCCGGGTCGACCGCCTACCGATGTTGACGACCGACTGTCTATCGCCGCTGACGACAGCCTATCGACGCCGACGTGCCGGATACAGCCAAGCGTGTACCGTACTCAACGGGTAGAACTGCTCGGGCGGAAAACGAAGGAAACCGACGGGGCTGTGACCTCAGACGATGGAGACCCACTGTTCCCGAACGATCCAGAACAGGGAGATGTAGGCGGCGTAGCCGAGCGAGAGCAGGCCTGCCGCGATCGCGGCCTTCGGCCGTTCCAGTTCGAGGTCGTTGCGTGCCTCCACCAGTCGGGACTCGAACTCGAAGAAGTCCGTCAGCACCGTCCCGGTGACGAGCACGGATATCACCATCCCCGAGTGCGGGTGGACGATCATGTACAGGAACGAGGCGGCGACCGCCAGCGCCGAGACGACGACGTGGGGGACCGAGCGACTCAGCGACTCGGCACCATCGTCGACGGCGCGCTCGTGGCTACTGTACTCGAAGTGTCGCGTCACGAGGCTCAGGACGATGAACGCCAGAATCGCGTAGGGCAACTCCCCGGCGACCGATTCGAGCGCCCCGACCGGGACGGCGAACTGCAGTGGGCTCATATACTCCCACATCGGCACAGGACGGTTTAGTGCTTTTCCAATTCCGCGCGCCCCCCCGCCAGCGGCCGGAGCGCGGTGAACCCATCGACGACGGCCATGCCGACCCGGTCCCCCGGCGCGACATCGCCGTGTTCGGCCCCGTCGACGTACAACGACACCGCGCCCTCGTCGCGTTCGACGGTCAGTGAGAGCGGGCCGGGGACCACCCACGGGCTGGCCCGTGTCGAGAACGGGGAGACGGGGACGACCGAGAGGCCGCCGCCGGGGGCGACCACTGGGCCCCCGGCCGCACGACCGTACGCCGCCGAACCGAGCGGCGCGGAGACGACGATACCGTCGGCACGCACGTCGAACAGCCGCTCGTCTTCGACGGCGAGGGCGTACTCCGAGATCCGTGCCGGCTCGGCGGTCATGAGCGTGGCGTCGAACACGCCGCGGGTGACCGGCTCACCATCGACTGTCACCTCGAAGACGGGGTGAGAGACGGTCCGGTAGTCGCCGTCGGCCAGCGCCGCGCCGGCGGCCAGGAGCCCGTCACGGTCGGTCCCGTATCGGCCGTCGTCGACGCCGACGACGAGCACGGGCGTCGACGTGTCGGACAGCGCCGCGTCCCCGACCGCCGCGTCGTCGAGGGCGACGATGGCGTCGGCGTCCTCGTCGGCGTCGACGGTCTCGAGCGGGCCGAGGTCCGCGTCCGGGGCGCCGTGTAGGCTGACCCGACTGATCGGCGGCGACTGCGTCATGCTCGTTCGTCCGACGGCGCGGGTAAAAAACAGCCGTGGTCCGGCGCTACTCGAAGTCGTAGGGCCAGCCGCCGGTCTTCTTCATCCCGATCGCTTGGTCCTCCTGTTTCAGGTAGTCAGCCATCGTCTCTGGCTCCTCGTGAGGGATCTCCACGCTGCCGTCGGCGACTTCCACGACCAGTTCGGTGAGCAGGATCGACTGCTCGCGCAGCGTGCGGGCCTCGAGCTTGTCGAGCGTGTCGGCGCTGGTGTGGCCCCAGCCCCGACCGGCGCTCTCGGACTTGCTCGACACCATGTACCCCGGGACGCCCCAGCGGACGAACGGCCAGTGGTCGGAGTGGGGGACCGTCCGTGGAACCGTGGCGATCGGGTGGTCGAAGCGCTCGGCGACCCGCCCGGCGGCCGCGTCGAGTTCGTCGAAGCGGTGGGTGGTGAGTTCGAGCGTCCGGTCGCCCATGTTGGAGTCGACGTTGACGATGGCCTTGATCGCCTCCAGGTCCGCGTTCTCGGCCTCGACCTCGGAGCCGACCAAGCCGACCTCCTCGGCGCCGTAGGCGATACACTTCACGCGGGTGTCCAGTTCGTCCTCACGGGCGGCCAGTGCCTTGGCGACCTCGACGATGGTCGCGGTCCCGGCGCCGTTGTCACGCGCGCCCTCGGCGATGTCGTGGGCGTCGACGTGGCTCGAGAGGATGACGTACTCCTCGGTGTCGGGGCCGAGTTCGGCCACCGCGTTCCCCGACTCGGCGTCGGGCGTCTCACAGTCGACGGAGACGGTCACGTCGGCGCCGTCGAACCGGCGCGCGAGTCGGGCACCGGTTTCGGACGACACGCCGACCGCGGGGATGTCGCCGATGGGGCCACCATCGCTGCCGCCGACGCTCCCCGTGGGGGGAAGCTGACCGGGGACGTGGTTCGCGTAGACGAACGCCGCCGCGCCGCCCTCGACGGCGTAGTGGTACTTCTCCGTCCGATGGATGTACCGGTCGAAGTAGCTCGGTACGTCGGAGGTGACGAGGACGACCTTCCCTTCCACGTCGGCGCGCTCGAAGTCCTCGGGGAGGCCCGCACCGAGGTCGATCAGTTCGGCGCTCACGTCGCCGGCGGGGCTGCGCGGGAGTCCGATCGACTCCTCGATCGTCTCGGGGGTCGTGACGGAGCTGTCGCCCCGGACCCAGCCCTGGAGGTCGAACGTCTCGACACGAGCGTCGCGGGCGCCGGCGTCGGCGAGCGCGTCGCGTGTCGCTTCGAGACCCGCCATCTCGCCGGGCTGGCCCGCCATGCGGTTGCCGATGTCGACCAGCGTCTCGAGGTGGTCCCAGCCGGCGTCGCTTCGGAACGTCTCCGCGATCCAGTCTGCCATGGGCTCCCAAACGGGGCGGGACAGTTACCACCTATTGACTCCGGCCGGGTTCGCCGGTTCTCCGGCGGCGGAGCTATGGGGCTCCCGGTCGAAGCCCGCCCATGACCGAAATCGCCGTCGTCGGTGCCGGGTTGGCCGGGCTTGTCGCCGCCCGCCGACTCGCCGACGCGGGCCACGACGTGACGCTGTTCGAGGAACGCGAGACCGTCGGCGGCCGGGTCCGGACCCGGGAGGTCGAGGGGTTCACCTGCGACCGCGGCTTTCAGGTGCTGTTCGACGCGTACCCGGCGGTTCAGGAGGAACTTGACCTCGCCGCCCTCTCCCTGCGAGCGTTCGCCCCCGGCGGCACCATCTGCCGTCCGGACAGCCGATCGACCCTCTCCGACCCGTTCCGTGACCTCGGGTCGCTCCTCCCCTCGGCGTTCTCCCGGGAGGTCACGCTGGGGGACAAACTCCGGACGCTCCGCCTCCGTCGGGGGCTGACCCGGGGTGACTGGCCCGAGTTCGGCACCCCGGACCGCTCGATCCGGGCGCTCCTGCAGGACGAGGGGTTCTCCGAGGAGTTCGTCGAGAACTTCGCGGCGCCGCTGTACGGCGGGATCACGCTCGACCGCTCGCTGGCGACCTCCGCGAACGTCTTCGAGTACACGTTCCGTGCGATGTCGCTCGGACGCATCGTCGTCCCCGCCGAGGGGATGGCGGCGATCCCCGAGCAGTTGGCCGAACGCGCCCGCGATTCCGGGGTTGAAGTACTGACCGGCGTCGGCGTCGACGCCGTCGACGCGGCGGACGACAGGGTGCATCTCGACACGGAGGACGGTTCCGTCGAGGCCGACGCTGTGGTCGTCGCCGCCGACCCGCCGACCGCGAAGCGGCTCACCGGCGTCGACTCGATTCCGACCGAGGGTGCCGGCGTCGTTACGCAGCATTACCGACTCCCCGGACCAGCGCTCGACGCCGGTACCCGGATCATGCTCAACGCCGGGGACGCGCGGCCCAACACCGTCGCCCAGCTTACCGCTGTCGCGCCGGAGTACGGCGACGGGAGCGACGATCAACTGCTCGTCGCGTCGTTCGTCGACGAGGGGGCACAGGACCGTTCGTCGGGCGACCTCGCGAGTGACACCCGCGAAGCGCTCGCCTCGTGGTACCCCGAGCGTGACGTGACGGGGCTGGAACCGATCGCGACCGACCGTATCCCGTTCGCGCAGTTCGCTCAGCCGCCGGGAGCCCACGCACGACTGCCCGACACCCGTGACCCCGCGGGACCAGTCTACCTCGCCGGCGACTACACCCAGTGGTCCTCGATCCAGGGGGCCTTGCAGAGCGGCCGAGTCGCCGCCGAAGCCGTCGACGCCGATCAGTCGGACTGACTCCCCCGTTTCGCTGGACGGGGACGCCGGTGTTTATGTGGGGCCCGACCCAGCCTTCCCGCATGACTGACGCGCTGGCGGACAAACGCACTGCGAGCCGCTTTCGCATCCTCGCCGAGATCGCCGACCGCCAGCCGGCGGTGAGTCAGGGCGAGATCGCCGACGCCGTCGGCGTCACGAGTCAGGCGGTCAGCGAGTACATCCGTGAACTGGTCGACGACGGCCTCGTCGAGAAGGAGGGCCGCTCGCGCTACCGCGTGACCAAGGAGGGCGTGGATTGGCTGTTCCGCGAAGCTAAATCGCTCCGGCGGTACGTCGACCACGTCACCGACGACGTACTGGAGAGCCTGCAGGAGGACGCCGCCGTCGCCGTCGAAGCGATCGAAGCCGGCGAACCGGTCTCGCTCTCGCTCCAAAACGGACTGCTCCACGCGACGCCCGGCGACGAGGGGCCGGCGACTGGTGTAGCGACTACCGACGCGGAGGCCGGCACCGACGTCGGCGTGACGGGGTTCGAGGGCGTGATCGACATGGCACCCGGCACCGTCACGGTGTTTCAGGTGCCGCCGGTCCGGGCCGGCGGGAGCCGCGGCGTCGACGAGGCGGCGCTGGCGGAACTCTGTTCGGCGGCTGACCTCGTCCTCGCCAGCGGGGTCGAAGCAGTCGTCACGCTCCGCGGGATCGACCACCCGCCGGCCGTCGCTGCCGCCGCCGGCGAGGTGGCCGCGGAGGCGGCCGGGCGCGGGCAGGAGGTCGTCGTCGCCGTCACCCGCGACGAGGTCGGTCGCGTCACCGACGCGCTCCGCGACGGCGAGACGGAGTACGTCGTCGAGGGGAACTGACTCACTCGATCCGGAGGTCGCCGTCCGCGTCGCCCTCGGCACCCTCGTGCCACTCGATCTCCAACTCGATGCTCTTCTCGGGGTTGTCGGGGTGGCCCTCGCGCTCGACTTTTACCTCGAACTCCGCTCGCTCCGGCGGGTCGATCGCTACCGACTCAGTCGCGGAACTGAGGGTTACCTCCCCGCCTGCTGCGAGGGAGTCAGCGACGCTGTGCAGGTATTCGGCGATCTCCTCACGGCTCCGAACGCTCTCGGATTTGAACAGGACTGTCTCGGGCATACACGATTAATTGGGCGCCAGACGACATAAATCCGCGCCGGGGTGCTCAGTCGGCGTGCTCCTTCGCGGTGCTGTAGGCCTCCTGAAGCCGCTGGAACTCCTCCTGACTGCCGCCGTGGTCCGGGTGGACCTCCTTGACCTGGTCGCGATACGCCGCGCTGACCGCCTCGGCGTCGGCGTCGCGCCCGAGTCCGAGCGTGTCGAAGGCGTCGTCGATGGGGTTCTCACGCTCCCTGCTCGCCCAGGGGTCGCGGTCCGCCCGTCGGCTTCGACTCCGACTCCGCCCCCGGTCCCGCCCCGACGCTGTCCGTCGGTCGGCGTCGATACCGAGGTCGAACGGGAGGAGGCGGCCGATCATCGACCCCGGCATCTCGTACTCACAGAGCACCACGTGCGTCTCGCCGTCTGCCAGTCGGAGGTACGCCCGCGGGTCGAACGTGATCGCTACGTCCCGGTCGGGGAGGTAGAACGCCACCCGCGTGGTGCCGAGTCCGTAGTCCTCGAGGAACGGCTCGTCGGCGCGCCGGAACACCGCCCGGATCTCGGCACGTTGGCGCTCGGCGGCGCCGACACGGCGACCGCTGGAGTCGGGTTCGGGGTCGGGAATGTAGCGCTCCCCGAGGACGAACACCACAGCGATCACGACCGACGCAGCTACCCCCAACAGGAGCCCGGACAGGAGCCACGACGGCAGGGTCGAGAGCACGCGCGCGTCTTGGGGCGGCATCCTCTTCAACGCCCCGCCGGGGTGACCGGGACCCGAACTACCTTTGTGGTTCCGTGTCAACCCCTCGTCGTGACAACCTACGACATCGAGCGGTACCTCAACATCCGGAGCGCGTACGGTGGCTCGTTCGCCCCCGACGGCGAGCGGCTGGCGTTCCTGATGAACACGACCGGTACCGCACAGGTCTGGACCGTCGACGGGCCCGGCGAGTGGCCCGTTCAGCGAACGTTCTACGACGACCGGGTGACGTTCGTCGACTACTCCCCCGAGCGCGAGGAACTCGCGTTCGGCAAGGACCAGGGCGGCGACGAGCGCGCCCAACTCTACACGCTGAACACCGAGACCGGCGAGATCACCAACCGGACCCGCAGAGCCGGCGCCAAACACCGCTGGGGCGGCTGGGACAGCGACGGCGAGCGCTTCGCGTTCGCCTCGAACCGCCGGGACCACGAGGTGTTCGACATCTACGTCCAGGACCGCGACGGCACCGGTGACGACGCCGAACTGGTCCACGAAGGGGAGGGCTGGCTCAGCCTCTCGGGCTGGTCGCCCGAGGACGACCGGCTGATCGTCCACGAGGCCCACTCCAGCTTCGACCACGACGTACACGTCCTCGACGTGACCGACGGCGGCATCAGCCACGTCACGCCCCACGACGGCCGCGCCCGGTTCAGCAGCGTCGAGTGGGGGCCGGACGGCAACTCGCTGTACCTGGTCACCGATCACAACTCCGATACGCTCCAACTCGAACGGCTCGACCTCTCTACCGGCGGCTTCACCGTCGTCGAGGACGGTGGCGAGTGGAACGTCGACGGCGTCTCCATCGACGAGGAGAGCCGCCGGGTCGCGTACTCGCGCAACGTCGACGGCTACACCGCCCTCACGGTCGGGGAACTCGTCGACGCCGACCGGATCGACCCCAACGAGTCACCCTCGTTCCCGGAGGGCGTCATCGGCGGCGTCTCGTGGGGCCCCGACGGCGAGCGCTACGCCACAACCGTCACGGCCAGCAGCGACAACGCCAACGTCCACGTCGCCGACGCCCGCACCGGCGAGAGCGCACGCTGGACGAACGCCGCGACGGCGGGTATCCCACGGGACACGTTCGTCGAGCCCCAACTGGTCCACGTCCCCAGCTTCGACGGTCGGGAGGTCCCCGGCTTCTTCTCGGTACCGGAGGACGCCGAGGGCGAAGTGCCGGTCATCGTCGACATCCACGGCGGCCCCGAGAGCCAGCGACGGCCCTCCTTCAGCACCGTCAAGCAGTACTTCCTCAACAACGGCTACGCGGTGTTCGAGCCCAACGTCCGGGGCTCCTCGGGCTACGGCAAGGAGTACGCGAGCCTCGACGACGTTCGCAACCGGATGGACTCGGTGAAGGACCTGAAAGCCGGCGTCGAGTGGCTGCAGGAACACCCCGACGCCGACGCCGACCGCATCGTCGCCTACGGCGGCTCCTACGGCGGCTTCATGGTGCTCTCGGCGATGACGGAGTACCCGGACCTCTGGGCGGCGGGCGTCGACGTGGTCGGCATCGCCAACTTCGTCACGTTCCTCGAGAACACCAGCGACTGGCGGCGCTCGCTCCGCGAGGCCGAGTACGGCAGCCTCGAGGACGACCGGGAGTTCCTCGAGGAGATATCGCCGTCGAACAACATCGAGCACATCGCGGCGCCGCTGTTCGTCCTCCACGGCGAGAACGACCCGCGCGTGCCCGTCAGCGAGGCCGAACAGATCGTCGAGGACGCCCGCGAGCAGGGCGTCCCCGTCCGGAAACTGATCTTCCCCGACGAGGGCCACGGCTTCTCCAAACTGGAGAACCGTATCGAGGCCTACTCCGCGGTCGTGGAGTTCCTCGACGAACACGTGTAGGCCCACCGCGGGCAGCCACACGCCGGGGGTTTCCCTGCGAACGTGGTCGCTACCTTTCCCCTTCGAGCCCCTAGCGTCGGCTATGAGCCACGACCACCCCAACGAGATGACCGACGAAGAGCGAATCGCGTTCCTCGGTGCGGGCGGAACGGGCGTCCTCTCACTGAACACCCAGCGCGGCCCACCCCACTCGGTACCGGTGTCCTACGGCTACGACAGCTCGACCGGGGCGTTCTACTTCCGGCTCGCGGTCGCTCCCGACAGCAGGAAGGGTGACCTCGCGGGCCGGCCGGCGACGTTCGTGACCTATGGACAGGCAGATGATCGCTGGCAGAGCGTCGTCGTTCAGGGGGAACTAGAGGACACGACCGAGGGGTCGATCGCGATCGAGACCCTCGAAGGACTCCGCGGCGTCGACCTCCAGTACGTCGACATCTTCGGCGAACCGCTCCGGACGGTCGAGTTCGAGTTCTACCGCCTCACGCCGGATACCGTCGGGGCGCGTCGCGAGTCGTACACGGAGGCGTAGGCCCGACGACCCCGGCCCCGAACCGAGGGCCGATCGCCAGCCGCGACAGTAGTGTAGTGCGGTATACACATCGGGAAACGGTTAAGTTCGTGTCGGGAACTTATCCGGGAGAGATGCTCGAAGACGGACTTTCTTACCCCATTAGCGGGGACAGCGCGGCGGGTCGTATCGTGATCGGTGGACTGCTCGGGTTCGCCAGCGTACTGGTGATCCCCGCGTTCGCCCTGCTTGGCTACCTGGTCTGGGTGCTCGGCGGCGCCGCTCGCGGCGAAGAGGAGCCCCCAGCCTTCGAGGACTGGGGCGACATGATCGTCGACGGCCTCAAGGCGACGGCCGTGACGATCGTCTACGGGATCGTCCCGTTCGCGCTGGTGTTCCTCAGTGTCTTCGTCATCGGTGCCGGCGGCGCCTCCGGCAGCGACGCCGGGATGAGTATCCTCGGTGGAATCGGCCTGATCGGCATCCTCGTGAGCATCCTCGCGATGTTCATCCTCTACTACCTGATCCCGGCCGCGCTGACCAACATGGCCCTCGAGGGCGAGTTCGGGGCGGCCTTCGACTTCGGGACGATCAAGCAGGCGGTGCTCTCGGCCGACTACCTCGTCGCGTGGCTGATCCCGTTCGTGCTCGCGGCGGTGATGAACGTCGTCGTGTTCTTCCTCGCGGTGACCATCGTCGGCCTCATCGTGGTGCCGTTCATCCAGTTCTACGTGCAGGTCGCGGCGTTCTACATGTTCGGCGCGGCGTTCGGCAAGGTCGTCGGCGTCGAGGGGACGAACACCGGCGAGTTCGACGGCACCGTCGCCTGACGCTCGCTCTCCCGCCCAACCCTTCTCAATTCGTTTCGAACACAACTGTTCCCGCGGCCAGATCGCCGAGGCACTGGCCGCGGTCGGTGAGGACGCCCATCGTGGCGCCGACGAGCACCGTAGCGGCGACGCCGAGACAGATTCCCAGCAACAGGCCGTCGAGGATCACCGCGCCGGCACGTTGACCCAACGTCGTGCCCTCGGTGTCGAGTCGCGGGGGCGGTCAGTCCGCCCCTCCTTCGACCCGTCGACGCGCCGTCAGTGGTCGTGCTCCTGACCGGCGCCGACTTCGGGGTCGTGGTGGGCGTACTCCCCCGGTTGTTCCTCGAAGGCGCGCTTGCAACTCCGCGAACAGAAGTAGTAGCGGTCGCCGTCGTGGGTCACGCTGGGGCCGTCGTCGTCGACCCGCATGCCACAGACCGGATCGCGGAACTGTCCGGGCGCACCGAGGCCGCGACGGTAGACCGCCGCGAGGAAACCGACGAGGCCGAACGCGAGCAGGTTCAGGGCGAGGGTGTAGTCCACCTCGAAGTAGGTCTGCTCGCTCGCGGTCTCACCGCCGGCGAGGTCCGGGACGACCCCGAGCGCGTCGAACAGCAACTCCATCAGGAACCCCGTGAACGCCATCGTGACGAAGAACACGCCGAGAACGTACAGCATGACCTTCCAGCCGTAGTACTTCCGGTAGACGTTCAACACGGGCACCGTGATGAGGTCGGCGTAGACGAACGCGATCACCCCCGCGAAGCTGATCCCGCCGCCCCAGAGCGCGACCGCGAAGGGGACGTTCCCCATGCTGCCCACGAAGCTGAGGACGGCGATAGCGACGCCCATGGTCGCGTTCTCGGCCGTGGCGAACAGCCCGTCGCCGCCGAGAAACAGCGCGTTCCAGACCGACTGGGGGACGAACACGATCACGAACCCCGAGATGAGGAAGCCGGCGATCACGTCGGTCCAGATCATCGACCACTCCTTTCGGAACTGGTTGGCGACCTTGTACCACCCGCCCCACGACCGAAGCTCCTCGCGCCAGCCGCCGGTGCCCGCCGTCCGCTGTCTGTACGTCTCCAGACAGCCCTCCGAACAGAACTGCAGGGTCTCGCCGCCGTCGGTGGTGAGAGTGTGCTCCGGGCTCCCCTCCATCCCACAGGTGGGGTCCTCGTCGACGCCCGCCGCGCGGTCACGCTCGTTCAGGCGTTCGCGGACCTCCTCGAAGTGGCTCTCGGGGAGTGTGAGGTGGACCAGCAGCGCCATCACCGCGATCAGCACCAGCCCGCCGAGCAGTTCGGCGACGAGGAACTCCCACCCCAACAGGAGCAGGATCATCAGCCCGAGTTCGACGATCAGGTTCGTCGATGCGAACATGAACGCGAGCACGTTCACGACCGCCGCGCCCTTCTTGAACAGCCCCTTCGCGATGGCGACGGCGCCGAAGCTACAGCCGCTGCTGACCGCACCGAACACCGTCGCCTTCGTGAGGCCCTCGAAGTCACCCTCCCCCAGCACGTCGGCCATCCGCTCTTTCGAGACGAACGTCTGGACGAGGCTGGTCACGGTCAGCCCCATGACGATCGCCCACGCCGCTGTCCAGAGGAAGCCGACGCCGATCCGTAGGGACTCGATCACGCCGTCGACGAGCGCGCCCATACGTACAACGACGGCTACATCGACTATTGCGGTTACCCTTACAGAACCGAGCCGGGGGGGAATCGCGTCGCCCTCGAGAAGTCTCCCCGGTGACACCCACCGCAATCCGTTGGTTTTCGGGAATCCCGGCGCCGGGTGCGGCGGCGCGAGCCACTCCTCGACCGACGGAACGAACTCGCCCCGCCGGTGGCACTTTGGTTCCCAAAGTTCTCTCCGTTCTGGCTCCACGTTCGAAAGGAATCGACGGTACAGAGTCGATGTATTCGAGTAACAACCGTATTGATTTGGGAGGCCCTATTTTCGCACGGTGAAACACTGTGTCTCAGAACAACGATAGCCGGACGGTGGGTGTGATCCTCCTGGTCGCCCTCGCGGTCTTCTTCCTGCTCCCCCTGTTGTTCATGGGGTTCGGGATGATGGGAACCGGGATGATGGGCGGCACCTGGGGCGGCCACATGTGGGGTGACGGCCAGACCAGCGGCTGGTTCCCCCTCGCAGGCATCGCCATGCAACTGCTGTTCCTGCTGGTCGTCGTCGGTGGCGGCTACCTCCTCTACCGGGGTCTCACCGACGACGACGGGAGTGACCCGGCGATGGAGGAACTCCGCTCGGCGTACGCTCGCGGGGAACTGAGCGATGAAGAGTACGAACAGCGCCGCGACGCGCTGACACGCGACCGACGCGACTGATCTGTGGGCCGCCCTTCGTGTCGGGCGGCTGATTCACTCTGCCCGTGCCTTCGTCAGGTTCTCGACGGTCCCGCCGCAGTCCGGGCAGACGGCGAGCCGGTCTTCGCTTGTGTGGTGCTGGAGACAGTCCACACATTCGTACAGTTTCGTTCCGGTTCCACCTCCGTTCCGACTACCAATGGGAGACATGTGTTACCGATTGTCGTGCAGAAGCTTGAATCCTTCGCCGACCCGAACTCTCGCCGGCACGGGGGACCCGTTAGAGTGAAACCGACGCCGGGCGAACGGCCTCCTTATGAGTGCAGACTCCGAGCAACGGACCATCCGCTGTCTCGTCGCCAAGGTGGGCCTGGACGGCCACGACCGCGGCGCACACGTGATCGCGCGGGCGTTCCGCGACGCCGGCTTCGAAGTGATCTACTCGGGGCTCCACCGCGCGCCCGAAGAGATCGTGCAGGCCGCCGTACAGGAGGACGTCGACGTGCTGGGCATCTCGATCCTCTCGGGCGCCCACAACACGCTCGTCCCCAAGGTTATCGAGGGGCTGAAGGAGTACGACGCGTTCGAGGACACCCTGATCCTCGTCGGCGGCATCATCCCCGACGAGGACAAGGAGACGCTGCTCGATCTGGGGGTCGCGGAGGTCTTCGGCCCCGGGACGCCGATGGAGGAGACCGTCGAGTTCGTCCGCGAGAACGCCCCCGAGCGATGAACGCGGCCGCGGAGACCGAACTGGTCGAGGAACTGCTCGCGGGGAAACACCGCGCGCTCGCCCGGGTCATCTCGAAAGTCGAGGACCGCGAGCCGGGCTACCGAGACATCGTTTCGGCGCTCCACGAGCACACCGGGACCGCCGACGTGATCGGCGTCACCGGCTCCCCCGGGGCGGGGAAGTCGACGCTCGTCGACAAGCTTGCGGCCCACTACCGCGAGCGCGGGGAGACCGTCGGCGTCATCGCCGTCGACCCCTCCTCGCCGTACACCGGCGGCGCCGTCCTCGGCGACCGCATCCGGATGGCGAGCAACGTCGGCGACATGGACGTGTTCTTCCGCTCGATGTCCGCCCGCGGCACGCTCGGCGGGCTCTCGACGGCGACCGCCGACGCGGTCAAGGCTCTCGACGCGTTCGGCAAGGACCGCATCATCATCGAGACCGTCGGCGCCGGCCAGAACGAGGTCGACATCGTCCGCACCGCCGACACCGTCTGTGTCCTCGTCCAACCCGGCTCTGGTGACGACGTCCAGATGCTCAAAGCCGGCATCCTCGAGATCGGCGACCTCTTCGTCGTCAACAAGGCCGACATGGACGGCGCGACCCGCACGGTCGCGGACTTAGAGGAGATGCTCCACATGGAGCGCGACCCCACCGCGAAGCTGAACACCGGCGGCTTCGACGCTCCCGAGCACCCCGACAGCGGAGACGGCGCCGACGCCGACGGATCAGCGAGTATCTGGGAGCCGAAAGTGCTCGAAACCGTCGCCAAGAGCGGCGAGGGCGTCGAGGAGCTGATCGACACGCTCGACGCCCACTCCGCGTGGCTCGACGAGACCGGCCGACGGGAGGCCAAGGCGAAACAGCGCTACGCCGCCGAGATCCGCCAACTGCTCCGGGCCGACGCCGCCGAACTGGTCGAGGGGGAGTTAGCGCGCCGCGGGGGCGTCGAGGAGATGGCCGAGCGGGTCCACGAGCGCGAAACCGATCCCTACACCGTCGCCGACGACGTGCTCGGGCCGATCGAAGAGTGCGTCGAACAGGAGCGCGAGTAGGAAGCATACCCTTTTGCGGTCTGCTCGCAGACCCACCTTTACGCCAGTAGGGCGGCTGAATCGGGTGATAAGTGGCGTATTTACAATACGCACAGCCGCCGTGAGTTCGCCCGGTGATGAACGATGTCGACTACTGCTGAGAACGAGAAGATCGCTCGCCGAATCATCGAGGAGGCGTGGAACGAACAGGACCTCGGGGTCGTCGACGAGCTCTACAGCCCGGAGTACGTCGGCCACTGGTTCCTCCCGGGCGGCGAGACGGCTGACCGGGAGGCGCTGAAGGGGTTCATGCAGGCCGTGTTCGAGGGGTTCCCGGACTACCGGATGGACATCGCCTTCCTCCACGCCGACGAGTCGTACGTCACCGTCGGCTTCACCGGAAGCGGGACCCACGAAGGGGAGTTCATGGGGGTCGCGCCGGGCGGTACGAGCACCGATATCGACCGCCCCATCCCCGGACACATTACTTCACGCATCGAGGACGGACAGATCGTCGAGGGCTGGGCGACCTGGGACGCGCTGGGCATGATGCAGGAACTCGGGGCCATCCCGGGGGACCTCGAGGCGGGCCTTCCTGCCGACGACGACTGATCGACGGCGTCCGTCGCCCGGTTCGCGCCCCCGGGTCAGTCGCCCCCCCGTGCCGCGTCGATGAGTGCTTCTTCGGTTTCCCGATCCGGCCCGTTCACCGTGCCGTCGCGTCCGTGCTCACGATGAGCCTGTGCAGTCGCGGCGACGGCTTCCTCGGGTGGCGTCGACTCCCAGCCCAGCGCCGAGAGCTTCTCGGTGGCGACGACGGCCGGCGTCGGCGTGTAGAGCGGGAAGTCGGTCGGTTCGACGCCCGCCGCGTCGAGGTCGGCCGGGCCGGTCTGGACGACATCGACATCCGTGTCCAGCGCGTCGGCGGCTAGTTCGAGCGACCGCCCGAGCGAGAAGGTGTTCCGGTCGGCGACGTTGTACGCCTCGCCGGCCTCCCCCTCCTCGGCGACGACCCGGAGCGCGCTCGCCACGTCCTCGACGAAGACGCGGTGGAGCAGGCTGTCGCCGTCGAACGGTACCGCAACCTCGTCGTACTCGGCGACGCGGTCGGTCCAGTAGGCGAAGCGCTCGGTGTAGTCGTGTGGGCCGTAGACCAGCATCGGCCGGACCGCCATCGCGTTGACGCCGTCCTCGGCGGCGCGGGCGACGACGCGGTCGCCCTCGGCCTTTCTGGGCCCGTAGCTCTCGACGGTGTCGTCGGTGGCCTGCTCGGGCGTGCAGTCATGGAGGGTGGTTTCGTCCTCCCGCATCGGCACGTCCGGGGCGTCGTAGGCCGACCCGGAGGAGACGTACACGTACGCGTCGGCGTCGGCGAACACCTCGGTCGCGGCTTCCACGTCCGCGGGCTGGAACGCGCAGGTGTCGATCACGATGTCGGGGTCGACGGCGTCCCGTGCGGTTTCGAGGGCGTCGCGGTCGGTCCGGTCGCCGTGAACGGAATCGACGCTATCGCGGTCCTCGAAGGGGTTGCCGGACTCGCCGCGGGTGAAGGTCGTGACGCGGTAGTCGTGGGCGAGCAGTTCCTCGACGGTGTGGCGGCCGATGAACTTCGTGCCGCCGACGACGAGTGCGGTGTCGGACATAGGTGGGGCTGTCGTGCCACCGGCAAAAACGCGCGCCCCGCGGCAGCCGAGGCGTCTCACTCGGCGTCCGGGGTCGCCACCCGCTCGCGGAGCCACTCGATCCCTTCGGCGACCCGCTCGGGATCCGTTCCGGTCACCTTCAGCCGGTTGTTCCCCTCCGTCGAGGGGTAGCTGCCGACCACGAGGTCGAACCGCTCGCGGAACGCGTCGAGAGTGTCGGTGAGCGACGCCTCGGGGGCGGTCGTCTCGATGCTCGTGCTCACGGCGTCGCCGCCGAACTCCTCGGCGACCAGTTCGAACATCGCCTCGAACTCCGCGGGCGGGCCGGGCAACACGTAGACGTTCTCGATCACACAGCCCGGCGAGAGGCCGGCGGGGTTGAGCAGGGGCCGAGAGCCCTCGGGCGTGGCGCCCCACGCGTGCAGGTCCAGATCGAGCGAGTCGGGATCGAGATCGTCGCGGTCAACGCCGCGGTACTCGGCCATCCGGTCGAGCAGATCCTCGCGCACGTCGGCGTCGAGGCCGAGGTCGCGCCCGAACGCGTCGCCGACGGCGTCCATCGTGATGTCGTCGTGGGTCCCGCCGAGGCCGCCACCGACGATCACGGCGTCGAACTGCTCGCGCCAGTCGGCGACGACGTCGGCGATCAGTTCCCGGTCGTCGGGGATCGTGAGCATGCGGGCGACGTTCGCGCCGCGCTCGTTCAGTCGACGGGCGAGTCGCTCGGCGTTGGTGTTCCGGGTGTCGCCGGCGAGGATCTCGTCTCCGACCGTCACGATGGCCACGTCCATAGCCGACCCACGGGCGGCGGGCCCCTGAGTCGTTCGGCTCCGACGCGAGCGACGCGGGCAGCGCGGTCGTCGGTGCCAGCACGGTCGCCGGTGTCGACGCCACGGTCGAACGCCGGAGCTATGAGTCGCTGCCGACCAGTCCGGACATGGCGTGGTACATCCTGATCCTTGCGGGGCTGTTCGAGGTAGCGTGGGCGATCGGACTCGAGTACTCCGAGGGGTTTTCGCGACCGATCCCGACCGCCGGCACCGTGCTCGCGCTGGTGATCTCGATGCTGCTGCTCGCGAAAGCCGTCGAGGAGCTGCAGGTCGGCACCGCCTACGCCGTCTGGACCGGCATCGGCGCCGTCGGGACGGCGCTGCTCGGGATCGGGCTGTTCGACGAGTCCGCAAGCCCCGAGCGGCTGGCGTTCATCGGCGTGATCGTGGTGGGGATCGTCGGCCTCCACTCCGTGTCGGCCTGAGAAGAACCGCGGTACGAGCGGTGGCGGCGGTCGCAGACCGCCGGTCGCTCGTTCAGTAGGACTTCGCGAAGTAGGCGGTCTCGTCGGCGCCGTCGCCACAGACCGCACACTCGGCACCGCCGGCGAGGACGGCCTCGTGGTGCTTCTCCTCGTCCTCGGGGAAGGGCACCATCACGATCTCGGCGGCCATCTGGTCGCCGATGGCCTCCTCACAGGCTTCGTCGCCACACCACGGCGTGCGGACGTAGCCGCCGTGCTGGCCGAGCGTGCCGAGGATGCCCGCGCGGTCGTCGGCGTCGCGGACGTTCTCCTCGATGTTCTCCTCGGCGGTGGCGAACAGCTTCGCGTAGACGGTGTCGAGCTCTTCCTGCACGGCGTCGGCGACGCCCTCGCGGTCGAGGGTGACCTCCTCGCCGTCGGGCCGGTGGACCGCCGTGATCTCGCCGTCCTCGACCTCGTGGGGACCGATCTCGAAGCGGACGGGGACTCCCTTCAGCTCCCACTCGTTGAACTTGAAGCCGGGGTTGCGCTCGTCCCGGTCGTCGAGTTCGACGCGGACGCCGGCGTCCTCGAGGTCGTCGGCGACGCCCTCGGCGTAGTCGAGCACCTCGTCTTTGGTGTCGGACTGCCAGATGGGGACGATCACGACCTGCTCGGGTGCGACGGTGGGGGGCAGCACGAGCCCCTGCTCGTCGGAGTGGGTCATGATCAGCGCGCCCAGCGAGCGCCACGAGAAGCCCCAGGAGGTCGTGTGGGCGACCCGCTCCTCCTCGTCCTCGTCGGAGTAGGTGATGTCGAACGCCTCCGCGAACGACTGGCCGAGGTGGTGGGAGGTCGCGCCCTGCACGGACTTTCCGTCGGGCATCAGCGCCTCGACGGTCGTCGTCGTGTCGGCGCCGGGGAACTTGTCGTGGTCGGGCTTCTGACCCCGCATCACGGGAATGGCGAGCACGTCCTCGTAGACCTCCTCGTACTGGTCGAGCCGGGTGAGCGTCTCCTCCCACGCGTCCTCGTCGGTCTCGTGGGCGGTGTGGCCCTCCTGCCAGAGGAACTCCTTGGTGCGGAAGAACGGCTTCGTTTCGGTCGCCTCCCAGCGCACGACGGAGGCCCACTGGTTCACGCGCAGGGGGAGGTCACGGTGGCTCCGGACCCACTGGGACATGTAGGGGGCGATGATGGACTCGGAGGTGGGCCGGACCGCGAGGCGCTCCTCCAGTTCCTCGTGACCGCCGTGGGTGACCCACGCGACCTCGGGGTCGAACCCTTCGACGATGTCCTTCTCCCGTTCGAGGTAGGACTCGGGGATGAACAGGGGGAAGTAGGCGTTCTGGACGCCCGTCTCCTTGAACCGCGCGTCGAGTTCACCCTGTACCCGCTCCCAGAGCCCGTAGGCTCGGGGTCGGGCGACGATGAACCCGGACATCCCTTCGGGGCCGTAGTTGGTGAGGCCCGCCTTCTGACAGACTTCGGCGTACCAGTCGCCGGTGGCGTACTCCTTGGACTCGGTGATCCCGAGCGTCTGACTGTCGTCGTCGCTCATACGCCGAGGGAGTGTCGGTCGCGGCTTAAAACGTCCGAAGGGTCGTCCCCGTGGCAGTGGGGCTCGTCGGATCGGTCCGGGCTCGCGACCAGAAGACAGTTCACACAGTTCTCGCTCCACACATGCATGCAGACCCATCTCTCACTGGCGTACGACTACCGGACGCCGACGCCACCCGACCTCGACGACGACATCCGGACGCCCCACGCGCTGGTCGAGACGTTCCTCCGGGAGTACACCGACCCCGGCGACACAGTTTTCGACCCGTTCGCGGGCTACGGCACTACGCTTCGGGTCGCCGAACGACTGGACCGGACACCGTACGGACTGGAGTACGAGACCGACCGTGTCGAGTACATCACCGAGCACGTCGACGCGCCGGCGAACGTCCGGCAGGGCGACGTCCGCGAGTTCGACGGCGACTGGCTCCCGCCGATCGACTGTTGTTTCACGTCGCCGCCGTTCATGGTGCGGGCCGACCACCGCAACCCGTTCCGGAACTACACGGGCGAGAGTAGCTACGACCAGTACCTCGACGACGTCGAGGCGGCGTTCGGCCGGGTCGCCTCGGTGCTCGCGCCGGGCGGCCACGCCGTCGTCGATATTGTCAACATGAAGTACGAGAGGCGGGTGACGCCGCTGGCGTGGGACGTGGCCGACCGCGTCGGGAACGTCCTCGACTTCGAGGGGGAGGTCGTCGTCGCGTGGGAGTCGGTGGCCGGCGACGGTCCCCTCGATGCCGACCGCGATGCCAGCGTGGCCGACCCCACCGGCGGCGTCTACGGCTACGGCTACGACCACTCGTACTGTCTGGTGTTCAGGAACCCCGAGAACTGAGCTGCCCCGACCCAGCAGCGCCGCTCAGTTGTCGCGAACGTCGACACCGAACGTCACGTCGACATCCGCCGGCTCCCCATCGCTGTAGACGAACCGCCCGCGGAACGTCCCGCCGTCGAGGACGACGGGCAGCCACTCGCGGTCGGTCTGCCACATCTCCGAGAGGGGAAGATCGTCGACGGGGAACCACGCGGGGTCGGCCTCCTCGGTCTCCTCCGGCGTGCCCGCGTACTCGGTCGCGCGGAACACGTGAACGACGGCGTCCCAGTCGTCAGAGCGGTAGACGAAGACGCCGGCCTTCTCGGGGTCGAGCACGTCGATACCGACTTCCTCGCGCACCTCGCGGACCACACACTGTCGGGGCGTCTCGCCCGGTTCGACTTTGCCGCCGGGGCCGACCCACTGTCCACTCCCGACGCCGCGTTTCTTCCGGATGAGCAGCGTCTCGTCGTGGGCCGGCCGACCGTCCTCGCCGCTCGGCTGATCGTCGTCGTCCCCGTCGACGAGGTGACACAGCGTCGCTGCGGGCAGTTCGTCGGCGTCGTCATCGAGCACGAGGGGCCCTTCGTCGGGGGGCGAAAAAGCGTGTCGCCGGCAGAGCCCCGTAGGTTTGGGAAGGCTTTTACCACCGCGCGGGGATACCTCCGGGTAAGCGGGTTCTCGCCGTACTTTCCCGCACGGCAACACCGGAGAGAATCACCGCCACTCTCGCGTCGGGTAACGCTGCCGACGCGAGCGTCTTCGACACATGAGTCAAGTAGATACGCAACTCGAGGAGTTGAAACGTGAGATCGAGGCAGAGATCCCCAGTACGATCTCGATTACCGACGTGAAGTACGAGGGCCCGGAGCTCGTGGTCTACACCCGGGACCCGAAGGAGTTCGCCGGCGACGGCAACCTGGTGCGACAGCTCGCGTCGAAGCTGCGAAAGCGCATCACCGTCCGCCCGGACCCGCAGGTACTCTCACGGCCCCGCGAAGCCCGTGAGAAGGTCATGGAGGTCATCCCGGAGGACGCCGGCGTCTCCGATCTTGACTTCCACGAGGACACCGGCGAGGTCGTCATCGAGGCCCAGAAGCCCGGCATGGTCATCGGCCGCCACGGCTCCACGCTCCGGGAGATCACCCGGGAAGTGGGCTGGACCCCCGAGGTCGTCCGCACGCCGCCGATCGAGTCCTCGACGGTCTCGAACGTCCGGAACTTCCTCAAACAGGAACGGCAGGAGCGCCGCGAGATCCTCGAACGGGTCGGCCGACAGATCCACCGCGAGGAGATGCAGGACGAGCAGTGGGTCCGCATCACCACGCTCGGCTGCTGTCGCGAGGTCGGCCGCGCGGCGTTCATCGTCAACACCGCGGAGACGCGCGTGCTGGTCGACTGCGGCGACAAGCCCGGCGCCGAGGGCGAGGTGCCGTACCTCCAGATCCCCGAGGCGCTGGGCGCCGGCGCCCAGAACCTCGACGCGGTCGTACTGACCCACGCCCACCTCGACCACTCCGCGCTGATCCCGCTCCTGTTCAAGTACGGCTACGACGGCCCCATCTACTGCACCGAGCCGACCCGTGACCTGATGGGCCTGCTGACGCTCGACTACCTCGACGTGGCGTCGAAGGAGGGTCGCACGCCGCCCTACGAGTCCGCACAGGTGCGCGAGGCAATCAAGCACTGCATCCCGCTCGAGTACGGCGACGTGACCGACATCGCGCCCGACCTCAAGCTCACCTTCCACAACGCGGGCCACATCCTCGGCTCGGCGGTGAGTCACTTCCACGTCGGCGACGGGCTCTACAACGTCTGTTTCTCGGGGGACATCCACTACGAGGACACCCGGCTGTTCAACGGCGCCGTCAACGACTTCCCCAGAGTGGAGGCGCTCGTGATGGAGTCGACCTACGGCGGGCGCAACGACTACCAGACCGACCAGGAGGACTCGGAGCGAAAGCTCATCGAAGCGATCAACGAGGTCCACGACAAGGGGGGGAAGGTGCTGATCCCCGCCTTCGCCGTGGGTCGGTCACAGGAGATCATGCTGGTCATCGAGGAGGCGATGCGGACCGGCAAGATTCCGGAGATGCCCGTCCACCTCGACGGGATGATCTGGGAGGCGACGGCGATCCACACGACCTACCCCGAGTACCTGCGTGACGACCTGCAGGACCGGATCTTCCACGAGGACGAGAACCCGTTCCTCGCCGACCAGTTCAACCACATCGACGGCGGCGAGGAGGAGCGACAGGAGGTCGCCGACGAGGGGCCGGCGATCATCCTCTCGACCTCCGGGATGGTCACCGGCGGCCCGATCATGTCGTGGCTGCGCCACCTCGGCAGCGACCCCGACTCGACGCTCACCTTCGTCGGCTACCAGGCACAGGGGACGCTCGGTCGCCGTATCCAGAACGGTTGGGACGAGATCCCGGTGTCTGACTTCGGCTCGGACCGCTCGGGCCGCGGGTCGACGCTCACCCTGGAGATGGACGTGAACACCGTCGACGGCTTCTCCGGCCACGCCGACCGTGAGGGCCTGATGAACTTCGTCCGGAACATGAGCCCGCGCCCGGAGAAGGTGCTCTGTGTCCACGGCGACGAGAGTTCGGTGCAGGACTTCTCCTCGGCGCTCTACCACGAGTTCAACATGCGCACGTTCGCGCCGAAGAACCTCGAAACGTTCCGCTTCAAGTGAACCGTTTTTGCGGGGGCATGTCCTCGGCGGCGTAACCGCCGCCTGCGGCCAGACCCCCGCAAAACCCGTTCATGCAAAATCGCTCGTCCTGCGGACTTTCTCGCGCCGAAGAACCTCGAACCGTTCCGCTTCAAGTAGCGGCGACCTTCCCTCTCAGTCGTCCGCGACGACGTCGGCCGGGTCCACGACCTCGCCCGACAGTTCGTCGATGCCGACTTGGTCGCAGTACTCCACCAGCGGGCACGCCTCCGGGCCGTCGAGGCAGGCCGGCTTCCGGGCGGTACAGTACTCCCGGCCGAACTGGATCATCGCCGTGTGGCCGAAGCCGCACTTCTCCGGTGGTACCGCCGCCTCAATCGCTTCCCGTACCTCTTCGTGGTCGGCGTCCGCGGGCGCGAGCCCCATCCGGCGCGCGATGCGGTGGACGTGGGTGTCGACGGGGAAGACGCCGTTGCGGCCGCCCGCGAACAGCAGCACGCAGTCGGCGGTCTTCGGGCCGACGCCCTTCATCTCCAGCAGGGTGTTCCGAACCTCATCGGGCGCTTCGGACTTCACGAAGCGGTCGAAGGCGTCTGCACTACCGTACTCGTCGACGACGCGCCCGGCGAGGCGGATGATCGTCTCGGACTTCTGGTTGTAGAGGCCGGCCGAGGAGATCGTCTCGGCCAGTTCGTCCTGCTCGGCGGCGGCGAGCGACTCCGCGAGGTCAGCGCCCTCTCCATACCGCGCCATCAGGCTGTCGTGGGCCGGCTGGCTCGCCTTGTCGCTCGTGTTCTGGCTCAGGATCGTCCGCACGAGACACTCGAAGGCGGCCTGTCCGCCGTAGGCCTTCTGCCAGTACATCTCGCCGAGTTCGTCGACGACGGCCTCCGCGCGAGTCGCGGGCGCGCCGTCGTCGGTGTCGGCGTCGCCCTCCGTGGGCCGCGGGTCATCGACCTCGCCCTCGATGTGCTCGCCGCCCCCGCCCGGGCCGCCGCTGATGTTCTCCGCCGGCTCGTCGGGTCGCTCGTCGACGCCGTCGGTCATGCTCGTACGTTCGGCGGCTTCGCGCAAAAGGTGTCCGGCAGCGGCGGTCGGCAGTCAGTTCTCCCCCGGCTCGACGCGGAGCGTGAGCCTCAGCTCCGCCCCCTCGTCGAGTGCGTCGATCAGGTCGCGGTCCAGATCGGCGGCGGCGCCGTCGGCGCCGACGAAGACGGTCCGGTCGTCAACGTACTCGCTCGTCCGACCGACGAGGCTTCGGTCGCCCTCGAAGGTGAGTTCCGGGTCACCGCGGGCAGTGAGGGTGTCAGTGAGCGTTCCGTCGTCGGTCTCGACGGCGAACTCGGCGGTTATCGTCGCCGACTCGGACTGACAGGCTGCGACGAACTCGTCGTCGAACTCGGCGGGCGTGGTGTCGGCCTCGATACCGACGATGCAGTCCCCGGCGGGGGTGAGCCAGTCGTCGCTGGTGAGTTCGACCGTGCTCGCGTGCTCGCCGCTGACGTGTTCGTGACCGCGTGCCCGAACCCGCTCGATACGGGCGGCGGCGCCGTCGTCCGTCGTCTCCGTCTCGCTCATACCGCCGAGTCGGCGACGACGAGGCAAGTGCCTGCCGGACCGGAACGACCATCGGGGCAGGTGTGTGGGTGCTTGACGGGCGGTAGCGGCCGTGTGAGGCAATTACACCCTGAGCTCACCGAAGAATTTAACTACGCCAAAAGCATACGTTCGTTCACCAGAACGCCTCCGGCGCTGGTGGCACCGCACGCAGAATGATCGGGAAATCTTATTCACGTTCCGTCGCGGTTCCGCGAGCGTCCGCTGCGTCCGGAGGGCGGATGGTACAGAGGTTTGATTAGCATGGTAACGAAAGAGGACGTACTCCAGAAGTACGACGTGGCAGCACTGAAAGACGAAGACAACGTTGATCTCCCCGACGAGAAGCTGGAAAGCGGTTCGAAGGGCGAGCTGATCAAGCTCGCCGGCCAGCTTCGGGATCGGCGAAACGACCTGAACCAGCTCGCATCCGAGCGAGCCTCCAAGCGTGACGACCTGAACGCGAAGACCCGCGAGAAGGTCGACGAGGCTCAGGAGCACCGCGAGAAGCGCGACGAGCTCAACGAGCAGGTCCAGGAGCACAAGGAGAAGCGAAACGAGCTCAACGCCGAGGCGAACGAGCTGTTCGACGAGGTCGAGGATATGAAGGAGGACCTCGAACTCGACGACGGCAAGGACGCCGAGCAGCTCCGTGAGGAGATCGAGGACCTCGAGTTCCGCCAGCAGACCGAGGTGCTCTCCGCGGAGGACGAGCGCGAACTCATCGAGGAGATCGAGGAGAAGCGCGAGCAGCTCGCCGAGCGCGAGGAGAAGGTCGACCAGAGCGGCGAGCTCGAGGAGACCGTCGAGGAGGCCGAGGAAGTCCGCTCCGAGGCGAGCCAGCACCACCAGAAGGTGACTGAGCTGGCCGACAAGGCCCAGGAGCACCACAACGAGATGATCGAGGCCTACCGGGAGGCCGACGAGATCCGTGACGAGGCCGACGAGATGCACGAGCTGTTCGTCGAGGCCCAGGAGGCGGCCGACCGCCACCACGAGGACTTCGTCCGCGTCCAGAAGCGCCTGCGCGAACTGGACAAGGAAGAAGAGGAAGAGCGCAAGGACGAGCGCGAGCAGAAGATGGAAGAGGAGAAGGAGGAAGCCGAGGAGATCTACCAGAAGTTCAAGGAAGGCGAGACCCTCGACACCGAGGACCTGATGAAGCTGCAGAAGACCGGCCTGCTGTAAGCTTCGGGAACACGTTTTCGTTTTTCGACTGTACCGCGATCGGGTAGCCTCGGCGTCGTCGGTGCCGCCGGCGCCGTTCGCGCCGCCGCGTTCGGGAAACTCGGCAACTATTTTTTGTACCACGGCGCCGCAGTACCGGCCATGTCTGACACGACCGACCAGTTCGGGCGGCTGTTCGTCGTCGTCGCGGGGACGCTCCTCGCGCTCGCCGCCGGCTGGCTGCTGTTCGTCGAGTATGCGGGTGACCTCGCGGACATCCTCGGCATCCTCCTCGCGCTCACGCTCGGCGGTATCGCCCTCAGGATCGCGGCCGGGATCGCCGAGAGCCAGTTCCCGAGCTACAACGTCGCGGAAGTCGGAGTCGAGGGGCCGATCACCCGTGACGGCGGCGGGAGCCGACCGATTCCGACGGGTCCGGTCGGCGCGACCGCCGACGAGATCGCCGACCAGATCGACGCGGCCGACGACGACCCCGCCGTCGACGCGCTGTTGGTCAAACTCAACACGCCCGGCGGCGAGATCGTCCCCAGCGAGGACATCCGCAACGCCGCGGCCGACTTCGACGGCCCGACCGTCGCCTACGCGACCGACGTCTGTGCGAGCGGTGGCTACTGGATCGCCGCCGGCTGCGACGAGATATGGGCCCGCGAGCCCTCGCTGGTGGGCTCGATCGGCGTGATCGGCTCCCGGCCCAACCTCGCCGGCCTCGCCGACCGGCTCGGGGTCAGCTACGAGCAGTTCACCGCCGGCGAGTACAAGGACGCCGGCACGCCGCTGAAAGAGATCGAGGAGCACGAACGCCAGTACCTCCAGGACATGATCGACGAGAGCTACGACCAGTTCGTCGAACGCGTCGCCGAGGGCCGCGGGCTAGCCGAGGAAGCGATCCGTGACACCGAGGCTCGGGTCTACCACGGCGAGGCCGCGCTCGAACTGGGGCTGGTCGACGAGATCGGCACCCGTGAGGACGTAACCGATCGGGTCGAGGAACGACTCGGCGAAGAAGTCTCCGTCCGGGAGTTCTCCCCCCATCGCGGCCCGCTCGCTCGGGTCGGCATGGGTGCGCGATCACTGGCCTACGCGTTCGGCGCCGGCCTCGCCAGCCGCGTCGACGCCGACGGGCTGGGGTTCGATCTGCGGACGTGAGCGCTCACGTCTGGGAACCGAGCGTGAGAGCGACCCGAAGCTTAACGTCGCGGCGCCCGTCCCCTCCCCTGTGACCACGCTGGTCCTCTGTGTTGACCGCTCCAACGACGTCGGCGCCAAGTCGGGCGCGTCCATGCCCGTCGCCGGCTGGGAGGCGGTCCGCTCGCTCGTCACCGACGTGGGGTTGGCAGACCCCGAGGATGCGAGCGTCAACTGCCTGCTCGAAGCCCTCCGCGTCGCGCGCGACCTCACCGATAGCGGCGACGACGCCACCGTCGCGGTCGTCTCGGGCGGCGGCGAGTCCCGGGTCGGTGCTGACCGCGCCATCGCCCAGCAGATCGACGACCTCATCGAACGCTACGACCCGGAGTCGGCCATCGTCGTCGTCGACAGCGCCGAGGACGAACGGGTCGTCCCGATCGTCGAGTCCCGCGTCGGCGTCGACGGCGTCGACCGCGTCGTCGTCCGGCAGGCCCGCGACATCGAGTCCACCTACTACCTGCTCAAACAGTTCCTCGGCGACGAGGAGATGCGCCAGACCGTCCTCGTACCGCTCGGAGTCGCGCTGCTCGTGCTGCCGGCGCTCGCCATCCAGTTCTCGACGCAGGTGGCGATGGCGGGGTTGGCCTCGCTGTTGGGTGCCGTCTTACTGTACAAGGGGTTGGCCATCGACGACCGACTCGAGAACACGCCCGAACAGGTTCGTGAAGCCCTCTACTCCGGGCAGGTGTCGGTCGTCACCTACGCCGTCGCCGTCGGGCTCGCACTCGTCGGTGCGTTCCTCGGCGGGCTCTCGGCAACCGACGCCGCCAGTGAACCGGCGCTGATCCGCGTCGCCTTCTTCGCCTACGACGCGGTTCCGTGGCTCGCGCTCGCGGCGTTGACGGCGTCCGCCGGTCGGCTGGTCGACGAGCGCATCCGCGACGAACGACTCACCTCGCCGGTGTTGAACCTCCCGTTCGGCGTCGTCGCCGTCGGGCTGGTCGTGCGGGGGTTCACGGGCTACTTCCTCGAACGGCAGGCCGGCGTCGACCACCTCCGGCTCGCACTATCGGGCACGGAAATCACGTTCCAACCGGGCCAGCGGCTGTTGGGGTTCATCGTTGCCGGCGTCGTCGTCTCGCTGATCGGCGTGCGGGTGGCCGCACGCGTCACCGAGGACGTCGAAGAAGCGGACGGTATCGAGGCCGACGCCGAGCCCGAACAGTCCTAGAACTGCCCCGGCGTCCCGGACCGACTGCTCGTCTCGTCGCCTTTCGGTCGGATCACGTCCGCCAGCGCCACCACGCCGCCGAGCAGCCAGCCAAGCGGGACGGCGATGCCGAACCACATGGCGACGTACGCCGGCCCGCGGAGGGCGAAGTTGTCCCGGATGATCTGGTTGAGTCCCCCGACCGTGAGCACGTTGTCGAGGATCCAGATGGCGAGGTTGGTGCTCCCGGTTAGGACGCCCGCCAGCGCCGGCGAGTAGAGCGCTGCGACCACCGGCGGCAAGAACAGCGCGGTCATCGCGGCGGGATACGCGAACAGGACGCTCGTGAGCCGGCCGCCCCGGCTGGAGAACACGTACGCCAAGGCCGCGGCGACGGTCGCGACGCCGCCGGCGGCGGCGACGGCGATCAAGCCGTCAGTCGAGAACTGTCTGAGCCACGCGCCGACGGTGAGCAGCCCCCACACTACTGCCGCGAGGCCGACGACGCCGACGATGCCCAGCCGGGTCGTCGCCGAGTCGAGCTTCCCCGCGTAGTAGCGCGTAGCGAACCCGAGGAGGAGGAGCGGGTAGCCGATCACCACCAGCGGCAGCCCGAGCGCGGCCCAGCCGTAGTAGCTCACCTTCTGGGCGCCGCTCTCTGGCTGCCAGCGGCCGAGCACGCTGCTGGGGTTGAGCTGCCTGGGGAACAGCAGCTCCATCCACGTCGCGTGGAGGCGCGCGACGTCGATGCGGATGGCGTCGATCAGTCCGGTTCGTTGCCCTTGCATTGGGCGTGGAGAGTAGCCGCGCCGAAGTGAAAGTTGCGGTGCGGTGGACCCGTGCAGTTCGTCCCGTTTTCAGCCGGTAGAAGGACTCAAACGCAGGTATCAGTATCGACCTATCAACGCAGTACGGTGGTGCTAGCGCGACTCGGAGAAGCGTTCGCGGGCGAACCGCGCCAGCAGCGGCACGTCGCTCAGCCGAAGGAGCTTCCGCATCGCGCCGACGTTGCCGGCGTTGACCTTCGCCAGCGTCTCCTCCTCGGTCGCGTTCAGGTCCGCCATCAGCTTGTCGTAGCGGGAGTTCGGCGCGAGGTAGAGCAGTTCGGTCATCAGCAGGCGCTCGCGCATCCGCGGGGCGACTTCGCTGTGCCAGAGCTTGTTGTACACCGCCATCGCCGCCGCCGAGGTGTCGGGCTCCTCGGGCGTGAGACAGCGGTCGGCCGTCGTCGCCGCCGCGCGACCGGACTGCATTCCCTTGTGGATGCCCTCTCCCCACAGCGGGTCGATAGAGGGGACGGTGTCGCCGACAGCCATGAAGTTGTCAGTGCTGAGTTCGCCCGGCATCTGGATGTGGGCCGAGCCGCGGTGGACCTTCCCCTCCAGCCGTTCGGCGTCCTCGAAGCGCGGGTCGGTGTCCATCCAGTACTGGAGGTAGTCGTCGATCCCCATCCCGTCCTTGCCGTGGTCGCGGTGGCTCTGGTTCTGGATGTAGCAGATCCCGACCTTGGCCTCGTCGCCGCCGGTGTGGAAGATCCACGAGTAGCCGCCGGGCGCGAGGTCGTGGTCGAGTCGGAGCATCATCGAGTCGGTCAGGTCGGCGTAGTCGGGGTGGTCGATCTCGACGCCTTCGAGTTCGTACTCGACGCCGATGGCCTGCTTGCCGCGTTCGAGGTCGCTGACGCCGAGGTCCTTGGCCAGCGGCGCCGCCGGGCCGGTGGCGTCGACGATGATGTCGCCGTAGACCTCCTCGTCGCCGTTGTAGCGGACGCCGACGGCCGCGCCGTCCTCGGTGATCGGTCGGGAGACGCGGGCGTCGAACCAGACCTCGGCGCCCTTCTCGCGGGCGTCGGCGACGAGCCACTGTTTGAACTCGGCGAACTCCAAGACGGCACCGGGCTGGTTCTGGACGTAGTGGTCGTTGGGTGACTCAAGCACCACGTCGTCGGTGTAGTTCATCACCACGTCGTCGGGGACGCCGAAGGCGGCCATCATCGACGGGAACGTACCGGCGGTCGACTTGTTGCTCTGACGCGGGAACTCGTCCTCCGACTCAAGTTCCAAGAGGACGACGTCGTAGCCTCGCTGGGCGAGGTCTCGGGCACACTGTGCGCCCGCCGGACCCGCCCCCGCGACGACCACGTCAAAACGGTCGGACATGAACACACGAAGCGCGGTGCGCGTAATGAGTGTTGCTAACTACGCGGCGACCCCTGCGAGAAGGTGGCGCACGCAGCCGTTTTCCGTCGCCGCTCGTGGGTCGGAACGTCCGTCGAAAAAAGCTCGCGCCGGCGGCCTCAGTAGAACTCCCGAACGAGGTCCGTGGCGTTCTCGGGGGCGCCGTCGGGGATCTCGGTCATGTCCTCGGTGACGCCGTGGGCCTCGTGGTAGGGAACCGAGTTCTCGTCCTGGTAGAGCACGCCCTGGTACTCGCTGTCGCCGTCGAGGATGCGCTCTTTGGCCTGGTCGAAGTCGCTCGCGTCGTGGTCGGTCTCCGCGAGGTCCGTGAGGTTGTCGCGGAAGTAGTCGTACGTGTCCGTGTCGTTGAACGTGACACACGGCGAGAACACGTTGACGAAGCCGAAGCCGTCGTGCTCGATGGCCTGCTGGACCAGTTCGGCGTGGCGCTGGGCGTCGGAGGCGAACGACTGGGCGATGAAGGTTCCACCCGCGGAGAGCGCCAGGGCGAGGGGGTTGACCGGCGGCTGCTTGGGCCCCTGGGGCGTCGTCGCCGTCTCGAAGTCCTCGCGGCTCGTCGGCGAGGCCTGGCCCTTGGTGAGCCCGTAGATGCGGTTGTCCATCACGACGTAGCTCATGTCGACGTTCCGGCGCACTGCGTGGATGAAGTGGCCCGACCCGATCGAGTAGCCGTCGCCGTCGCCGCCGGCGACCATCACTTCGAGGTCGGGGTTGGCCATCTTCACGCCCGTGCCGACCGGTAGCGCCCGGCCGTGAACGCCGTGGAGCGCGTAGCTGTGCATGTACGTGCCGATCTTGCCCGAACAGCCGATGCCGGCGACGACGAACGTGTTGTCGGGGTCGTTGCCCGTGTTCGCCAGCGCCTTCATCATGCCGTTCATCGTCCCGAAGTCACCGCATCCGGGACACCAGGTGGGCTGCTTGTCGGATTTGAAGTCGATGAATCGAGTCTCGCTGCTCATTGGAGCACCTCCGTGATCTCCGCGGCCAGCTCGTCGGCCTTGAAGCCGACGCCGTTGTACTTGTTCACCCGGTCCACGCGCTGGAGCGTGTCGTGTTCCAGCACGTCCGCGAACTGCCCGGTCGCGTTACACTCGACGACGACGACCTGCTCCGCGGCCTCGAACGCCTCGGTCAGGTCCGGCCGCGGGAAGAGGTACGGCACCGAGAGGAACCGGAACTCGGGGGCGTCCTCGTCCATGAGGTCCATCGCCTCGTTGATGGTGCCCTCGTTGGACCCCCACGAGACCACGAGGTTGTCGGCGTCGGGGTTGCCGAACTCCCGGGGGCTCCAGTCCTCGCGCTCCTTGGCCGTCTCGACCTTGCGCTCGCGCTTGTGGACCTGCTCCATCCGGACTTCCGTGTCCTCGGTCCGCCGGCCGAGTTCGTTGTGCTCCAGCCCCGTGGACATGTGGGCGCCGTCGGTCGTCCCCGGCTTCGCGCGGGGGCTGATGCCGTCCTCGGTGGCGGCGTGGGCGCGGAAGCGGCCCTCCTCGTCGAGCCACTCCTCGACCTCGTCCTCGTCGACGAGTTTCCCGCGGTCGATCTCGACTTCGTCCATGTCGAACGCTTCCGGCGGGAACGTCTGTTCGGTGACGGCCATCTCGAGGTCCGAGACCAGGTACACCGGCGTCTGGTACTTCTCGGCGTAGTTGAACGCCTCGACGGTCTTCCAGAAACACTCCGCGATGGTCGTCGGCGCGACGACGAAGCGAGGGATCTCGCCGTGGCCGCCGTAGAGGGTCATGTTCAGGTCGCCCTGCTCCTGTTTGGTCGGCATCCCCGTCGAGGGGCCCGAGCGCATTACGTCACAGATCACCAGCGGCGTCTCGCTCTGGGCGACCAGCCCGAACGTCTCGGTCATCAGGTCGATCCCGGGACCGGAGGTCGCGGTCATCGACCGCGCGCCGGCGCGGGCCGCACCCAGCGCCATGTTGATCGCCGAGAGTTCGTCCTCGGCCTGTACGACGTGGCCGCCGTAGCGCTCCAGCCGGCCGGTCAGGTACTCCATCACGTCCGTCGCGGGCGTGATCGGGTAGCCCGAGTAGAACCGACAGCCGGCCGCGAGCGCGCCCATCCCGATGGCCTCGTCGCCGTTGATGAGGACGTAGTTCTCGTCGGTGGTTTCGAGTTCGTACTCGAACTCCGCGCTCGCGGCCTCGTAGTTCTCCTCGACGAACTCCGCGCCGAGGTCGGCGGCGGCCTTGTTGTTCTCGACGATGGACTGGCCCTTGTCGCCGAAGCGCTTCTCCAGCGAGGAGGCGAGGTGCTCGATCGGGAAGTCCGTGACCTCACACGCGGCGCCGAGGGCGACGATGTTGCGCATGATGGCGCCGCCCGCGTCCTCCGCGAGGGACTTGAGGGGAACGTCCATCCCGACCATCCCGTCGGGGATTTCGAGGTCCTGCATCGACGTTCGCTCGCCGTCGTAGATGATGACCGATCCCTCGTGGAGCTCCTCGAGGTTCTCGTCGACGGTGCGCTGGGTCAGCGCGATCAGGACGTCGAGACGGTCCACGGTGCTCTCGACGGGGTCGATGGCGGTCCGAACCTTGTAGGCGGTGTAGCCACCCCGGATCCGTGAGGCGAAGTCCTTCGAGGTGAACACGTGTCGACCGGCTCGGGAGAGTGCTCTCGCGAAGATCTTCCCGGTCGAGTCGATGCCATCGCCGGCCTCGCCGCCGATGGCCCAATTGAAGTCCGCTGGCATGCTGCGATTGAGTTCCCACGGACGGTGCAAAAGCCTTCTGAAGCGTGTCACCATCCGGCAGATTCTCGCCACGATCTTCGCGCAGAACCGACCGTTCGTACGGGGCGGAACCGCCGGAGGCGGAAGCGGCTTTAGGGCCGAGGGAGAACCGCGTGTATGGACGCAACCGATGTCGAGGTGGTCGACCGGGAGACGGTCGGCCCCGACACGTTCACGCTCACCTTCGAGACGCCGGCCGGTTTCGAGGGGCTGGCGGGACAGTTCGTCAGGCTCTCCGCGGACGTGGCCGGCGACAGCTACGCGCGCTTCTACACGCTCTCCTCGCCCGACACCGTCGACACCTTCGAGGTCACCGTCGAGGTCCACGAGGACGGCGGCCCCTTCAGTGAACACCTCGCAGACCTCACCCCCGGCGACGAACTGACGATGGCCGGCCCCTACGGCGACGACTACTACGAGGACGAGGCGCGTGCGGTCGTGCTTGCAGGCGGCCCGGGCATCGGCGCCGCCGTCGCCATCGCCGAGGCGGCACTCGCGAACGACGCCGAAGCGGCCGTCGTCTACCGCTACAGCGACGAACCGGCCCACACCGACCGACTCGACGCGCTGGTCGACGCCGGCGCCGACGTGGCGACGCTGGGCGACGACGCGGACGACGAGGCGTTCCACGCGGCCGTCGATGACGCCCTGACCAACGCCGACGGCGAGGGGCTGTTCGTCTACGGCTTCGCCGACTTCGTCGATCTGGCGACCGAAGCCATCGAGGCCGCCGGCGGCGACGCGGACGGGGCGAAAGTCGAGAGCTTCGGGTAAGCGCAGTCGCGGCGCGTGAGCAGCGAGGGAGCAGGACGCCGGAACGGGTGGATGAGGTCGTCAACGAGCGCCGGCATCCACTGAGGTCCAGTAGGCTGTTTATACTCAGTATCGGCTGTCCGCAAACGGGACGCATGGAGAACGAGTGCGCGGTCTCTCGCCGCACGTTCCTTCGAGCGGGCACCGCGAGCGCCGCCACGACGACGGCGGCCGGGACCGCAGCGGCACAGGAGAGCACCGAGAACGGGACGGCGACCGCCGGCGGCGGTGGCGGTGGGACAACCCACACCGTCGACATGACTGATGATCTCGTCTTCGACCCCGCGGAGGTCACGGTCGCGGCCGGTGATACCGTCGTCTGGGAGAACGTCGGTACGATCGGGCACAGCGCCACCGCCTACGAGGACGAGATTCCCGAGGGAGCCGAGTTCTGGGCATCCGGCGGCTTCGACGCCGAACAGCCCGCCCGTGACGGCTACCCTGAACAGGGGGACATCCCCGGGGGCGAGAGCTACGAGCACACGTTCGAGACGGTTGGGACACACGAGTACTTCTGTATCCCCCACGAGAGCGTGGGCATGCTCGGCACCCTCGAAGTCGTCGAAGACCTCGAACCGACGGGAGCCCCCGAGGCGGCCGGACCCGCGGTCCCCAGCGGCGCGCGGACCCTGGGCGTCGGCGTCGCGTTCGCGATGTCGGCGACGTTGGTACTCGCCTACTTCTTCCTGAAGTTCGGCGGCGACAGCCCCGGCCACGAGACCGAGGAGTAAGCGGGAGCGACTCGTCGGTCCGCATCGACTCGTCGTCGACGGACGCCGAAATCGCGGCCGGAGACCCTCGGATGGGGGTTACGTCGCGTCTTCGGCGACATAGAGATGTCCACACGGGCTTCGGCGACCGCTGCTCGATCGAGTCGCCTCCGCGACCTCGCGCTCGGCCCGGAACCAAAGTATTCACTATCGGGCGTGTACAAGCCCGGTGTATGGAGAACGACGACGCCCTTTCTCGCCGCTCGTTCATTCGTGCCGGCACCGCCGGCGCCGCGGCGACGACGGCGGTCGGGACGGCGGCGGCACAGGAGGGTACCACAACCGGGACCGCGACCGGAACCGAGTCGGGCGGTGGCGGCGGCGAGACACACGTCGTCGACATGACCGACGACCTCGTGTTCGCGCCCAAGGAGATCACGATCGCACCCGGCGACACGGTCGTCTGGGAGAACGTGGGTTCGATCGGGCACAGCGTGACCGCCTACGAGGACGAGATTCCCGAGGGAGCCGAGTTCTGGGCATCCGGCGGCTTCGACGCCGAACAGCCCGCCCGTGACGGCTACCCCGAACAGGGGGACATCCCCGGGGGCGAGAGCTACGAGCACACGTTCGAGGTCGAAGGGGAGCACGGCTACTTCTGTATCCCCCACGAGCAGGTCGGCATGGTCGGGACCGTCATCGTCAGCGCCGACGCGGGCGGTGAGGGCGAGGGCGAGGCCGCTGGCCCCGCAGTGCCCGACAGCGCGAAGACGCTCGGCGTCGGCGCCACCTTCGCGATGGCGGCGACGCTGCTGATCGCCTTCTTCTTCCTGAAGTTCGGCGGCGACAGCCCGGGCCACGAAGCCCAGGAGTAGCTCAGAACAGTCCGCGTTCCGCGCGGATCTCCTCGTAGCAGTCGAGATACGTCCGTAGGACCGCGCCGTGGTCGAACGACTCGTAGCGCTCGTTGTACTCGCGGTGGGCGACGGCCCCCGCCTCGGTGATGACCCGCGCCATCTCCTCCGGGCTGGTGACCCGCCGCCCGCGCTCCCGGCCCTCGACCAGTTCGTGTGCGCTGGAGCCCGCTTGGTACTCGACGACGCCGAGACAGCCACAAGCCAGCGCGCGGAGTAGTGCCGTGGCGAACGGCTCCGAGGAGGCGGTCTGGGCGAACACGTGGGCGCCCTTGTAGATGCTCGCACGCTCCCGTTCGGACAGCGCGCCGGTGAACGTGATCCGGTCGTCGATGCGGAGCTCCCGCGCGGCCGTCTCCACGGCCTCGCGCTCGGGGCCGTCACCGATGATCGCCGCCGACCAGTCCCGCTGTCGGCGTTCAGCCAGCGCAAGCAGGAGCGTCCCGACGTTCGCGTGTTCGTCGAGCCGTCGGGCGTACACCACGTCGAAGCGGTCGTCGACCGGCGCCTCCTGAATCAACTCCACGTCGATGCTCTCGGGGACGACCCGAACCGCGCCGTCGTCGACGCCGCGCTCGCGGACCCGCGTGCGGATCAACTCCGAGGGCGTCGTCACGATGTCGGCGCCGGCGGCCGCCCGCCGCTCGCTGCCCGGCTCGCTCGATCCGTCGCCGAACCAGTCGACGAGGACCGGCGTCCGCAGGAGCGTCGCGACCGTCTCGGTGACGGAGACGTGTCGGGGGACTCCCTGCACGGCGTGGATCACGTCGGCGCCGGCGCGCCACAGCGCCGCCGGCAGTTTCGCGGCGAACGCGCGGCTGGTCGGCTCGGTCGTCACACGACGGTACTGGATCCCCTCGTGTTCGAACGACGGGACGGCGTCGCCGCCCCACCACTGGGCACAGAGGAAGGTGACTTCGTGGCCCCGGTCGGCCAGCAGGCGCGCGGTCCGTTGCGCTCGCTCCAGTCCCCGCCGGTCGCGGTGATGGGCGGTCTCCATGGAGACGAACGCGACGTGCACGTGGCGTGGTAGCTTCCCGGGGGGTAAAAACTGCCCCGACTCGGGGCGACTCTGCCACGGCCGACCCACTACCCGGGAGCGACCGGTACATAGGTAAGGGTCGAACGCTTAGCGTCGGCAATGGCAAACTCACCGACCGATATCGACCAACAGTATGCCAAGCGACTGTTCATCCTCACCGTGCTCTGGCTCGTGCTCGTGCTGGGCGCTGGTGGGGTGATGGTGTACTTCCTGTAGAACTGCGGTCCGCCGGAGCACGGCGGCTCCGGCCGGGTGTCACCGTCGCGGTTTAGAGCATCCCTTCGGCTTCCAGCCCGTCCATCACGTCGTCGACGAGCGACTCCACGTCGCTGTAGGGGAACTCCTGTTGCCCGCCCAGCTTTGCGGCGAGCTCCATCGCGGTGAACGACACGTCGCCAGCCTCGAAGCGCGTGCTCGGCCCCTGCGGGAGCGCGGGCACGAGGTCCATCTGGCTGCCGACCGGGAAGTCAGCGCCCTCGAAGGCTTCGGTGAGCTGTGCACGGAGTTCGCGTTCGGTTTCCTCGTCGACCATACCCCCTTATGCCGCCGAACGTCGGATAAGCGTTTCCGAAACGGTGCAGAACCCGCCGCGGGTTCCCACTCCCCGCCCACGGAACCCCGGCCGATTGACCGGAACCGTCCCCCTTTAGACCGGTGCGCCCGGTGTTACGAGCATGGCGTTCGACTTCGATTTCGACCTGCTGCAGGACCTCACAGAGACCAGCGGCGTCCCCGGCTACGAGGACCGCGTGCGTGACCTCGTTCGCGAGGAACTCGAAGCCAGCACCGACAGCGTCACCACGGACGCGATGGGCAACGTCGTCGGCACCATCGAGGGCGAGGGCGACTACGAGGTCGCCGTCGCCGCCCACATGGACGAGATCGGCTTCATGGTCAAACACATCGACGACGACGGCTTCCTCAAGATCGACGCCCTCGGCGGCTGGGACGCCCGCGTGCTGCGGGCCCAGCGCGTCGTCGTCCACGGCGAGGAGGACATCACCGGCGTCTTCGGCTCGGTCCCGCCCCACACGCTCGACGAGGCGCCCGACGGCGAGGAGGAGGTCGGCGACCGCGTCGTCGACCTGGGCCGCGACGCCGAGGAGGTCGAGGAACTGGTCAGCGTCGGCGACATCGTCACGATGGAGCAGTCGACGATCCAGATGGGCGACTCGGTGACGGGCAAGGCCCTCGACGACCGCGTCTGCCTGTTCGCGATGCTCGAAGCCGCCCGTGAGATCGAGAGCCCCGACGCGACGATCCACTTCTGTGCGACGGTGCAGGAGGAGGTCGGCATCCGCGGCGCGACGGCGCTGGGCGTCGACGTGGCCCCGGACCTCGCCATCGCCCTGGACGTGACCATCGCGAGCGACATCCCCGGCGTCAGCGAGGACAAGCACGTCACCGCGCTCGGCGACGGCGCCGCGATCAAGCTGAAGGACAGCTCCGTCATCACGACGCCGAAGGTCCACAAGCGCCTCCGGAGCGTCGCCGAGGGCGAGGAGATCGACTACCAGCTCGAAGTGCTCCCCGCCGGCGGTACCGACACGGCCGGCTTCCAGAACACCAACGGCGCCATCCCCGTCGGCGCGCTCTCGATCCCGACGCGCTACCTCCACACCGTCACGGAGACCGCCAACGGCGACGACATCCGGTCGACCATCGACCTGCTGACGGCGTTCCTCGAGAGCGAGGACGGCCAGCACGACTACTCGCTGTAACCGACCGCGCCGAGGAGAAACACAGTTTTCGCCTGCGCGCCGCGGTCGTCGATGATCTGTGGCCGCGCGTCCCCGACCACGGCTCCCGGTCGGCGACGACGCGGGCGGCCGTTCCCGCGGTGTAGGAACGGCCGACAGGGACTCACAAGTGGAAACCCCTTTCTCGGTCAGGGGCGAACCACCCACGACCCCGCCGAGTGACTGACCGATGAAGGAGCACGAGTTCGTCTGCCAGGACTGTGGCCAGCACATCGAGGTCAACGAGCCGATGCATCAGGCCATCCTGCAGAACGGCTGTCCGGTCTGTTCTGCGTCCGCCGAGCCGGCGGATTTCGAGTAGCTACTCCCTGTCGAATTCGGTTCGGCGACCCGTGAGTTCGGTCGTCTCGAACTCGTAGAGTCGGATGTCGAGTTCGGCCTTCGGCTCGCCCCAGATCTCGAACAGCGGGCGCTTGGCCTCGCCGTACTGCTGGATCTGTTCGACCGACAGCTCCGCCGGATCGATCTCGTGGAGCCTCCCCGCGGCGACGACGCTCCGGTACTCTCCCTCGCCGTCGTCGTCGTAGACGGCGAAGCGCGCGGACGTGTCGGGCCGGAGGAAGCGGCGCTTCTCGCTCTCGGGCGTCGAGACCAGCCTGAAGTAGAACGTCCGACGCTCGGGGTCGTAGCCGTACGAGACCGGCGCGGCGTAGGGGTCGTCCGCTTCGGCGAGTGAGAGCACTCCCGTCTCCTTCTCACCGAGGAACGCGTCCGTCTCCTCCCGCGTCATCTCGGTCTCTCGGGCGAGTGGCATGGCTATCCGGACTCAACAGAGCTTGGTGCTAAGCCGTTACGGTTGCGTCGGCGGCCCCTCGTCGAACACGTCGGCGAACAGCTTCCGCTGGGCGGCGACGAGATGCTCGGTGAACGTCGAGCGGGATATCCCCAACTGCTCGGCGAGTTCGGTCGCGTTCGCCCCTTTCGGCCGTTCGAAGTAGCCCTCGTGGTAGGCCGTCCGGAGGACCTCCGACTGCCGGTCGGTGAGCTTCCCGCGGTTGACGAAGCGCCTGTCGTCGGGGCTCCCCGACAGCGGCGGCTGGAGGAGCCGCTGGACGTTCGCCGAGGGGAACCGGTCCCGGAGCGCACCGATCACCGTCTGTAGCTGTTCGAAGGACTCGGCGTGGAACACGAGGGTGAGTTCGCCGCCCTCGGCGAGATAGCGGTGGATCGGGCACTCGAACTCCCCCAGACAGGCACAGGGGCAGTCGGCGTCGTGTTCGACACGGTATACGTCGGCCGCACCGTAGGAGAACATCGGCTCGGCGTCGACGGTGTCCGGCGACCGGTCGAGCAGGAACTCCGTGACCGGCTGGCCGTCGGTCGTGACGCTCGTGGCGACGCTGTCGACGACACCACCCGCGGCGACCCGAGCCACCGGGCAGCCTGCAGGCGCGTCGAACCCCACCGTCGCACGGATTCCCGATCCCATCGTTGCGAGTTGATGATGAATGCCCGCTGACTTTAGTTCGGCGGTCGCTGCGTGGATTGGTGACAGCCAACACTAGCACTTAAACCACCCACGATATGCGTGCCCTACCCTTGTGGGGTATCGTCCCCCACCCAGAAGTATGAGCTACGCCGTCCCGGTCACTGAGAACCGCGGCCAGAACGCGTCGGGCGAGGAACGGGTCCACGGGGAGGGAAAGATCACCGACCTCCTCGACGCACTGGACGACCCGGACTGCCGGGCGGTACTCGAAGCAACCGGCGAGCGGCCCCTCTCGGCGAAGGAGATAGTCGAACGCTGTGAGATACCCACCTCGACCGCCTACCGAAAGATCGAGCGACTCGTCGAACTCGACCTGCTCCGCGAGGGTATCAGGGTCCGGAGCACCGGGAACCACGCCAAGGAGTACAGTCGCCGCGTCGAGCAGGTCGCGCTCTCTATCGACGACGGCGGGACGGAGGTCCGCATCGTCGAACGCGACGCCGCACCGGCACCGTAGCCCGCGGCGTCACTCCGGGGCGTCGACGGCGCTTCGGACCAACGCGGCCTCCGCTTTTCGCAGGTGTTCCGCGGCCGTGCTCGCGCCGCAGTCCAACTGCTCGCTCACGTCGTCGAGCGTCGCCTCGCGTGGCTCCTCGTAGTAGCCGACCGCCAGCGCGGCGCTGAGGACTTCCCGTTGCCGGTCTGTCAGCCCCGTCTCGCCGCGTGCCACCGCGCTCGCCCCGCTCCGGATTCGCCGGACCGACACGGTGGCGCCGTCCGGCGTCCGGTCGAGGCAGCGCTGGATCGCCCCCGAACGCCCGACGACGGTCAGCCGCATCGACCGGTCGGTGTCGTAGACGATGGGCGGAACGACGACGAGGTCGCCGTCGGTGAAGCTCTCGACCAGCGCGCGGTCGCCGCCGTCGAGTCGCTCCTTCACGAAGAGGTAGAACCCGTCCTCCCCGGCCGTCGTCGACGGCTCGACGGCCTGAGCGCTCGGCACGTCGGCGATGGCCTCGGCGAACGGCTCGCGCGGGCCGTCGACGTAGAACAGCAACACGTTCGCCTCGAAGCCGTGGGGGTTCCACTGGAGCAGCCGCGTCGGCCCGTACGCCGGGTGGTCGGCCACAAAGGCGTGCATCGGGTGCACCAACGCCTCGTCGATGCCGAGTTCCAGCACCACCGTCTTCATCGCCGGCACCATTCGGGCCGACTCACTTAAAGAGTGGCAGATGTGGGGCAGAACGCGCACCTCCGAACGGGACGGATGGGAACGTGCGGGCCGGGCCCTCATTCCCATCCGGCCCGTTCGCCACTATGAGTTTACAGCGCCCCCGGCCGGACGCCGACGCCGCGTCGCTCGGAGACCGTCTCGCCCCGTACGTCGTCGACCGTGACGACCACCGGAACGCGCCCGCGTTCGTCGTCCGGCCCGACGAGGTGCAGGCCGTGCTCGAGGTCCTCCGGGCCGAGGCCGGCTTCGACCACTGTGCCTGCGTCACCGCACAGGAGTACCCCGACCGCTACGAGACCATCTACCACCTGCGCAAGTACGACGACCCGACAGACGAGGTCAGCGTCGTCGTCCCGACGGACCACGAGCGCCCGGTCTCGGAGAGTGCGTCTCCGGTGTACGAGACGGCGGCGTGGCACGAACGGGAGGCCTACGACCTCGTGGGGATCGAGTACGGCGACCATCCGGACCTGCGTCGGATCCTCCTGCCCGAGACGTGGCAGGGCCACCCCCTCTCCCGTGACTACGAACAGGACCGGTCACAGATCGTTCCCCTCGCCGAGAACGCGAACCCCATCGAGGACGACCAGCGCGAGGGCGACACGATGTTCCTCAACATCGGTCCACACCACCCGGCGACCCACGGCGTACTCCACGTCGAGACGGTCCTCGACGGCGAGCAGGTCGTCGACGTGAACCCCGACATCGGCTACATCCACCGGTGTGAGGAACAGATGGCCCAGAACGGCACCTACCGCCACCAGATCATGCCCTACACCGACCGCTGGGACTGGAGCGGCGCCGGCCTCTGCAACGAGTGGGCGTACGCCCGCGTCGCCGAGACGTTCTTCGACATCGAGGTGCCCGAGTACGCACAGACGATCCGGACGATGGCGGCCGAACTCTCGCGGATCCTCGGCCACATGCTCGCGGTCGGCACCTACGCCCTCGACGTGATCAGCGAGTTCACGGCGACGTTCATGTACGCCATCGAGGAGCGCGAGCGGGTCCAAAGTCTGCTCGAGGACCTCACGGGCCAGCGGCTGATGTTCAACTACTTCCGGGTGGGCGGACTGGTCTGGGACCTGCCCGAACCACGGGAGGCGTTCCTCGACGACGTTCGTGAGTACGTCGACGGCGTGAGCCGCCGTATCGGTGAGTTCTACGACCTGCTGACGGCCAACGAGATCATCCAGCTCCGGACCGTCGGGACGGGCGTCCTCGATCCGGAGACCGCCAAAGCGTACGGCTGTACCGGCCCAGTCGCTCGCGCCTCCGGCGTCGATTACGACCTGCGCCGGGACGACCCCTACGGCGCCTACGACGACCTCGACTGGGACGTGATCACCGAGGAGGACGGCGACAACTTCGCCAGACTGCTCGTCCGGATGCGCGAGGTCGAGGAGTCCGCCCGCATCGTCGGCCAGTGTGCCGACCGACTCGCCGACTGGCCCGAGGCCGAGCGCAACATCCAGGCGAACGTCCCCCGCACGCTCCGGCCCGACGACGACGCCGAAATCTACACCGCCGTCGAGGCGGCGAAGGGTGAACTCGGCATCTACATGCGTTCGGACGGCACGGACTCCCCCGCCCGGTTCAAGATCCGGGGTCCCTCGTTCTCGCACCTTCAGGCGCTCCCGTCGATGGCCGAGGGCGAGTACCTCCCCGACCTGATCGCCACGCTCGGGAGCCTCGACCCGATCATGGGCGAGGTCGACCGGTAGCTCCCGCCCGACCACGCGGTTCGCTATCGTACGTTACGGTGTACGGTCCCCCGTCGACGCCGCCGCGATACCCGAACCCTTCATAATCGTTCCGGCGGAACAGGGGGCTATGTACGACGAGGAGGACCTCGCGGAGATACGCGAGTCCCGCGAGGAGTGGGAAGACGAGACGCTCGACCCGACCCTCGACGCCTACGGCGAACGGAAGGACCGCTTCGCCACGGTCTCGAACCTCGAGATCGACGGGCTCTACGACCCGAGCGACGTGGCCGACCTGGACTACGAGGAGGACCTCGGCAACCCCGGGGAGTTCCCCTACACCCGCGGCCCGTACCCGACGATGTACCGCGGGCGGACGTGGACGATGCGGCAGTTCGCCGGCTTCGGCTCCGCCGAGGACACCAACGAGCGGTTCCACTACCTGATCGACGAGGGCCAGACCGGCCTCTCGACGGCGTTCGACATGCCCTCGCTCATGGGGATCGATTCGGACGACCCGATGGCGCTCGGCGAGGTGGGCAAGGAGGGCGTCGCCGTCGACACGCTGCGGGACATGGAGATCCTCTTCGACGGCATCGACATCGGCGAGGTCTCGACCTCCTTCACGATCAACCCCTCGGCGTCGGTCATCTACGCGATGTACCTCGCGCTGGCCGACCAGCAGGACGTGCCCCGCGAACAGGTGCGGGGGACCCTCCAGAACGACATGCTGAAGGAGTTCATCGCCCAGAAGGAGTGGGTGATCCCGCCGGAGCCGAGCCTCGACATCGTCACCGACACCATCGAGTTCGCGGCCCAGGAGACGCCGAAGTTCAGCCCGGTCTCCATCTCGGGCTACCACATCCGGGAGGCCGGGTCCACGGCGGTGCAGGAGCTCGCCTTCACCCTCGCCGACGGCTTCGCCTACGTCGAGGACGCGATGGACCGCGGGATGGACGTCGACGAGTTCGCCCCACAGCTGAGCTTCTTCTTCAACAGCCACAACTCCATCTTCGAGGAGGTGGCGAAGTTCCGCGCCGCCCGGCGCATCTACGCCCGCGTGATGGACGACTGGTACGACGCCGAGGCCGAGCAGTCCAAACAGCTGAAGTTCCACACACAGACGGCCGGCCAGTCCCTGACCGCCCAGCAGCCCCTGAACAACATCGTCCGGGTGACGATCCAGGCGCTCGCGGGCGTCTTCGGCGGCACCCAGAGCCTGCACACCAACTCCTACGACGAGGCGCTGGCGCTGCCTAGCGAGGAGGCCGTTCGCGTGGCCCTTCGGACCCAGCAGATCATCGCCGAGGAGTCCGGCGCCGCCGACAGCGCCGACCCGCTGGCGGGCTCGTTCATGGTCGAGAGCCTCACCGACGAGATCGAGGAGGAGGCCATGGAGTACATCGAGACGATCAAAGAGATGGGCGACGGCTCGGTCCGGGACGGCGTGCTCGCGGGGATCGACGAGGGCTTCTTCCACCGCGAGATCCAGGAGTCCTCCTACGAGTACCAGGAGCGCGTCGAGGACGAGGAGGAGGTCGTCGTCGGGGTCAACAAGTACGTCTCCGAGGAGGACACCTCCCCCGAGGTGCTCCACGTCGACGAGGAAGTCGCCGAACACCAGCGTGAGCGCCTCGCCGCGGTCAAGGCGGAGCGCGACGACGACGCCGTCGAGGCGGCCCTCGACGACCTGCGCGAGGCGACCGAGAACGGCGAGAACGTCATGCCCCACGTCGTCACCGCGGTGAAAGCCTACGCGACGATGGGCGAGATCATGGACGTGTTCGAGGCCGAACACGGCCAGTACCGCGAGAAGATCGGGCTGGCCTGATCGGTGATCGGTGTCGACGCCGGCCGACGGCGACGGCCGCCGTCGACACCCTACCGCCCCACCGACGCCGCGCAGTTTTTCGACGCGCCCCCTCTCCCGGGGGTGGGTTTATGGTTTCGCCGGCACACGGTAGCGGTGACTATGTCGAACGATGACACGGAACTCGAAGCGCGACTCGAAGCACAGGACAGCTTCGAGCCGCCCGAGTCGTTCGTCGAGCAGGCCAACGTCTCGGACCCCGGCGTCTACGAGGCGTTCGAGGAGAACTGGCCGGAGTGTTGGAACGACGCCGCCGACATGCTCGACTGGCAGTCCGACTACGAGCAGACGTTCGATGGCTCGAACCCACCCTTCTTCGAGTGGTTCACCGGCGGCGAACTCAACGCCTCCGCGAACTGTCTCGACCGCCACCTCGACGAGCGCGGCGACGAGGTCGCCATCGAGTGGATCGGTGAGCCGACCGAGGAGGCGAACCGCACGTACACCTACGAGGACCTCCACCGCGAGGTGAACGAGGCCGCCGCCGCGCTGCGCGAGATGGGCGTCGGCGAGGACGACGTGGTGACGATGTACATGCCGATGATCCCGGAACTCGCGGTGGCGATGCTCGCGTGTGCCCGCATCGGCGCGCCCCACTCGGTCGTGTTCGCGGGCTTCTCCGCGGACGCGCTGGCGACCCGGATGAACGCCGCCGACTCGGAGTACCTCGTCACCGCCGACGGCTACTACCGGCGCGGCGACCCGCTCGACCACCTCTCGAAGGCCAACGAGGGTCTCGACGCCGTCGAGCACGACACCGAGACCGTCGTCGTCGAGCGACTCCCCGAGGCGGACTCGTTCGGACACGACCTGCGCGAGGACCAGCGGCTCTGGGTCGACGCCGTCCACGCCCAGAAGGGCGCCGAGGTCGACCCGGTCGCCCGCGACGCCGAGGACATGCTGTTCCTGATGTACACCTCCGGTACGACCGGCCAGCCGAAGGGGGTGAAGCACACCACGGGCGGCTACCTCTCGTGGGCCGCGTGGACCTCCCACGCCGTACTGGACATCAAGCCCGAGGACACCTACTTCTGCTCGGCAGACATCGGCTGGATCACCGGCCACTCCTACATCGTCTACGGGCCGCTCGCGCTCGGGACGACGACGATGATGTACGAGGGGACGCCCGACTACCCCGACCGGGACCGCCTCTGGGAGATCATCGAGGAGTACGAGGCGACCCAACTGTACACCGCTCCGACGGCGATCCGGGCGTTCATGAAGTGGGGGTCGCAGTACCCCGATTCACACGACCTCTCCAGCCTGCGGCTGCTCGGCACCGTCGGGGAACCGATCAACCCCCGCGCGTGGAAGTGGTACTACACCCACATCGGCGACGAGGCGTGCCCGATCGTCGACACGTGGTGGCAGACCGAGACCGGCGGGCAGATGATCACCACTCTCCCCGGCGTTGGTGAGATGAAGCCCGGCTCGGCGGGGCCGCCGCTTCCCGGCGTCGACGCCGAGATCGTCGATACCCGTGGCGAATCGGTCGAGGCCGGCCGCGCGGGCTACCTGACAGTAAACAAGCCGTGGCCCGGGATGCTCCGGACGCTCTACCGCAACGACGACCGGTTCGTCGACGAGTACTGGCGGGAGTACTCCGACACCGACAGCGACGACTGGCGCGACTGGGTCTACTTCCCGGAGGACGGCGCGAAGATCGACGAGGACGGCTACATCACCGTCCTCGGTCGCGTCGACGACGTGATCAACGTCTCGGGCCACCGCCTCGGGACCATGGAGATCGAGTCGGCCATCGTCGGCGTCGAGGGCGTCGCCGAGGCTGCCGTCGTCGGCGGCGACCACGACGTGAAGGGCGAAGCCGTCTACGCCTACGTCATCACCGAGGACGGCTACGACGAGAACGAGGAACTCCGTGAGGCCATCGTCGCCGGCGTCGAGTCGGCCATCGGCCCGATCGCCCGGCCCGAAGCAGTGATCTTCACCCCCGAACTCCCGAAGACCCGCTCGGGAAAGATCATGCGCCGCCTGCTCGAGGACATCGCCAACGGCGACGACCTCGGGAACACTTCGACGCTGCGCAACCCCGAGGTCGTCTCGGCCATTCAGGAACAGGTCGGGGAGTGAGCCCCGCTCGCTGACGAGTGATCGCCGACCGCGGCTCCCGCCCGTCGATCGCCCACCCGCTTTCGGCCGGCCTAAGGACCGGAACTGTTTTCATCGTTTAGGCTGGCCTAATTCCCATGGCGACGGACACCGGCGAGGACGAGTACGACTACGACGTGGCCGTCGTCGGCGGCGGGCCGGCGGGGTCGGCGGTCGGTGTGTTCAGCGCCCGGTACGGGCTGGGAACGCTGATCTTCGACCGCGGCCGATCGTCGATCGGACAGTGTGCCCACCTCGAGAACTACCTCGGCTTCCCCGGCGGCGTCGACGCCGAGACGTTCTACGAGTTGATGCACGACCACGCCGAGGAGGTGGGCGCGACGATCGAGTCCGACCTCGTCGAGTCCGTCGAACCCGCCGACGCCGGCGAGGGGTTCGTCGTCCGACCGCAGACCGGCGACCCGGTCACGGCCCGCCGCGTCGTTGCCGCGACCCGATACGGCGGCGAGTACCTCCGTGGGCTCGACGACGGGACGATGTACCAGACCCACGAGTACGACGGCGAGACCCACGAGGAGTTCGACAAGGAGTACGCGAACGCCGACGGCACTACCCCCATCGAGGGGCTGTACATCGCCTCGCCGTACGCAGAGACCAGCCCGCAGGCACTCATGGCCGCCGGCCACGGCGCCCGCGTCGGCGTGAGCGTCGTCGAGGCGGTCCGGCGCGAGCGCGGCTACCCCGACTCCATCGCGGACTACTACGACTGGGTCCGGCGCGAGGCCGAACGGACCGAGGAGTGGAGCGACCGCGACCGCTGGCGCGACCTGTTCGATAGCCAGTTCCCGGACGACCACGACCTCCCCGACCAGCGCGTCGACGAACTCCGGGAGCGCGAGGTCGACCGCCGACTCGACGCCTACATCCCCCGCGAAGACGCCGACCAGCGGGCCGAAGCCGGGCAACGGCGGCTGCTCTCCCACATCGACGACGACCTCATTCTGGACGCGGCCGCGGAGATCGACGCCGAGCGAGCGGCGCGGACCGACGACTGATCAACCATGACCGACGACTCCCACCCGACACGACGCGAGTATCTCACCTACGGAAGCGCCCTCGCCGGGGCCGGCCTGCTCGCCGGCTGTACCGGCGGCGACGGCACCGACACGCCAGCCGGCGACGACGGAACACCCGTGGACGGGACGCCCGCCGACGGAACCGACCAGCCCACCGACGACAACACCGCGACGCCGAGCAGCTACACGGCGTCGATGGCACCGGCCGGCGAGGTCGAGTTCTCGGCGGTCCCCGAGAGCGTGATGGTGTACAGCCTCATCTACGCCGACATGGCCGTCGCCTACGGCCACGGCGACGCCGTGAACTCCCTCGGATTCAGCGCTGAAGCCGGCGGGAACACCCTCGACGCCTACTACGAGCGCCTGCCGGGCGTCTCGTTCGACCACGAGGGGATCGAACAGCTAAACAGCGGCAACAGCGGCGTCACGATCGACAAGGAACTGGTCTACGAACTTGACTCGGACCTCCACCTCGTCGACCCGTGTCTGGTGATGAGCTTCGACGGCTGGGAGGAAGCGGACATCGAGGAGACCGAAAGCGTCGCGCCGTGGTTCGGCAACACCCTCAGTCGGCGCAACACCGAGCCGCCCGAGGCGTGTGCCGACGACTACGAGTACTACACGCTCTGGGAGATCGCGGACAGCGTCGCCGACGTGTTCCGTGCGGGCTCGACCTACGAGGAACTCGCCACCGTCCACGCCGACCTCACGGCGACGATCGAGGCCGACCTGCCCCCCGAGAGCGAGCGCCCGACGGTCGCCTCGGTCATCTTCATGAGCGACACGTTCTACCCCTCGAAGATCAACACCGCGGGGTTCAGCAACGCCCACGTCCGGCCCCTCGGCGCCACCGACGCCCTCGCTGGCGGCGACGTGAGCTACCAGACGGCCTACGACTACGAGCAGCTACTGGAGATCGACCCCGACGTGATTCTCCACCGCTACGGGATCAACTCCTACTACGACGTGGGCGACATCCGGCAGACTATCGCTGACCACCCCGTCGGCGGCGACCTCACCGCGTCACAGAACGGCCGGATCTACGCCGGCGGCCACCCCGTGCAGGGGCCGCTGATGAACCTCTTCCAGTTGGAGATGACTGCCAAACAGCTCTACCCCGAGCAGTTCGGCGAGTGGCCGGGATACACGCAGGGCGAGTCGTACCCGGAGATCCCCGAGGGCGAGCGCCTGTTCGACCGCCAGCGTGTCGCGGACATCGTCGGCGGCGAGTAGATCGGCCGACAGACAGCCGTTTTTCCTACCTGTACGCTTCGAACTCCTCGCCGAACGCGAGGAAGTACGCCGTCCCGGCGACGCCGACGACGGCGGCGACGGCGAACGCCAGTTCGGGGCTGACGAACTCCCAGAGCGCGCCGCCGACCGCCGCGCTGGGGATGACGACCGTGTTCCTGAGGAGGTAGTACGTCCCCGTCACGCGCCCGCCGGCGTCCTGCTTGGCCGGGCCGACGATCAGTGCCTTGTGCGAGGGCAGGCCCGCGAAGCGCAGCCCCGAGAACGCGAACAGCGCCACCATCGCCCACTGGAGCGACATCGCCGGCGCGAGTACCTCGGGACCGTAGATCAGCACCACGGGGAACGCGCCGTACACGAGGAAGCCGAACGCGACGACGGGCTTCAACCCGACCCGCTCGGCCAGTTTCGCGGCCGGCACCATCGTCGCCAGCGCGACGAGCATCTCGACGCCGAGCAGGTAGCCGAAGAAGGCCGCCGGCGAGAGGGAAACCGCATAGGAGGCGCCGAAAACGGCGAGCGTCGCGTCGAACCCCACCTCGTAGAACTGCGTAACCACGAGCACGAAGAAGACGTACACCATCCCGTTGGCGAAGCGGACGAGCGTGTCGCCGATCAGCAGCGGCCGGAGTTCGTCGGGCATCTCCCGAAGGTCGGCGCGGACCTGTGAGACCCCGCCGAAGGAGTCGCCGATGGTGTCGCCGCTCGGGTCGTAGAGGAGATGCTGCACGACGGTTCCCACCGCGCCGCCGCCGACGCCGACGGCGAGCACGTAGCGGAAGCTGACGGTGAAGTCGGGGTGGAGGCCGATGAGTGCCGCCGCGAGCACGGGACCGATGAAGAAGGCCGTCCGGCGGAACGTCTCCGTGCTCGCGAAGCCCGCGGCGAGCTTCGAGGGCGCGGTTGCCTGCTTGACGACGGCGAACGTGGCGCCGAGCCCGAAGGACTTCCACGCCTGAGCGAACAGCAGTCCGACGAAGACCCAGAGCCACGGGTCGAGGGTGAGGCTCCCGACGGCGATCGGCCCGATAGCGGGGGCGACCAGCCAGATCCCGAATCCGAGCGTCGAGACGAGCCCGAACAGCGTCAGCGCGTAGCGCGACCCGAGCCTGTCGGAGATCGCGCCACCGGGGTAGGGGTAGACTGCGGAGATCACGTTGCCGAGCGTCCCGTAGAGGCCGACGAGGAACCCCGAGGCGCCGAGCGCGACGAGGTACTCGGGGAGGTAGCGGTTGGTCATCTGGAAGCCGAGGCTGAACGCGAACATCGCCAGCGAGAGCACGAGCACGTCCCGTTCCAGCGCGAAGAACTGCCGGAACTGGTCCCGAACCGTTGGCTCGCGCTCGTCGGTGGTCATCGGGTGGCCGTTCTTGCGAGGGCGACGAATAGCTACTGGTTAGAACACCGCCTGCACCACCGCCAGTCCGAGCGACGAGACCGCGAGCAGCGCCACGAGCACGACCAGGACCGGCCGGTAGCCCGTCTCCCGGAGGTCGTCGAGTCGGATCTCCATGCCGAGCCCGGCGAACGCGAGCAGGAACAGCCAGTCGGCAGCGTTCCCGAGCGACGTGATCCCCGCCTCGCTCAGCAGGCCGAGGTTGGCGACGGCGACGACGGCGACGAAGCCGACGACGAACTTCGGGAACGGCTCCCAGACGCGGACGAGCAGGCCCCTATCGGTGCTGTCGTCGCCGTGCTCCCGACGGCGTGCGTAGAGCACCGCGTAGCCCACGGCGACGACGCCGATGGCGGCGTTCCGCGTCAGTTTCACGAGGACCGCCCACTCGCCGGCGGTCTCGGACACCGCGAAGCCCGCGGCCGCCACCGGCCCGGTGCTGAACATCGTGAGGCCGGCCCAGACCCCGAAGACGCGGTCGGGGAGGGCGAGGGCGGCGCCGACGAGCGGGTAGGCGACGAGCGTGAGCGCGTCGAACAGCAGGATCGTCGTCGCCGCGTAGGCGACCGCCGCCTCGTCGGCCTCGATGCTCTCGGCGACGGCGACGACTGCCGAGACGCCACAGACGCCGGAGCCGGCGGCCAGCAACGACCCCGTCTCGTCGTCGATCCGGAACGCGACCCGGGCCAGCCCCTCGACGAGGAGGATCGTTGCCGTCACGGCGCCGGCAACGAGCAACAGGACCTGCGGGCCCGCGGCGGCGACGCGGTCCAGCGCGACGCTCGCGCCGGTGAGCACGATCCCGGTTTTGAGCCAGAGCTTGTGCGTGCCCACGCCCGCGCGGACGATTCCCGGAACGCCGACCGTGTTGCCGACGACGAGGCCGAGCAGAATCGCCAGCACGAGGTGGTTCGCGGGGGTGACGCTTCCGAGCAGCCGCGCGGCGAGGCCGAGACCGAGCAGGAGCGCCAGTCCGGGGAGGAGCGACCGGCGCACGCTCACCACGGGATCGTGAGTCCGAGCCGGACGGCGAGCACGAACAGCAGGCCCAGGAGGACGGCCTGCCAGCCCTCGCCCAGCTCCATCCATCGGCGCGCTACGTCGTCGGCGTCAGTCACGACTGGAAGGTCGGTGGTCCCGGTAAAACGGCTTGCGCTGTCGGTACGGTCGTCGCCACGACCGACCCGAACACGCTCACCCGCCGTAGGCGGCGTCCCAGCGTCGCGGCCGGCGCTGGTTCCCGCAGTTGCCACAGACGATCTCGCCCATCGTCCCCATGTTCACGTTGAGGCTGTCGCAAGCGCCACAGTGCCACCCGAGGCGCTGTTCGCGGGCCTCGTCGACGTAGGTGGGGTGGAACGGCCCCTTCGTCCCGTGTTCGCTCTCGTCGGTGGCGATCACGACCACGCGGCCCTCGTCGGTACCCTGCCGTTCGGTGCCCGCAGGGACGGTCTCGGTGGTCGCGACCAGCGTGAGTTCGGCGACGTCATCGTCACCGATCCGTACGTCCCGGCTGTCGTGGAGTTCGTAGCCGTGTTCCTCGTAGAACGCGCGGCCCTCCTCGTTGGCTTCGATCACGCGCGCTTCGATCCGCTTGGCCCCCGCGTCGACCAGCACGCTCTCGACGCGCGCGAGCAGGTCGTCGCCGATCCCGGCGTCGCGGTGCTCGGGATGGACGTGGATCCACTCGATTCGGCCCACGTCGCCCGAGCGGTACGCTTGGGCGAAGCCGACGATCCCGTCCCCGTTCTCGGCGACGAGCATGACGGTCCGCTCGTCGTCCACCTCCTCCTCGAGCGGGGTCGGTGGGCCGTCCTCGGTTCCGTACCACGACTCGATCGCCTGTTTCCGGGCGTCGGCGTCGATCACGTCGGCGTACGAGGCGGCCAACGAGCGGTCCGCCACGTCCCTGATGCCGGGGAAATCGCTCCGGGTGCCTGCGCGGATGTCCATGCGTGGTACTGGGACCCACACGTGTTGAAGCTTTGCCGCGTCTGGGCTTGTCGTGAGGGGCAGTCATAGGGGGTGAATAGACCAGGATCCCCGCCGTGTACGGCGTTGAGAAACCCCTAATCACGTTCGTCCACTAGGCGCTCTGTAGGCAAGTGCAAATCAGACAAATAGCGGACGAACCAGCCGCTTTGGGGTTGTGCGAATTCTCTCGTCGACTATACGACCATGACCGGCACACAACGTCTGTACGAAGGGCGAGTCAAGTACTTCCGCGAGATAACGCAAGAAGCCGTCCGGCTGCAGTCACTCGTTGACCAGGCGTAGTACAACAGCCCCCGGATAGGTTCGTTGTACTGATGCCGGACAGTCGGCCAGGCGTCATTTCCGAACGATGATCCGCAGTTCGTCCTCATCGGCGAGTTCGTGCTGTAGCCCCACCTGCTGGTCGTTGTGTTTCGCGGACGGCCCACTCACCCGCGCGAACCGGAAGCGGTTCAGGAACTCGTCGCCGCCGATGTCCAGACAGGCGTCCTCGACGGTCGACTCCGGCGGGAGCACCAACGGCTCCTCGTAGTCGACGCCGCGGCCGGGCTTGTCCATGTAGACCCGTATCAGGCCGAGTTCCTCCCAGATCCGCTCTTTGAGCCCTTCGAGACCGCGCTCCTCCACGGCCGAGATGAAGATGGCCGTCTCGGGGTCGATGTCGTGGCTCCGGAGGTCCTCCTTCACCGTCGGCAGGTAGTCGGGGTCGATCAGGTCGGCCTTGTTGACCGAGACGATCGACGGCAGGTAGACGCGGTTGTCCATGATCGCGTCGATCAGTTCGTCGATCGAAGGGTCGCCCCGGACCGTCACCTCGGCGTTGACGTAGCCGTGCTCGCGCAGCACGTCCTTGATCGTCTGGTGCTCCATGCTCACCGAGTCGCTCGTGGTGACCCGGAGGCCGCCGGTGTGGCTCTTGGTGATCGACACGCTCGCCGGCTCGGTATCGAGCCGGATCTTGTTCTGGTAGAGTTCCTCCGAGAGGCGCTCGTACTGGTCGATCTCGAACACCGAGAGCACGAACACCACCAGATCGGCGGTTCGGACGACCGAGAGCACCTCCTGTCCGCCCCCGCGGCCGCTGGCAGCACCCTCGATCAGCCCCGGCACGTCGAGGATCTGTATGTTCGCCCCGCGGTGTTTGAGCATCCCCGGGTTCACGTCCAGCGTGGTGAACTCGTACTCGCCGGTCTCGCTCTCGGCGTTGGTGAGCGCGTTGATCAGCGTCGACTTGCCGACGCTGGGAAAGCCCACCAGCGCGACCGTGGCGTCGCCGGTCTTCTCGACGGCGTAGCCGTGGCCGCCGCCGGAGGAGGACTGGTTCTGTAGTTTCTCCTTTTTCTCCGCGAGCTTAGCCTTCAGACGCCCGATGTGGCTCTCCGTGGACTTGTTGTAGGGCGTGTTGGCGATCTCCTCGCGGAGTTCCTCGATCTCCTCCTCCAGTCCCATCGGTCGGAAATCCGCCGTCGGCGTCGTTAAAGTTGTTCTTTCCCATCAGCCACGACGAGGGCTCGCCGGGGCGCAATGCTGGCCGTCGGCGCCGGGAGCGTCGTCCGTCCTCACCCCATCACGTCGTCGCCGCGACCGACCGTCCCCACCAACGGACTCTTTGCGGCCGCTTCTGAAACGGACCCCATGTCGGACGATCCCACGATTCCCGGCCCTCGCCCCGGGCTGACGGCACTCGCGTTGGCGAGCGCGGTGATCGGTCTCCTCGTGATCCTCCCGTACCTCCAGTACGTCCTCTTCGGCGTCGTCTTCGCGTACATGCTGTACCCGGTCCAGAAGCGTGTCGAGGAGCACGTCGAGCCGACGACGGGGGCCATCGCCGTCGTGGCCGGGACCGTCGTGGTCGTGCTCGCGCCGCTGGTGTACGTCGTCACGGTCGCCACACGACAGCTCATCGACATCGTCCGGGTGTTCCGAGCCGGCGAGTTCGATCTCCGAGCGATCGAGTCGATCCTCGAGACCAACGGCTACGAGGTCGATCTGGTGAGGCTGTTCGAGGCCAACCAGGACCGGATCGTCGATGGCCTCAGACAGCTCCTCACGGGCGCGTTCGACCTCGCCGGCACGGTTCCGAGCCTCTTCATCGGCATCACCGTCTCGCTGTTCGTGCTGTTCGCGCTGCTCCGTGATGGCGAGTCCCTCATGGCGTGGGGGCGGTGGGTGGTCCCGGTCGGCGACGACGTGCTCGACGACCTCGTCGAGGGCGTCGACGAACTCATGTGGGCGTCAGTCGTCGGCAACGTCGCCGTCGCTGCCATCCAGTCGGTGATGCTCGGCGTGGGGCTGTTCGTCGCGGGCGTGCCCGCGATCGTCTTCCTCACCGTGATGGCGTTCGTCCTCACGCTCCTCCCGCTCGTGGGGCTGTTCATGGTGTGGGTGCCCGCGTCGGGCTACCTGATCGTCGTCGGGCGCCCGACCGCCGCCGCCGCGGTCGCCGTCTACGGGCTGTTGATCATGTTCTCCGACTCCTACCTCCGGCCCGCGACGATCGGTCACACGAAGGCGTACAACTCCGCGACCGTCATCGTCGGCATCTTCGGCGGACTGGTGCTGTTCGGCGCGGTCGGACTGTTCATCGGCCCGGTCGTACTCGGGGCCGCGAAGCTCGCCCTCGACTGCTTCGCCCGCGAGCGCTCCCACCCCGAGGGGGCGACGTAGCCGTCCACGAAGCGGCAGTTTCCTCACTCCCCGTCGCCAACGACCGATGTGGCGACCAACTCGACGCCGTGGCCGCTCGCGCTCGCGCTCGGGCTGGCGATGGCTGAACTCGGCGTCTTCCTCGGCTTCGCGGCGATCGCGGCGCCCGGCGTCGTCTTCTTCACCGTCAGCCTCGCCGGCGCCATCGACGAGGCGGGCTACGGCCGATCACGCCCGTTCTTACTGGCCGTCGTCGCCGCGGCCGTCGCGCTGCTCGGCGTCGTCGCCGCGGCCGTCGCGCTGCCGATCCGTGGCTACTCGATGGTCATCGGCGCCGTCGCGGTGCTCCCGCTCGCAGTCCTCGACCATCGGCGCTGAACCGGGCCCGAGCGGACCGAACCGGCACCGACCCCAACCCTCATGCCCGGGGAGTGAGTGGCTCGGCCATGGCTCGGGGCCTGGACAAACACACGCTGGCTGACCTGACAGTCAACTTCGTGCCGCTGGTGATCATGGCGCTGTTCGGCGGCCTGTTCCTGCTGTACAGCCCGTGGGGCCGACTCGGGCTGGCGTCGGCCATCCAGTTCGGTCTCCTCGTCGTCCTCGGCGTGCTCCTGTTGTGGGTCTCGCTCAAGAGCGGCGCCGCAGTCGCCGACGGCGACCCCGACGCTGACGCGGAATGACCGCCTCAGCATGCGGTAACGCAGAGCCTCCGTCCTCAAGGGCGAGCGAAGCGAGCGTTAGGGCGGAGAGGAAACGCGTTCAGAGAGATTTAACAGCACCCATGGGGTATCTCGTAATACTGCCGTCCTCGCACACGTCGGGGTCGGGAAGTGCCACCAGTAAACTGGCACCCGTGGTGCGGAAGTACCGCATCCTGAACTCGGGAACGACGACCGCGAACGGGTTGAACTCCCGTTCCCAGCTTGGGGATAGAGCGCGAGGACACCGGGAATTAAATCGGCGGGACAATCCTCGTCGTCGGTCGAAGTGGGAGGCGTCAAAAACGCGCCCACGCCAACGGGAGGACGGTAAGAGGAAGCCGGACCGCGTCCTTGCATGGGGTCGCGGGGCACAATGTCGTTGCGGTAAAGCCCCGTCCTCAAGGAGTGACCGACCGTCGCAAGGCGGGAGAGAGCGAGTAGGGCGGGGTAGTTTACAGCACCAGAACCACCGTCGTTGCCGCCATCAGCAGCGCGACGACCCCCAGCAACAGCCCCAACAACTCCGTCTCGCTCATACCGCCCGGTTCGCACCGGACCGGCAAAACCTCACGGGGGCGTGCGCGCCAGCGTACTCGAGGGTCCCGACCCACCACGGATGATCCGCGGTCGCCGGGTCGTGCTGACGATCGTCGCCACCGTCGTCGCCATCAGCGCCGGGGTCGGGGCGACCGTTCCACTCCTCCTACCCGAGATCAGGGGGCCACAGCTGGTCAGCGTCCTCGCGCTCCCGCCGACGCCCCTCGGCTACGCCCTCTACGGCGGCCTGACCACGGGAGCGCTGCTCGGGGTCGGGCTGGTGGCAGTGGAGGCGGCGTCGCGCGCCGAATGACATCCACCCTGGCGTGAACGCCGGGGATTCCTCGCGCTGGGGATATCCACTACTGGCCCACGGAGGCAACTTGCCGGTCGTTGTTGTACAGGCGATGTGGTTGTTCGAACCGATATCCAGAGAGGCCATTCCATTGGCCAGTGGCTGTGGCAGTCGAGAATTATCGATAATTAATAGCCTTAACCACTGATCGCTATTTCAGTAGAAGCGTTCCGTCGAGATATTCATCAACAAAAACGCTAGCAACGAACCGATTATGACTGTCTCCAAGCACGGCTTCCGGTCGAACGAGCCCTCATAATCGGCCGAAATCCCCGCAAGTACAGCAATATGTGGCCCACTATCTGTGGGTATGACCCGGCCCGGGAAATCGAGAACCCTCCGGTATTAGCAGGTCTGGACGTCGAAGGCCTCGTTCTGGTCCTCTTCGGGTGGCGTCGATGCATACTGAGAAGGGCTGATTTCCGTTCATAATCGGTTGCCCGCTATCGATTACGTTCTTCTCCCCCGGATTCCCTCAACTACCGGTTTGCCGTATAGACACGCTATCGCGGCCGCTGACGCCCGATCTCTTGATCGACACTCCCCCCATCGTGGATATCTCCCCTGATTGGATCCTGCAAACGTCCCAGGTACACCCCTTGCGGAGGCCGAATCCGATTATGAAGCGCGTAGATGCCGACGGCAAGGCGCTACTCCGCAATATCGGCACAACGCTGACTATGAACCACAGGCCGTCCCACCGTGACATCCATCGGCGCCCCCATCCGGACCATCAGCCAAGCTTATGTCTCGGCTCTCCACCGCCTTCGGTACGCTTTTCGCTCTTACGGCCCCAGTTTCGCCCGCATGAGCCACACGCTGGACCACGTCATGATGCGGGTCGAGGACCTAGAGGAGACGCTCGACTGGTACACCACACATCTGGGCTACGAGGAGAAGGGTCGATGGGAGGCGGACACGTTCACCAACGTCTATCTCGGCCCGGAGGACGTCCACGAGGAGGGCGCCGTCCTCGAACTCACCTACAACCACGACGGCCGCTCCTACGAGATGGGCGACGCGTGGGGCCACATCGCCGTCCGCGTCAAGGACGTCGAGGAAGCCTACGAGGAGCTGATGGACGGCGGCGTCGAGGACTACCGCCCGCCCGCGGAGAACCCCGGCTACGCGTTCGTCAAAGACCTCGACGGCCACGAGATCGAGATCGTCGAACGGGACCACGGCGCCCGCTACAGCATCGACCACACGATGATCCGCGTCGAGGACGCCGACGCCGCCATCGGCTGGTGGACCCGGAAGATGGGCTACCAGGCCGACGGCCGCTGGGAGGCCGACAGCTTCTCGAATTACTTCCTCACACCCGAGGGTGCCGCCGAGGAGGCGATGACGGTGGAACTCACGTACAACTACGACGGGCGCACGTACGACATGGGCGACGCGTGGGGGCACCTCGCCGTCGAGTGTGACGACCTGGAGGAGTTCTGGGGCACGCTGATGACCCGCGAGGCCGAGGACTACCGCGATCCGGAGTCGTGTGACTACAACTACGCCTTCACGAAGACGTTCGGCGGCCACGAAGTCGAAGTGATCACGCGGGAGTAGGGCCGGTTGTCGCTTTTCCGCGGTTTCTCGGCGGTAGTGTCGGTGCGTAGTACGGTCAGCGAACGAAACGACCCTGCTGAGCACCGCGATCACCCTCAGTCGGCGCCGATGCTCACACCGCGGGCGAGGCGTCGACGCTGGTCGGTGACGTCGACGGCAATAAAGCCCCCCTACTGGCACACAAGATACTTAAGCAACCCATCGCCTGAGTCGGCCGCTCGCGGGCAATATAGGGGTTGTGACGGTGTAACACGCCACTTGGTTCACCACAAGACATTTATAACGAGCTACGCTTGTTTCGAACACCCCTACCCATGGTGGCAACAGTGAGTATCGCCGTACGATCCGATTCGTTCGGCGGGGAAGTTGGCGCCGCCGCTTGCAGTGCGGAACCCTAATACAACAATGACAGACAACTCAGACAAGATTCGCAGCATCGTTCTGGCTGCGCTGATGGTTTTCTCCGTCTTCGCGGGGACCGTCGCGCTGACCGGGACTGCGGCTGCGGCTGACTCACCGACCCTCAACGAGTTCACCAATACAACGGTGGATGAGGGCACTACGGTGGATCATACAGTGAACTTCACAGTATCGAATATTAGTGACGACGGAAACACCGACTCGTTCGAGGTGACTCTGCCGACCGAAGCAGAGATATCTGCTGCACCGAGTGGCGGCGACTTCTCCATTGTGAACGAGAGTGGTGATACTGTTAGTACCACCAGTGGTCCGTCACTCGCGGACGCCAATGGCGGCACTAATAACCAGATCACCTTCTCGGTTTCTCCCGACACGAGCGCTACCAACCAGACTCTGACGGTCAACTTTACCGCTCAGGTCAACTGGGGCAACGTTGACGGAGAAACCACTAAGGACGCCACCCTTACGGTGACGGATAGCGGTAACTCCGACATCAGTGAGGCAGCGGTCCAGACAATCACCATCCAGGAGACGAGCGGATCCCAGACTGGTGCACCTTCGGTCCGTAAGGCTACCCACTATGTCGACAACGACGATGGTGCCATCATCGAACTTGCTTTCGACGAAAGCATCTCGACGGCACCCTCGGAGGTCACTGTCAACCTTGCGGACGGTAGCACCGCGACGGCCTCGGTCGAGGACGATGACGGTGACGCCCGCATCGTTCTCAACACGTCCGGTAATGTTTACAGCAACGTCCAGAACGTGACGATCGCTGAGGACGCGTTCCAGGACGACGGTGGCAACGCCGTTGCCGCGGACGATTACGAGGTCCGCTTCGCTCCTGTCACGGTTGAGCAGCAGAGTGGCGGCACCACTGAAGGTTACATCGGCTCGAACGTCGCGTTCGAGGCTAACAATGTTGAGACCAGTGTCCGTTTCGACGGCCCGGGTATCAACAGCTACACGCGTGGTACTGGCACTGGTAGTCAGGTCTACGTCGTCGACACGGACGACTGGGGCGAGACGGGGAACTACTCCGCCCGCTTCGGTGGCTCCGGTGGTGACACGACCTACCTTGAGCTGAACGACCTCGGGCTGTCCGTCTCGGCTGACAACGTCACGACAGAGGAGAACGTGACTGCGACTGTCTCGGCCGACGACATCGACCGCGAAGTTGTGGTCGAACTTCTCAACAGCGACGACGAAGTTGAGGAAACGACCACGCGTACAATCGACTCGGACGGTGAGATCTCCGTTGAGTTTGACCAGTACGCTACTGGTGACTACTCGGTCGTCGTGACCGACACGGCCACCGGTGTCGAAGCAAGCGACTCCCTGACGGTCACCGAGGCTGCAGTCGGCGCAGTCGAGTTCGCACAGGGCTCCTACTCGGTCGACCAGGGAGACATCGCGGAGATCGACGTTGAACTGACTGGCGGTGCCTCTGAGGGTACCCTCGTCATCGGTCGCGAGGCCCAGTCGGGTTACAACGCGAACGTTACGTTCTACGACAACGACTCCGACGGTCAGGTCACGATTCAGTTCAACACGTACCTGGCTGGCGACACGGACACCGAGTTCGTCACCGCCGCTGGTGACGACACCGCCTACGCTCAGAACGGTAACACGAGCCTGAACGGCGGCGAGGACCTGCTCGCACAGAGCGGGTACGACCTCGCAGTCCGAACGGGTGCAGACCTCAATACGACAGAGGTCTTCGAGAGCAGCGCCTCAGACTTCAGCTCGCTGGGCATCAACGCCGGCTCCGTCGAGGGCTTCCAGCTCTGGACGGCGCCCCGCTCGGCGGCCCCGGCTGACGTCTTCGACGCAACGCTGACGCAGGACACGACGATCGCGAGCGACGACTGGGTTGTCCACCAGCTCAGCGCGACCGGCATCGAAGGTCTGGTCGCCGCGAACGACAACCTCTCGGCTACAATTGGTAGCGGCCTGAACGTCACGGTCGAGCAGACCGAGGAGACGACGCGGGCCAACCGCAACACGAAGGTGCTGAACATTTCCGAGTCCGGAGACGCAGTGCAGCTGCTGGCTGACTCGGACAATTCCTCCTACTACATCGCTGTGAATACCGAGGACGCAATGTTCGACCGCGGCTCGCAGAACGCCGTGGACCAGGGTGTTCGCGACGGTGAAGCCTACGAGGCAACGGTGACCATCGACGACGAGAAGCTCGTCGGTGACGACCCGATGTCCATCAACGGTACGTTCGAGATCGTCGAGCGTACGTACAGTCTCGACAGCACGCCGGTGACCGTCGAGGCAGCTGAGGGCCAGAACATCACGGGTCAGAGCTCGGTCGCACCGGGCACTGAGATCCGGATGACGATCCGCAGTGGCGCGGACGTGAGCCCCGGCTTCTACAAGAACCCGTCCACGACCGTGAACGCTGACGGTACGTTCACGTTCACGGCTGACTTCTCGGACACCTCCGACGGTGACACGTTCACCATGACTGGTGCCGAGGATCAGATCGACGCGGAGGGTCAGGTTGGCGCAATGGAGACCGCAGAGCCGACCGCGACGGCAACTGCAGAGCCGACCGCGACGGCAACCGCGACGGCAACGGCCACCGCGGAGCCGACCGCGACGGCAACTGCAGAGCCGACCGCGACGATGACCGCAGAGCCGACGGACGAGCCGACGGCTGAGCCGACGGACGAGCCGACGGACGAGCCGACGGATGAACCCACGACGACGACGACGCCCGGCTTCGGCGTCGCTGTCGCCCTCGTGGCCCTGCTCGCCGCCGCTCTGCTGGCCGGTCGACGAGAGTAACTGACTCTCCCGACCCGCCGTAACTAACACCGGCTTCACGCCGGTCTTCCCGTTTTCACTTCTTTCGACGCGCCACACCCGATAGCGACAGCCGTGTGCGCTCGATCCGCACAACGGTAAGGGATTTACCCGCGGGATTCGTTCTTCAGGTATGGCCGGTATCGCGGGTAGCGTTCCGCCGTGGCTCCTCGACGTGACCGACGTGCTGGCGTGGATCGTCATCGGGGCGTTCACGCTCGGAGCGGTGCTCGAAATCACTGCGCGCCGCCGGGACCGAAACGCCCAGCGCGGCTCGCTTCAAGCAGCGATCGGCGCCGGACGCCACCAGCTCCGTCACGCCCGAACCGCGGCGACGGCGGGGTGGGGATTGTTCGCCGTCTTCTGGCTGCTGTTGTTCCCGCACTTCGCGTTCGTCCACAAGAGCTACGTCGAGGGTGTCCTCGCCCTCCTCGCCGTTCCCGCCAGTCTCTACGCGGGCTACCTCCTGTGGCAGGGCCGGGACACGCTGTTCCTGCTCTCGCGGTCGACGGCGATCATGGGGCTGGTCTACCTCCCCTTCGAGACCATCCCCGCGATCAACCTCGGCGGCGTCCGCATCCCCTCGCCCCGTGAGGTGCTGATCGAGACCGTCGCCGCCCAGACGGGGTTCATGATCCGCCTGTTCGGCTCCGATCCCGAACTGATCGCCGGACCGCAGGGCTACATGAACACCTACGAGTTCATCGCCGCCGACGGGCATGTCCTCCAGTTCTCGGTCGTCCTCGCGTGTACTGGACTGGGGAGCATCGCCATCTTCGCCGGGCTCATCGGCGCCGTGCGGGCGCCGCTGCGCCGGAAGCTGCGCGGGCTCGCCGTCGCCGTCCCCGTCATCTACGGACTGAACCTGCTCCGGACGACGTTCATCGGGATCACCTTCGGCGAGCAGTTGCTCCAGGTCTTCCCGAACCTCGTGTTGACGATGTTCGGCGGCACCGATCCCTACCGGGTCTCGTGGTACGTCTCCGACCGGATCATCAGTCAGGTCCTGGCCGTGGTGGCGCTGGTCGGCGTCACCTACCTCGTCGTCCGGGAACTACCGGAGATCCTGACGATCATCGAGGACGTGCTGTTCATGGTGACCGGCGACGAGTACGACCTCTCCGAGGCACTGGAACTGCCCCGGACGGCGACTGACGCACAGCTCCCCGAGACTGGCGACTAAAAGAGCGACGACGGGGCGCCGGCGAGCGCTTCGAGCGCTTCTTCCTCCAGATGGTGTGGCGCTGCGGGCACGACGAGCAGGTGTAGCGGACCACCGAACTCCCGCGTTGCCAACTCCGAGAGCCGATCGGCCGCGACCACCGGCTCCGGACTCCCCGCGCGGGCGACGACGACGGCGAGTTCGTCCGTCCACTCCTCGGCGAGCAGCCCTGCAGCGTAGTCGGCGGTCATGTAGCGTTCGTCCTCGCCCAGCCCCGCGGCGTCGGCGGTCGGGTCGTCGACCTTGATGTCGAGGTAGACCAGCGTGTGGAGCCCCCGCTCTCGGTTCCCCTCGATGGTGTCGATCACGCTGTCGGGCACGTCGCCGCCGCCGTGGGCGCCCGGGAACGGCAGCGTCGTCGCCTTCCCGAAGCGGTAGTTCTGGAGGCCGGTCAGCCCGGAGGCGGCCGACTGGGCGGAGACACCGTGGATCACTCGGGTCTCGATCCCGCGCTCGTGGGCGCGCAGGCGGAGGTCGACGTGTGTCGTCGAGATCATCGTGTCCCCGGCGGTCAGGAACGCCACGTCCTCGGTTTCGGCGGCATCGAGGATCGGCTCGGGGTCGCGTTCGACGCCCGCCCGGTCGCGCACCTCGATGTCGATGTCGTGGAACGCTTCGAGCTCCTCGACGGTCGTCCCAACGAGCCGGCTGGTGTAGAACTCCGCGAACGCGCGGTCGGCGGCTGCGAGGGCTTCCCGCCCCTCGACGGTGATCGACCGCTCGTCGTAGAGCCCGAGTCCGACGAAAGTGAGCATACCCGAGTTCGTCGGTGCGGGCCCAAAGCCGTGTTCATCGGCGGCAAGGAATACGTGGCTCGGGTTCGCAGGGGGTTGTATGACTGATACTGACCCGGTCGAGTCGGCGACGACCGACGGCCGGGACCTCTACGACATCGCGACGTGGGAGCCCCGAACGGTCCTCGACCGGGCGGCCGTGGGGCTCCACAGCGCGCTCGCGGGAGGGGCTCGCCTGTTCGTCGTCCTGCTGGCCGCGTTCGTGTTCCTCGCACAGATCGGGGGTGTCGTCTGGCTGGCGAGCCGGCGGCCGACGCTGGGGGCGGTGGCGTTGCTGTCCGCGTTGCCGGCGTTCCTGCTCGTGGCGTTCGTCTGGCGGCAGGACGTCGTCGAGAAGGAGCCACTCGACACGCTTGCGATCACGTTCGTGCTCTCGGTGCTGTTCGCCAGCTTCGCGGCGACGGCCAACACCTACCTCCAGCAGTGGTTCGGCCTCATCCCCGTCGTGGGGATGACGCTGTTTTTCTTCCTCGTCGTCGCCCCCGTCGAGGAGACCGTCAAGTGGCTCGCGATCCGGCTCCACGCCTACCGGCGCCCGGAGTTCGACGCGGTGATCGACGGCGCGGTGTACGGCGCCGTCGCCGGGTTGGGGTTCGCGACCATCGAGAACACCCTCTACGTCGTCCGCGGGTTCATCGAGGCCCAAGAGGCGGGCGTGACCCAGGCCATTGGCGCCGCGCTCGGCACCGCCACCTCGCGGGCGCTCGCGGGACCGGGACACGTCATCTACTCGGCGTGGGCGGGCTACTACCTCGGGCTGGCGAAGTTCAACCGCGATAACCGCGGACCCATCGTCGTCAAGGGGCTGTTGATCGCCGCACTGATCCACGGCACCTACAACACCGTCGTCACCTACGCTCCCCTCTCGATCCTGCCCGGTTGGGGGTACGTCGTCTTCGTCATCGCCTTCGACGGGTTCTTCTTCTACCTACTCTACCGGAAGCTCAAGCGCTACCGGCTGACCTACCTCGATACCGTCGACGAGGGCAGCGAGAACGACGGCACTCCCGAGGTGGAGACGGCTACTGAGTCCCAGGACCCGGAGTCGTCCAGTGACCCTGGCCCCGTCTGGGACGCTCCGAACCGAACGGACGGTGAGAGCAGTGACGACCGACGCGACGGCGAATTCGGTAATGGAGAGTCCGCCGGCGGCGAGCCCGGCGGCGACGGTACCACCGATAGCGAACCGGCTGACGTGGCTGGTCCTGCCGACGACGGTACTACCGACGACGAGAGCGATGTCTCGGCGGCGGACGACACAGGAGCGGGCGAGGCGTCGCCCGACGACGGCGGTGAGACGGCCGACCGGGCCGGGGAGGAGGACGGAGCGGGGCCTAACTGACCGGATCGACACGCGGGTCGATCAGGTCGTAGTAGGCGTCCTGCAGGAAGTTCATCGACACGATCAGCCCGACCGGGAGCAACACCACGCCGAAGATGAGGCCCGGATGCCGGCTCCCGACCGCGTCGATAGTGAGCGTCCCGAAGCCGGGGGTTTTGGTCACCCACTCGACGGCGTAGAGGCCGACGAGGACGATCCCGAGCATCTCCGAGGAGAGCACGGTGAGCAGTCGGGCCGCCGAGTGGGGGAAGACGTGCCGGCAGATCCCGAGGATGCCGACGCCCTTCGCCCGGGCGGTCTTCACGAACGGTTCGCCGGCGTACTGCTCTAAGTCCGTCCCCGCCGCCCGGAGTTGGATGGCAAAGAGGTAGACCGTCATCGTGAGGAACGGCCAGATCAGCGCCCGGAGGTTCTGTATGGTGAGCGGACTCGACTGGGCGTCGTAGCCGAGCTTCACGATCGACCCGGAGAGCCGGAACACGACCACCGGCAGGTAGATGTGGACCAGGTAGGCAAAGAGGAACACCGGAGTGGCCACCGCGGCCGCGCCGAGGAGCGTGGTCTTGGTGGTCAGGTCCCGCCGTTCGAGGGCGACGGCGAGTAGTTGGATCAGGGTCCCGGCGGTCACCGCGATGATCGCAGCCGGGATCAGGTACAGTAGCGTCACGGACAACGAGTCCACCAACACCGCCGTGATCGGCTTCACGCCGGCGGCCGTTTTGATGGTCCCGAGGTCGAGGGTCAGCAGGCGGCCAGCCCACTCGACGAACTGGCTCAGGAGCGGTTCGTTCTGGTCGACGAACCGTGGCTCGGGGTAGGTGTTGACGAACGACCGGGGGACGTACCCGCGCGGGCCGGTGTTCGGGTTCGGGGTGTACGCCATCGCCACGAACGAGATGACGAACGCGATACACAGCGAGACGACCGCCCGTCCCGTTCGTGCGAGGAGCGATCCGGCGCCGCTCATCGGCGTCCGGTGTGGCGACTCCGTTCGTCGGCGACGCATCGACGTGTGCACGGTCGCTCCGTGGAGGGCTGCGTACGGGGCAACATACGTGTCTGTGTGACGAACACACAATCTATTAGTCGTGTCGGCTCCGTCCGAATGGCACACGTCCCCGATGAATCGAGAGTTCTCCCCCGATTCCGGCCGCTTCGAGGCGGTCGACTGGAACGAGTACGACTCGAGTGACGCCGCCGTCTCGCTCCCACGGTGGCTCCCGGCAACGGCGGTCCTGTTGGTCGCCGCGTTCGGCTACGACTACCTCTCCGCGGGGCTCCCCGTGGCGATGGACGGCCTCGACTGGCTCCTGATCGCCGGCCTGTTCGTCGTCGGCACGCTAGTGGCCCTCCCGGTGAGTCAGAACCCCGAACAGATCGGTACCTACTGGACCCAGTTCCGCACCAACCGGCTGGCGGTTGCCTGTCTGGCGTTCCTGACTGCCTTCTTCCTCGTCGGCCTGCTCGGCCCGCTCTACTTCCAGGAACCGCGGCTCAACGTCCTCTACTCCTCACAGCCGCCGGTCTGGGGCAGCATCGACACGATGTACGTCCCGCAGTGTTACGGCCCCGTCGTCGACGGGCGCTGTCAGGGCACGTGGACGTTCCCGCTCGGGACGAACGCCATCGCGGGCAAGGACATGGTGCCGTTGCTCGTCCTCGGCACCCGGACCAGCCTGAGTGTCGTCCTCGGGGCGACGGCAATCGTCGTTCCCGCCGGCATCGGTGCCGGCGTCGCCGCCGCCGAGATCGGTGGCCACGTCGAGACGGCCCTGATGTGGCTGGCCGAACAGCTCCAGACGTTCCCCGCGATCCTGATCTACTTCCTGCTGTTCTTCTGGATGGTCGAGGGCCGACTCCGCCTGCTGATCGCCGTCCTCGGGTTCGTCAGTTGGGGCGGGCTGGCCCGACTGGTCAGAAACGAGATCCGCGTCCGCCGGAACGAACAGTACGTCCAAGCGGCCGAACTCGGCGGCGTCGGCTCGGCGCGGCTGCTGGGTCGGCACCTGCTCCCCAACATCGCGCCCTCGGTCCTGACCAACGTCGCCCTGCAGGTACCGCTGTTCGTCCTCGTCGAGGTGTCCGTCTCGTTCATCGTCATCGCCATCTCGGGCGGGACGACGACGCTCGGGGACCCGACGAACTTCTCGTGGGGGGAACTGATCTACAACGCCCTGTTCTCCGTCGGACCGCCCGCGGCGTGGTGGCTGGCTGGGTTCCCGCTGGTGTTGCTGTTCCTGACGGTGTTCTCGTTCAACGTCGTCGGCGACGCGCTCGTCGACGCCCTGGAGCCCCGGAGCGACTGACGCCGGCGCTGTCGCCGCACACCCCGGGAAGCGAACGCAACGCTTTCCGGCGCCGTCGGCCCACCTCGACCGTGGAGCGTCACCGACTCCCCGGCTACGCGGGGCTCGCCCTCACCGCGTTCGTCCTCCTCGCCGCCAGCACGGCCGCCGCCGAGGGGTTTGCCCCGCGACTCCCGCTGTTGGCCGGAACCATCATCGCCGGCGGCATCACTGCCGGAACGGAGTTCACCGCCCTCCGGCGTACGAACACGCTCGCGTTGGACCGGGGCGACCTCGGCGACGGCTTCGCCGTCGTCGGCGGCGCGGCGCTGACGTACGTCCTCAGCGTCGACGCCGGACTCGGCCCCGTCGTCGCGTCCGCGGCCGTCGGCCTCGCCGCCGGGGTCGCACTCCCACGGGTCGACAGCGCGGCCTACTGTGGCTCGTTCGTCGGGATGGTCTCCCCGGCCGTGTTCTCCGACCTCGACCTCGTGGTCGCCGCCGGACTCGCCGCCGGCGCGCTGTTCGTCGCCGGCCGCGGGGCGTTCGACGGCTTCGGCGGGAAACTCGGAACGACCGCCCTGTTCGGTTGTCTCGTCGTCGCCGCCGGCTCCGGTGTGAGCTTCGCCGCCGGCTCAGTCCCACCCTGGGGCGAGGCAGTCCTGGTGGTGCCCGTCGCCGCCGTCGCCGCCGCCGCGACGGTGGCACTCGGCGTGCGCTACGGGCTGGGTGCCGTCATCGCCTCCGCCGTGGTCGGACTGGCCGGCGGCCTCGTGCTCCCGCCGATCCACCCCCGCGGTGAACTGCTGGCGACCGCAGCCTTCTGTGCCAGCTTCGTCGGGATGGTCGCCCCGGCCCGTATCGACGGCGAACGCCGGGTCGGCGCGGCCGGCGCGCTCTCGGGGGTGCTGTTGCTCGCTGTCTCGCCGGTCCTCGCGGGCGCCGGCGGCAAACTGGGGACGACCGCTTTCGTCGCCTGCCTCGCGCTCGTCGGCGCCGACGAGGCGGCCGATCGGCTGGCGAACTGACGGTTCCGACACGGCCTTTCGGCTCGGGCCCGAGGACCGAGTATGAGCGAGCGAATCGAGGCCGAAGTGATCCACGCGGTGCCGCCGAGCGAACAGGGGGACCACGACCTCGAACCCGACCTGCAGGAGTTGGCTGGCTCCGGGCACGTGTTGGTCTGTCGGCGCGGCGGCCACCCGTCGATCTTCGAACTCGTGTGGGCGATGCTCCGCCGGAAACCGATCGAACCGGTGACCGTCATCAGCGAGACGGGGGCGGTGGAGGGCGAGACGATCGACGCAGTCGTCGAGGAAACCGCTATCGCGGGCGTCTACCGCGTGGTGTAACGGTCGAGCGGCCGCGCGGCGAGCACCCAGGCCGCGAGAACGTACGCAAGCGTCCCGAACAGGTATGTCCCGCCCGCGACGCTGGGAACCGCGCCGAGGCCGATGCCGGCCCCGCCGAGCGCGCCGACGGCGCTCGTGACCAGCGGCAGCGCACAGCTCGCACACGAGCCGAGCGCCACGACCCCGCCGATTCCTGCCGAGAGACCGTTCCCGATCACGTCCCGCGCCGAGAGCGACACGAGGTAGCCGAGCGCCGCGACGCCGACCGCACGGTACGGGAGCAGCGAGACGGCGAGTTCGGCGCCACGGTAGCGAACCACCGGCCCCCAGCCCGGTGGGAGCAACACCACGTCGAGACCCGTCGGCACGCCCATCGCCGGCCCCAGCGCGCCGGTCAGCCACGCGAGACCGACCGCGTAGGCGACGCCGATGGCACCGGAGACGATGGCCCCCGATCGACCGACTGCCGGGCGCTCGGCGTGCCGAACGGCGACGACGGCGACGGTGACCCAGACCACGGGCACCGCCAGCGTGCGCGGCGCCGCAAGCCCGGCGTCGGTCAGCGTGAGGTAGAGCAACGCCAGCGCCGACTGGACGCCGAGTGCGGTGATCCCGGTCCTGACCGGTGCCGGCAGCGACCACGCGGGCGCACGGACGGTACGGGTCACGCCCGCTCACCCCCGTCGGCGACTGCGGGCTCCCGCGTCGATCCGGCCGGTTCGATCGTGGGGTCCCGCCCGTTCTCGCCGTCCCGATCCGTCGACGCGCGCTCGTCCGGGCCGAGCGAGCGAGTCGTGTTGCCGACGACGAGCAGGCTGGAGGCCGCCATCGCGAACGCGGCGATCAGCGGCGTGATGACCCCCAACGCCGCCGCGGGTACGGCGACCGCGTTGTAGAGGAACGCCCACGCGAGGTTCTCGCGGACGCGCCGCCGCGTCGCCGAAAGCGTATCGAGGGCGCGGTCGACCGCGGCGAGGTCCTTCCCCACCAACACCGCGTCGGCGGCGTCGGCGGCCAGTTCCGTGCCGGTGGCCACCGCGATACCGAGGTCGGCGGCCGCCAGCGCGGGCGCGTCGTTGCTCCCGTCGCCGACCATCGCCACCGTCCCCTCCGCACGGAGCCGTCGAACCGTCTCGGTCTTGCCCGCCGGCGGGAGGCCGGCGTACACGTCGTCGATCCCCGGCACGTCCCGGAAGCGATCCGCCGCCGGCCCCTCGTCGCCGGTGAGGACGACCACGCGGCGATCCTCACCCAATCGCTCGACGGCCTCCCGCCAGCCGGGGCGGGGGTCGTCGCCGGCGACCAGCACGCCACGGACGGTGCCGTCCCAGCCGACGTAGGCGGCCAGGTTTCCGGACCCCTCGGCGTCCGCGTAGCGGCTCCGGAGGTCGTCGGGGACCGTCGCGTCGGCGAACAGCGATTCGTCCCCGACCGTCACTCGCGGGCCGTCGGCGACGCGTCCCGAGACGCCGCGGCCGGGATGGCTCTCGAAGCCAGCGACCGACGATTCGGGGCCGACAGCCCCCGACGAACGGCTCGCGGCGTCGACGACGGCGGCCGCGACCGGGTGGTCCGAACGGGCTTCCACCGCCGCGGCCCGGCCGAGCACCGTCCCCTCGTCGACGCCGTCGGCGGTCTCGACCGCGTGCAGCGCCATCTCCCCGGTGGTGAGGGTGCCGGTCTTGTCGAGGGCGACCACATCGACCTGTCGGGCCGTCTCGACGGCGCTCCCGTCGGTGAGCACGACGCCGTCCGCGAGGAGCGAGCGCGTGCCGGCGGCGATGGCCAACGGCGTCGCCAACCCCAGCGCGCAGGGACAGGAGACCACGAGCACCGCCAGCCCCGTCAGCAGCGCCTCGGTCAGCGGCGCGCCGAGCAGCAGGTGGACGGCGAACGCGAGCGTCCCCAACACGAGCACGACGGGGACGAACACCGTCGCCAGCGCGTCGGCCAGCCGCTGGGGTGCGCCCTCGCCCCGCACGTCCCAGAGCAGCGAGACCACGCGGTCGAGCGTGCGCTCGGCGCCGTCGGCGGCACGAACGACGAGGCGGCCGTCCGAGACGACCGTGCCGCCCCGAACCGCGTCACCCCGGCCGCGTCGGACGGGGAGCGACTCGCCCGTGATGAGCGACTCGTCGACCGCGGCAGTGCCGTCGATCACCTCGCCGTCGACCGGAACGCGCTCGCCCGGGCGGACGATCAGTTCGTCGCCGCCGTCGACGGCCTCGATCGGAACTGACTCGCTCCCGTCGGCGGTCCGGAGCCGCGCCGTCGAGACGCGCTCGCGGGTGAGGTCGGTCAGTTCGCTCAGCGCGCGTTCGGTGATCCGGCCCTCGTAGTAGCTCCCGACGGTCACCGCCAGCACGACGACGATGGTCACGTCGAAGTACACCTCGACCCGACCCGAGAGCACCGCGAGCGCGCTGTAGCAGTAGGCGGTCGTCGCCGCCAGCGCGACGAGCAGGTCCATGTTGGGCTGGCGGGTCCGAACGGCGACGTACGCCCCGCGGAGCAGCGGCGCGCCGGTGTAGCCGAGCACGACCGTCGCCGAGAGCCAGACGTTCGCCAGCAGGAACCTCCCGGCACCGTCCCCGAGGTCGAACAGCAGCGCCTCCGGCGGGAGCCCGAAGTAGACCGGGTAGAGAAAGAGGACGTACCACATCATCGCCATCATCCCGAAGAACCCCCCGACGAGCAGTCGCCCGACCGTCGCGTCCTCGCCGTCGTCGTGGGGTTCGTCGGTCGTCGGGCCGGCGGTGTAGCCGACACCCGAGACGGCCTCGGCGATAGCGGCCGGGTCGGTGTCGTCCGGGTCGTAGTGGACCCGCATCGCGTTCGCTGGGGAGTTCGCGTCGGCGGCCGCGACGCCGTCGCCGTCGGTCGCCCGCCGTTCGAGGAACGCCTCACAGCTGGCACAGTGCATCCCGTCGACCCGGAGGTACGCGGTCTCGGCGTCCTCCGGGACCGGGTCGGACTCCGTCGACCCCCGGACTGCCTCGCGGGCGTCCTGGGCGGCCATCGCCGACGGGTCGTCGAGGCTCCGGGCGACTTCGAGACAGCCCCGACAGCAGAACACCCCCTCGACCTCGCCGGCCTCGTCCGGGCTCCCCCGGAGGTCCTCGGCGGTCAGGGGCTGGTCGGGTGTCGGCAGCCCACACAGGGTGCAGCCGTCGCTCATGGCGTCGGCACCTCCGCGTAGTGGGGCAGTTGGAGGTGTGGCACCGGGACCCCGAGCAGCGCGAGCCCGTGCAACAGCGGCAGCAGGCCGAGCGCGAGGAACGCGACGCCGAGGACGCGGTGGAGCCGTGAGCGGACCGGAGCCGGCACGGCGCCGAGCACCGTCGCGTAGCCGACCATCGCCGGCGCCGTGCCGACGCCGAGCGTACCGAGCGCGAGCGCACCCGCGAGCGGCGATCCGCGGGCGAACGCGTAGAGGTACGCCGGGTACAGCAGCGGACACGGCAACAGCGCGTGGATCGACCCCAACAGCGCGATCCGGGGGCCTCGTGCCCACGTCTCCGCGCGGTCGCGTGCCAGCGTCGCGAGCCTCGCGAACGCCCCCGAACTGCCGGGGATCGGGAGCCGGCCCGGATCGATCGGCCGGCCGCGGACGTAGCCCGCGCCGACGACGAGCACGACGGCGCCGGCGGCGACGCCGACGAGGCCGCGGACCAGATCGACCCCGGCGAAGAGCCCCCCGCCGGCGACCGTTGCGCCCCCGAGTGCGCCCAGCACGGCGCCCACGAGCGCGTAGGTACCCACGCGACCGACGGTCAGCAGCCCCTGCTGTCGGACGTCACGGAGGGTGACTCGGCCCTGCCGGCCGCCGGCGTCGCCGGCGTACGCCGTCACGAGGGGGCCACACATCCCCAGACAGTGGGCGCCGCCGAGCAGGCCGACCAGCAGGAACGCCCCCAACTCGACGGCGCCGCCGACCCCGGTCATGGCTCAGTGCCCGCCGGCGTCGGGGGTCTCGTGGGGTCCGAACATCATGTAGAGGCCACCGACGATCAGCAGCACACACGCCGTCGAGGCCAGCCCGACGCCGACGCCGCCGCTGACGCCGAGGGCGTACACCCACACCGGGACGAGCGAGGCGAGCGAGATCCCGATCAGTTTTCGTGCAGACATAGGAGTCAGTAGGGGTTCCCCGTGGTACTCCCCTGCGGCGGTTCCTACGCCGTGGGAACCGCCGGGGTCGGTTAATGAACCGAGGTACAAGGCGGCGACATGGAACAGAACGGCGACAGACAACCACGGCCGACACGGCGACGGTTCCTCGCCGCCGGCGGCGTCGCGGCGACCGGGGCGCTGCTGGGCGCGACCGCCCCCGCGGCGGCCCAGTCGTCGACGTTCGACGGCTGGTTCGACGACGTCGACAACTACGACGGCGTCGTCGACCGCACCGGGCAGGACGAGGTGACCGTCGAGGTCGGCGTGGACAACGGCGGCCAGCCCTACGGGTTCGGGCCGGCAGCGGTCCGGATCGACCCCGGGGCGACCGTCGTCTGGGAATGGACCGGACGGGGAAGTTCACACAACGTCGTCGCGGAGGACGGCTCCTTCGAGTCCGACCTCTCGGCGGAGGAGGGATACACGTTCAGCCACACCTTCGAGAGCGAGGGGACGTTCAAGTACGTCTGCACGCCCCACCAGTCACTCGGGATGAAGGGGGCGGTCGTCGTCGGCGGTTCGGACGGCGGCAGCGTCTCCGAGCCCGACTACGGCGGCTGGTTCGACGACGTGAGCAACTACGACGGCACCGTCGACCAGCGGGGCCAATCGGAGGTGACCGTCGAGGTCGGCGTGGACAACGGCGGCCAACCCTACGGGTTCGGGCCGGCGGCGGTCCGGATCGACCCCGGCGCCACGGTCGTCTGGGAGTGGACCGGGCGGGGGAGCTCACACAACGTCGTCGCGGAGGACGGCTCCTTCGAATCCGACCTCTCGGCGGAGGAGGGCTACACGTTCAGCCACACCTTCGAGAACGAGGGCGTCTTCGAGTACGTCTGTACGCCCCACCAGTCCCTCGGGATGAAGGGGGCAATCGTCGTCGGCGCCGTCGGCGGTGGCGGCGGTGGCGGCGGTGACGGCGGCGGCGAGGCCGAGACGGAAGCGGCCGGGAACGACGGCTTCTCGGTTCCCATGCCCTCGGACTTCGTCGGCTGGCTGGCGACGCTGTTCGGCGGCGGCACTGCTCTCGCAGTGGGGAGCGTCCTCGGTGCCGAGTCCTACACCGCCTACCGCGAGCACCAGCGAAACGAGCGGGCCTACACTGGCGAGCAGGCCACGGAGGCGGTCGGGGCCGAGCCAGTCGAAGAGATCGACGGCGACTACGACCCGGTCGGCACGGCGGCGCTGGTCGCGGGCTACTTCGTCCTGATCGCGCTGCTGTGGGTCTTCATGTACTTCGTCGAGTTCGTCGGCGGTCCCACTATCACTGGCTAATCTATGCACGTTCACCGATTCGAGAGACTTTGGTTCGGCGCATCGCTCGTCCTGGTCGTCGCGTTCATCGGGACCATCATCTACGGCGCGGTCGGCCCCGGGATCGCCATGGTCGACGACAGCGGCGGCACGGTCGACCCGTCGGTCATCGCCGACGGCGACTACGAGTCCGTCGATAACTTCCGTGAACCGGGCGTTTACGACACCGAGGACGGCGTCGACGTCTACGTCGTCGCTCGGCAGTACCTCTTCCAGCCGGGCACCTCGGAGGCGATCAGGGTTCCAGCGGGCGAACCGGTGACGTTCCACGTCACCACGCCCGACGTGACACACGGGTTCAACCTCGCGGGGACGAACGTGAACTCGATGGTGATTCCCGGTCAGATCGCGGAGTTCACCGTCACGTTCGACGAGACGGGCAAGTACGGCATCGTCTGCCACGAGTACTGCGGCAGCGGCCACCACACGATGGAGGGCCAGGTGGTCGTCGTCGAGGAGTCGGCGTTCGATGGAGGTGAGAACTGATGGCTACTGAACACGGCGGCGACAGCGGCTTCGGTACCGAACAGGCCTACGTCGAGAGCGCCGACGGCACGCGCCGACGGCTCGCGTTCGTCGACCAGTACCCCGCGGCGGCCCGGACCGCCCGGATCTGCCTGTGGATCGCGTTCGCGGCGTTCGGCGTCGGCGCGCTCTTCGGACTGATCCAGGCGCTCCACCGGACGAACACGCTGCGGATCATCCCCTCCGCGGACTACTACACCATCCTGACGGGCCACGGCGTCTTGCTCGCGCTGGTGTTCACCACGTTCGGCATCGCGGGGCTGTTCCACTGGGCCAACACCCGGAGTTTGGGGGTGGCACCGACGAGCAAGCGCCTCACCCAGGGCTGGCTCTGGACGATGTCGATCGGTACTGCGCTGGCGACGTTCACCATCCTCTCCGGGCTGTTCGACCAGATCCCGGCGAGTGCGGACGTGCTCTACACGTTCTACGCGCCGCTCGAGGCTCACCCGCTGTTCTACGTCGGCGCCGCGCTGCTCGTCGTCGGGTCGTGGGGTGCGGGCCTCGACTGGTTCCTCCAGTACCGCGAGTGGCGGCAGTCGAACCCGAACGAGCGCATCCCGCTGCAGTCGTTCATGGTCATGACGACCATGCTGATGTGGTACCTCTCCTCGGTCGGCGTCGCCATCGAGGTGGTGGTGTTCCTCATCCCGTGGTCGCTCGGCCTGATCAGTCAGGTCGACCCGCTGCTGACACGGACGCTGTTCTGGTACTTCGGCCACCCGGTCGTGTACTTCTGGCTGCTGCCGGCGTACGTCGTCTGGTACACCGTGCTGCCGAAACTGGCCGGCGGTCGGCTGTTCAGCGACCCGCTCGCTCGGGTGACGTTCGTGCTGTTCCTGCTGCTGTCGACGCCGGTCGGGTTCCACCACCAGTACACCGACCCCGGGATCGCCTCGGGCTACAAGCTGGTGGCGATGACCAACACGTTCTTCCTGCTGTTACCGTCGCTGCTCACCCTGTTCACCGTCGTCGCCAGCATGGAACACGGCGCGCGCCAGCAGGGGGCGACGGGCAGGCTGGCGTGGCTGAAAGACCTCCCGTGGGAGCGCCCGGCGTTCTCCGGCATCGCGCTCGCGGGGATCATGTTCGCCGCCGGGGGGTTCTCCGGGATGATCAACGCGGGGATGAACATCAACTACCTCATCCACAACACCATCTGGGTGCCCGGCCACTTCCACCTCACCGTCGGCACGGCGTACGCGCTGACGCTGATGGCCATCTCCTACTGGCTGGTCCCGCAGCTCACGGGGAAGCGCCTGCAGCTTCGGGGGATCGCGGCGGTCCAGCCGTTCGTCTGGTTCGTCGGGATGGTGCTGATGTCGAACGCGATGCACCGCGGCGGCCTCGCGGGCATCCCCCGGCGCACCGCCGAGCCCCAGTACGATCAGGTCAGCTTCGACGCCGTCGTCGGCACGGTCGGCGAGATGCGGATCCAGATCGCCATCGGCGGCACCCTCCTGTTCATCGGGGCGGTCATGTTCCTCGCGGTGATGGCCGGGACGTGGCTGCTCGGGAAGCCCAACAGTCAGCTCCGGGTCAACGGTGCGATTCCCGAGCCGCTGTCGGGCCCCGAGGAGTCGCCGCGGGTGCTCGACAACCTCAAACTCTGGACCGCGATCGCGATCGCGCTGGTGCTGCTGGCCTACGGCGTCCCGCTCTACGATATGCTCGCCGACGGCCTACTCTCGCCGGGGAGCCCGGTGTTCCCGGTCTAACACGCTACCCACATGCCCGACTCACCGACGGAGACCGACAGACCGGAGCCGCCGAGCGAGGACGAGGAGATCGATCGCCGGCGGCTGATCCGGTGGATCGCCGTGCTCGCGTTCGGCGTCCCGATCGTCGTCGAGCTACTGACGTTCGGCGGGCTACTCAGCAGCGAACTGCTTCCCGGCGGCGAGGACGACGACGCGGCCGGCGACACCGACACCGCGACGGCGACGGACCGCCCCGACGCGGTCGGCGTCGGCGACGAACTCCTGCCCGACACGGCAGCGGCCGAGACCATCGAGACCTCGGAACTGCAACAGCGCGAGGGCGGCCGGACCTACGTCCTCCGCGTCGCCGTGCAGAACGGCACGGACTCGCCCGTCGAACTCCGGACGCGCCGCCTCCGTCTGCGTGACGGCGACACGGTCGACGGCGTGTCGAGCACGGGTTCGATCGAACCCGGCACTTCACGGAGCGTGACGGCCGCGTGGGCGGTCTCGGACGAGGCGACTCCCGACGCCGTCGAAGTCGTCGCGACGCGGGACGGCGAGACGGTCGCCGACCGGTTCGTCCCCGTCGAGCGGCCGCCGATCGTCGGCTGATCGCTGGGCGGTCCGGGCGCGCGCTGGGCGGTCCGGGCACGACACCACCCGCACGCGCCGGAACGTGTCACCCGCGGTCCCTTTATGCGGTCGGCAACCGAACCTGCCGAGCGATGGCCGAACTCGAACGGGAGTTAGGACTGTTCGGTGCCACGGTGTACGGCGTCGGCCTCATCCTCGGCGCCGGAATCTACGCGATCCTCGGGGAGGCCGCCGGACAGGCCGGTCCCTCGGTCGTGCTCTCGTTCGTACTGGCGGCGATCATCGCCAGCCTGACCGGCCTGAGCTACGCCGAACTCGCCTCGCTCTACCCCAAAGGCGAGGGCGACTACATCTACGTCCGGGCGGCCTTCGGCAGCAAGCGCCTCTCGGAGCTAACCGCGCTGCTCCGGGTGCTCGTCGGCGTCGTCTCGGCGGCCGCCGTCGCCCTGGCGTTCGCCGGCTACCTCTCCTCGTTCGTCCCGACGCTCCCGACGACCCTCGTGGCGATCGGACTCGTCGCCGCGACGGCCGCGGTGAACTTCTGGGGGATCGACACCTCCGCGCGGCTGAACGTGCTGTTCACGGCGGTCGAGGTGGTCGGCCTCCTCGTCATCGTCGCCGTCGGGTTCGGCGAGTGGGGCACCGTCGACCCGCTCGACGCCCCCCACGGCGGCGTCGGCACCGTGCAGGCGGCGTTCCTGGTCTTCTTCGCCTACGTCGGCTTCGGGTCGCTCGTGAACATCGCCGAGGAGACGCGGGACGCGACCACGCGGATCCCCCAAGCGATCCTGCTCTCGATCGGGATCACGACCGTCCTCTACGTCGCCGTCGCGCTGTCGGCCGTCGGCGTCGTGGACCCGGAGACCCTCGGTGCCTCGGCCTCGCCGCTGGCGCTCGTCGCCGAGCAGGGCTGGGGTGCCGCCGCCGGCGTCGCCCTGGCGGTCATCGCGCTGTTCTCGACGACGAACACGGTGTTGATCCTCCAGATATCCACCTCGCGGATGCTCTACGGCGTCTCGAAGGCGGAGTACAACTCGTTCCCCACGGTGTTCTCGCAGGTCCACCCCGAACGGCGGACGCCCCACTACGCCGTCGTCCTCGTCGGCGCCATCACGGCCGGCGTCTCGCTGCTCGGCGACGTGGGGACCGTCGCGGGGCTGGCGAACCTGCTCCTGCTGGTGGTGTTCGTCCTGATCAACGCCGCGCTGTTGGCGCTTCGCTACCGGGAACCCGACCGCGAGCGGGGGTTCAGAGCGCCGGGGAACGTCGGCCGGTTCTCGCTGACCGCCGCCGCCGGCGTGGTGACGAGTCTCGGCTTCGCCGCGTTCTACCTCGGTGAGGCGGTCGGGCTCCTCTGAGGGAACCCTCCCGCGCCGATCAGGCGAACTCGAGCAGATTGACGAAGAACACCACGTAGAGGACGAGCAGCACGCCCCCCTCCCAGCGGGTGATCTCGCGGTCCTGCGTGATGAAGTAGTAGAGCAGCGTCGCCAGCACCATCACCGGGATGGCGAACGTCCGGACGTTGGTCGGAATCACGAGCGGCGTGAGCAGGCTGGGAAGCCCGATCACCGCGAGGCCGTTGAACACGTTCGAGCCGAGGACGTTCCCGACGGCGATTTCGGGTTCCCCGCTCCGGACCGCGGCGACGCTGACGGCGATTTCGGGCACCGAGGTGCCGACGCCGACGGCGGTGATCGCGACGATCTCGGTGCCGATGCCGAAGCTTGCGGCCAGCCCGATGATCGACCGGACGAGGCCGTCCGCCGAGAGGAAGACGAACACCAGACTGAGTAGGAGCAGGACGTAGGTCCGCGGGCCAGCACGGGTGCCGGAGGCCGCCTCCTCGATCTCGGTTGGTGGTGCCTCGTCGGCGTCGAGGCTCTCGCCGGTGTGTTCCTCGACGAGTTCCTCGACCGTGTCGTCGAGGCGCGCCGGGCGCGATAGTGTCGAGTGGATGTAGACCGCCAGCAGCGCAAGGCCGAGTAGCCCCTCGTACCAGACGAACGGCGAGTCCCAGACGGCGATCAGGACGAACACTGTCGAGGCGACCAGTATCGGGAGATCGACCCGGACGAGTTCGCGCTCGATCCAGATGCGCTCGCCGACGACGGCGGCGATCCCGAGGACGATGAAGATGTTGGCGACGTTGGAGCCGACGGCGTTGCCGACGACGATGGCCGGCGCGCCCCGGACGACCGCGATCACGGAGGAGACGAGTTCGGGGAGGGAGGTCCCGCCGGCGACGACGGTGGCGCCGATGATGAACGGCGAGACCCCGAAGGAGAGGCCGATCTGTGCGGTGGCGGCGGTGAACGTGTCCGACGCCTTCAGCAACACCAGGAGGGCGACGACGAACACCAGCGCGTCGACGAGGACCGGCATCGTGTCAAGATACAGTAGAACCGAGTAAAGAGCTACCGGTGGTGACGCCCTCGGCGGGACGGCCGACCCACCGAGGAAGGGGTGGGGAGTTACCCCCCGCGCCGGAGCACCAGTGCAGCCGTGAGCAGCGCGAGGAGGGCGACGAAGACGCCGAAGCCGGGTGTGCTGGCGGTCGTCTCCAGCCGGTCCACCGCCTCGGTCGCCGTCTCCGGAGTCGCCGTCGAAGCGGCGCTACTCCGCGTCGCCGTTTCGGTCGTCGCTGTCTGGCTCGCTGTCGACGCGGCGCTGGTGGCAGTCGCCGCTTCCGTCGAGGCTGCTGGCGTGGGAGTCGAAGCCGTCCGGGTCGGCGTCGCCGACGACTCGCCGGTCGGCGTCGTCTCGGGGTCGTCCACCGCGGTAGTCTCGGTGGGCTCTACGTCCCCGTCGGCGGCGCCGCCGTCTCGGTTTTCGCTGGAGTCACCGTCACCGGCCGCCGGTGAACTGCCGGTGCCGTCGTCGCCGTCGTCACCGCCAGCGCCGTCGTCACCGCCAGCGCCATCGTCACCGCCAGCGCCGTCGTCACCGCCAGCGCCGTCGTCACCGCCGCTGTCGCCACTCTCGTCCCCGTCGTTCCCAACGACGGTTAGCTCGGTCCCCCGAGCGTCCGTCGTGTAGCTGTGCCCCTGCTCGTCGCCGAGCGCGGTCACGGTCAGGTCGAGGTCGGTCGATCCGGCCTCGGCGCCGCGGAGCGTGACCGTCGCGATGGATACGCTGCCACTGTCCTCGGTGTCGGCCAGCGCTGCGACTGCCGTCACCGACGAGCCGTCGGGCGCGACGGCCACGCGGGAGGTCTCGTCGGCCGGATCACCGTGGAGTTCGACGCCGACGATCTCCGCCGTCGCCGCGTCCGCCACGGCGACGGTGACGTTGTAGGCACCGACGCCGCCCTCGCTGGTCCCGACGACGATGTCGACCGTCGTCGTCTCCGAGACGGTGACCTGCTCTGCGGTGGCCAATCGAACGGTCGTCTCCCCTGCCCCGGCTGCAGTCGTCACTGTCGCCAGGACCAGCAGGACGGCGACGAGTGTGAACCCCATCGACGCGAGCGTGCTCCGAACTGTCTCTCGTTTCATGTATCGTGGTATGGTTTTCGAGGGATGGTTTGTCGAATCGAAAAACGGGTTGGGCGGCTTAGCTGGCCGAGACCAACTCGTAGAACAGCGCTTGCACGTCGACGATGTCGACCGTGCCGTCGTCGTTGAAGTCGAACTTCTCGACGTTGTTCTCCACGGCGTCGTCGTCGAGGTTCGCGAACAGCGCCTGTACGTCGACGATGTCGAGCGTGCCGTCGCCGTTGATGTCCTCGTACTGGCCGTCGCCGTCGGTGTCGGTCACCGGGTTCGCGAAGTCGCCGACCGTCACCTCGGTGACGGTGAGCGAGGCGCCGTTGGTGCCAGTGATGCCGTAGTTGTTGCCGTCCTCGTCGCCAAGGGCGCTGGCGGCGACGGAGAGGTCGGTCGACCCGGCGTTCTCGGCCTCCACCGTGATGGTCGCGATGACCACGCTCCCGGTGTCGGCCGTGTCCATCAGCGCGGCGTCGATGGTCACCGAGGAGCCGTCCGCGGCGATGTCGACGTTGGTCGTCTGTTCGGCCGGGTTCCCTTCGAGGTCGACGCCGGTGATGGCCGCCACGCTCGCGTCGTCCAGCGAGACCGTCGCGGTGTAGGCACCGACACCGCCGTCGGCGGTGTCGACGACCAGATCGTACGTGGTCGTGTCGTCGACCGATATCTCGTCGCTCGTCGGCGAGAGGCTCAGCGACGTGGACTTCTCGGTCACGGTGAGCGACGCGCCGCTCGTGTCGGTGACCGTGTAGCTGGCACCCTGCTCGTTCCCGAGCGCGTCGACGGTCGTCGAGAGGTCGGTCGACCCGGCGCTCACGCCCTGCACGGTGACGGTTGCGACGGTGACGCTCCCGGTGTCGGAGGTGTTCATCAGCGCGGCGTCGATGCTCACCGAGGAGCCGTCCGCGGCGATGTCGATGTCCGTCGTCTGGCCGGCCGGGCTCCCCAGCAGGTCCACGTTCGTGATCGACCCGACGCTCGCGTCGTCGAGCGAGACCGTCGCCGAGTAGGCGCCGACGCCGCCGTCGGCGCTGTCGATCACGAGGTCGAACGTCGTCGTGCCGCCGACGGACGTCTCACCGTCCACCGGGGAGAGGCTCACCGATGTCTCGAGCGCCGGCGGCTCCTCGGTATCGGTGTCCTGTACGGTGACGGTCGTCGTGTCGGTGCTGGTCGCGCCGTCGTCGTCCGTGACCGCGAGTTCGAAGGTGAGCGCGGTCTCCGCGTCCACGTCGGGCGCCGTGAACTCCGGTGTCGCCGACGAGGCGTCCGAGAGCGTCACGTCGGGGCCGCCGGTCTGGGTCCACGCGTAGCTCTCGATGGTGCCGTCGGCGTCCGAGGACGCGTCCCCGGACAGCACCACGGTCGTCGACTCGTCGACGGTCTGGTCGGCGCCAGCGTCGGCGGTCGGCGCCACGTTCTCGGGCTCATCCGGGACGTTCTGGACGGCGACGGTCACCGTGTCGCTGTCGCTGGCCTCGCCGTCGGAGACGGTCACCTCGAAGGTGAGCGTGTCGTCGGCGTCGACCGCGGGGGCGGTGAAACTCGGCGTCGCCGTCGAGGCGTCAGAGAGCGTCACGTCGGGGCCGCCGGTCTGGGTCCACGAGTAGCTCAAGCTGTCGCCGTCCGGGTCGCTCGAACCGCTGGCGTCGAGGGAGACGGACGTGCTCTCGTTGACCGTCTGGTCCGTGCCGGCGTCGGCGGTCGGCGGGCTGTTCGTGTCCGGTTCCTCGACGGTGACGGTCGTGCTGGCGCTGTCGGTCGTCTCGGTGTCGTCAGGGCTCAGCGCCGACCCTTCGAGACCGATGGTGTACTGTCCGGGTTCGGCGTCGTCGGGGACGCTCACCGTGTACTCGACGGTGTAGCTCACGTTGACGCCGTCCTCGTCGCCGGCGAGCCAGGTCCAGGTGCCGTCGTTGTACGCGACCGGACCGTCGGCCGACTGGGACTCGATCTCCCAGCCGTCCGGGGTCGTCGCGCTCAACTGCGGCGCGTTGAGTTCACTGACGACGAAATCGGCCGTCAGCGTCACCGTGTCGCCGGGGGTGACTGTCGTGCTGTCCGCGGACTGGGTGACCGTGACGCTCGGCTGGGCCGCGACCGTCCCGACCGGCCCGAGGACCGAGAGGACGAGCAGCAGCGCCGCGAGCGCGGCGGTCGTCTGTCTGAGGTGTTTGCGTACGGATGGGGTCATGGGTGGTGTGTCGCTGTGGTGGGTGTCGTGGGATCGGTCATCGTGTCGCTACTGCTCGCTGTCGTCCGATTCGACGATCTCGATGGCCCGGACCTCGGGGTTCTCGACCGCGCCGGTTTCGAAGACGACCGTGACGGTGCCGTCGCCGTCGTCGGTGACGGTGACGGCCTTCATCACGCCCGTCGCGTGGCCGGCGTCGGCCACGGGGTCGTACTGGCTGAGGACCTGCTGGCCCTCGATCGAGACGTTGAACTGCCGGTCGCCGGGCTCGCTGGTGCCGGTGAAGGAGTTCGCCATGTAGAGCCGGACCTCGACGGTCTGGCCGGCGTCGACGGAGAACGTCCAGGTCATGTTCCCGTACCGCTCGCAGTCCCAGACGCCGTCGGGGGTGCCGTTGGGAACGGTGCTGCCGGCGGTGACCTCGTCACCGCCGCAGTAGTTGTTGCTCGGGTCGGCGACCGACGTGAGGTACGGCGAACTCGTGTCCGCGGCGCCGGTCCAGTCGGGCCCGTCGTCGGTGGCGGGGACGGTCGTTCCCTCCCCGGCGTTCACGCGGTGCAGGACCTGTGCGGTCGTCGAGTCGCCGCCGTCGCTGTCGTCGTACTTCAGCACGACCACGTTCGAGGTCGCGCCCGTGTCGCCGCCGTCCGCGACGGCCGCGACGAAGTAGTTGAAGCCGCCCTCTGCGCCACTGCTCGACGTGTTCGTCAGCGTCACGTCGACCGTCGCCTCGCCGTTCGCGTCGAGCGTGACCGTCTCGACGGCGACGCTCTCGGCGGTGTTGGCCTCGAACGGTTCGAGGTCGTAGCCGTTCGTCTGGTTGTCGAGCCCGAGCTGGCCCTCCACGTGGAGGAGTTCGACGGTCGCTCCCGCGGGACCGGTGACGGTGACGGTCTGGTTGGCCGCGGTGACCGTCGCCGCGCTGTGGTGGCCCTCCAGCGCGCCGGCGTCGAGCGAGACGTTCTCGGCGCCGATGGTCGGCGCCGTGGGATCGTCGTCGGCCGCGGAGGCCTCTGCGCCCCCGTCGGAGCCGTCGGCGAACAAGCTCGTCGTCTGTGTGGTCCCGTCGGCGTACTCGACGGTGACGGTCGCCCCCGCGAGTTCGAGCCCGGAGACGGAGCCGGCCGCGCCGGTGCTCTGGGCGTTCTTGATGCTCGTCGGGTCGACGTCCGTCGAGAACGCGAACGTCTCGCCCGCGTCGAAGTCGCCGAAGTCGACGACGAGCTGGTCGTAGCCGTCGTCGCCGTTCTGCCCGTTGTGGGGCGCGGCGAAGGAGCCAGTGGGACTCACCGCGCTCGCGCCGCTGTCGGGCGTGAACCCCTTCGCGGTGGCGTCGCCGGCGGTCCCCTGTGGGTCGAAGACCACGTCGGGGAACGCGGCGGTCCCGAGGTCGTACGTGACCGAGGTGATCGCCACGTCGCCGGTGTTGGTGATCTCGAACGAGCCGCTCTCGTAGGTGCTCGCGTCGATCCCGCCGTTCGCGGTGACGGCGAAGTCGGCGGACGCGGTGCCCGCGTCCCCGCCGTCGTCGCTCTCGTTGGCCTGGGTGACCGTGATCGCCGAAACCTTCGCGTTGTCGTTGATCGCGGTGAAGTCGACGTTCAGCGTGCCGTCGGTGACGGTGACGGTGAACGTCTCCTCGGTGGCGTTCAGCGCGCCGACCTCGGCGAAGATGTCGTACTCGCTGAGAACCTGCTGGCCCTCGATCGAGGCGTTGAACAGCCGGTCGTTCTCGTTCGTGCCGTCGGTCGGCCCGGAGGAGTCCGGCGAGTCACTCGGGGCGGCGCCCTGGTAGATCTCGGCGAACTGGAGCGTGACCGTGTACTCGCCGTCCGCCGGAACCGGGATGTCGTAGCCGAACGGGTCGCCGTAGCGCTCGGTGCGGTACAGCGGGTCGTCCTCGGTGTTCCCGATCTCGGGGGGCGAATCCGCCCAGTCCGACGTGCTGTAGGCCGTGCCGCCGTCGAAGTTCGCGTCCGCCTGGTAGACGGTGCCGTCCACGGCGGTGTACTCGGCGCCACCGGCGTTCACCGCGAACACGACATCGTCGGGCTGCTCGGGGTTGCCGTCGTCGACGCTCTCCTCGAGTTTCAGCACGACGACGTTCGAGGCCAGCCCCATGTCGCCGCCTTCCTGCCCGTGCGCGGCGACGAAGTAGTTGTAGCCGGCGTTGTCGTCGCCGTCGGCGGTCGTGTTCGTCAGCGTGACCGGGATGGTCGCCTCGCCGTTGGCGTCGAGCGTTGCCGTGTAGTACTCGACGTCCTGGGCGTTGTTGGCCTCGTAGGCCTCGATGTCGTAGCCCGGCTCGCCGTCGCCGTCGGCGTCCGGGACGTTCGTGAGCGAGAGTTCGCCCTCGACACGCACGAGGGTGACCGTCTCGCCCGGTTCGCCGGTGACCGTGATGCTCTGGTCGGCCGCGGCGACCGTCGCCCCGCTGTGGTAGCCATCGAGGACGCTGCCGTTCAGCGTGAGCCCGTCGGCGCCGACCGTCGGCGCGGGCGCCTCGTCGTCGGTAACGACCGCGGTCGATCCGCCGGCCGAACCGTCACCCATCAGTTGGGTCGTCTGGGTGCTGCCGTCCTCGTAGGTGACCGTGACCGTCGCGCGGGCGAGTTCCAGCCCGGAGACCGGCCCGGCCTCCTGGGAGTTGATCGTCGCGCCCTTGATCGAGGTCGGGTCGTTGTCGGCCCAGAACGTCGCCGTCTCGCCCGACTGGAAGTCGTCGAACTCGACGGTCATCACGTCGTAGCCGTCGTCGGCGTTCTGCCCGTTGTGGGGCTGGCTGAACGCCTCGCCGCTCCCGGGCACCGTCGTGATGCCGGTGTCGCCCTCGTCGGCGATGGTGAACCCCTCGCCGGTCGGGTCGCCCGCAGTCCCCTGCGGGTCGTACACCATGTCCGGCAGCGTCGCCGTGCTCAGGTCGATCGAGACCGACGTGATGTTCATCTCGCCGGTGTTGGTCACCTGGTAGGTGCCGCCGCCGTAGGTGCTGGTCTCGATGCTCGAGTCGGGCGTGATCTCGACGAGCGCCGACCCGGTCTCTTGGGAACCGTCGTCGCCGTCGCCGACCGCCGACTCGGTCGCCCACGCGTTGATGAGCGACTGGATCGTGGCGTCGTCGATGGTCTGGTTGCCGGTGTTGGGCACCTCGCTGTCGGTCGCCCACCAGTTGATCGCCTGCTGGATCTCGCTGTCCTCGACCAGCGAGTCGTTCTCGCCGCCAGCCGCGACGGCCTCGGCGACGGTCAGCGTCTCGGTCGGCGTCGGTTGCACCGTGACGTTGACCGTGTCGGTATCGCTGGCCTCCCCGTCGGAGACGCTCACCTGGAAAGTGTAGGTCGTCTCGCTGCTCACGTCGGGCGCGGTGAACGACACCTGCGCGCTGTCGCTCATGTCGAGCAGGCCCGTGGGCGTGCCGGCGGTCTGGGTCCACGTGTAGCCCAGCAGGCCGTCGTCGCCGTCGGGGTCCGTCGACGCCGATGCGTCGAGCGTGACCTCGGTGCCCGCCTCGACGCTCTGGTCGGCACCGGCGTCAGCCTCGGGCGGCTGGTTCGCCGGCTGATCGACGTACTCGACGTTCAGGTAGCTCCACGTGGCGTCGAACGGCGAACTCGCGCCGTTCGAGGTGGCGATGACGCCCACCGCCGTGCCGTTTCCATCGCTGCTGTCGAACCAAGCCGTCGGGACGGTCGTCTCCCCGACGAACTGTTGGCTCCCGTCGGCCATCGTGTAGTACGCTTCGACGGTGCCGTTGCTCGGGTAGACCGTCATCGAGAGCGTGGTCGTGTTGCCCGCGGTCGGTGCGGGCGGGTTCGCCACGTCGGTGAAGCTTCCGGCTTCCTCGGTGGCCAACTGGACGCCGGAGCCGCTACCGGTGCTGAACCCGGTCACTGTGAGCTTCGCGTAGTTGTCCTGATCGCCGGTGCCGATGTAGATGCCCTGTGACTGGAAGGGCTCCGCGTCGCTCGGCAGCCCGTTCACCGTCGTCTCGACGGTGAAGGGGGCGTCGGCGACGAAGCCGCGCTGGAACGCGAACTGCTGGGTGTTCGTCGCTTGGTGTGCGTCACCCTGCGGGACGTTCTCGACGGTCAGGACCTGTGCGGCCCCGCCGACGGTCATCTGCCCGGGGTCGTAGAGCGTCGCGTAGTCCGACCCGTTGGCCATCAGCCCGGTCCAGCCCTGCCCGCTCTCGCCGAACAGCGACGTCTCGGTGAACGCCATCTCGATCGGCAAGGTGGTCGTCAGCCCGTTGTCCGGGTCGAGCGCGAACAGGTCCTCGGTGTCGTCGATCCCGTCGTCGTCGTCGTCGGGGTCGTTCAGGTCCGAGGTGCCGTCGTCGTCGAAGTCCGCCGGCGTGGACGCGGCCGAACACGGGTCGGTGCCGGCGTCGATCTCGTCGGCGTTGTCGTAGCCGTCGCCGTCCTCGTCGAGGCTCGGGTCGTCGGCGCCGGTACACTGCTCGCCGGAGTCGTCGTTGTCGAAGTCGTTCGGCTCGAACACCGTGATGTCGCCGCGGGCGGTCCAGACGGTCCCCGGGAAGGGGCCGTCGTCGCCGACCGCCTCGATGCCGAGCGCGCTGATGTCGCTGAAGAAGTTCCCGGACTGGCTGACGACGCCCGTCCCGGTCGCGTTCAGTTGGACGCGCTCGACGGAGCTCGCGCCCTCGACGACGAGCAGGTCGCCCTGCATCTCGCCGCCGAAGTTCGAGGCGGTGTACTCGTCGATGCCGCCGGTCCACCCGAACGTGCCGCCGATCGAGTTGTCCTCGGTCGGGTCCTGGTAGTCACACTCGATCGGGTTCACTTCCGAGGCGGGAACGGGGCTGTTCGAGGCGTTGATGTCGAACACCACGTTCCCGTTCGCGTCGTAGATGTCCGCGCCGGTCGGGTTCGCGCGGATCGGGGCCGCGTGGCCGCCGTAGCTCCCCTCGGTCGCGATGTGGAGCTGATCGCCCGTGCCGTAGCTCCCGTCCTCGTTGGGCGCGTTGGTACACACGCCGCCGGCGCCCTCGTTCACCGGCTGGCCGCCCCAGCCGCCGTTCGGCCCGTTGTCGATGACGTATAGCTGGTCGTCGGCCGACAGCACGAGGTCGTAGGGGTTCCGGTAGCCCGAGGAGTAGACCTGCACGGGGCCGTCGGCGAGCCACTTCGCCTGGTTGGCGCCGTCCTGCCCGCCGAAGGGGAGGTCGTCGCCGGGCGTGGCGTCGTCGTTCCCGATCGTCGGGATCGCGTACATGAACTCGACGCTCGGGTAGGACTCGCTGCTGCCCTGCGGGTCGTAGTTCGCGAGGTCCTTGGCCGCGTAGTTCTGCTCGATCGCCGCGAGGTCGATCTCCAACACGGCCGCCGAGAGTGCGTACTCCGGCGTGTGGCCGAAGTTGTCGCTCGGCGCCCCCTTGTTGGTGTGGCCGCCCTGTGCGACGTAGAGCGTCTCGCCGTCGGCGCTCAGGTCGAGCCCGTTGGTCGCGTGGTTCTCCTCGGAGCGGGGGAGCCCGAGCACCATCACGTCGTGGTCGACGCCGTTCAGGCTGTCGCTGCTCCCCCAGTCGAGGGTCAGCCGGGAGATCGCTCCGGAGTTGGTGTCGGTGTCGTCGTCGTCGGTCCCCACATCGATGGTCGGGTCCGAGGAGGAGACGTAGACGATCGGCTCGTCGGCGGTCCCGCCGACGGTCAAGCCGGTCACCTGCCGGGTGTTCTCACCGGGGACGTAGTTCCCGTTGTCGTCGTGGTTCGGGATCGTCTGGACGGCGTCGATCGACGCCTGCGCGGTGACGCTGTAGCTGTTCTCGCCGTTCCGGGTGACGTTCAGCGCGTACACCGTCCCGCTCTGCTGGGCGACGTAGAGCCGACCGTCGGGGCCGAACTCGAGGGCGGTGAGTTGACCCTGATCGAACCCCTGCAGGCTGCTCTTGCCGAAGCCGACCTGTGCCGTGCTCGCCCCCTCGCCGGCGAGGTCGACGGTCAGCGGCGAGTTGTTCCCGGAGTGGGAGACCTCCAGCGTCGCGGCCTTCGGTTGGGCTTCGCTCGGCGCGAACGTCACCGGGACCTCCGCGGACTCGCCGGGCGCGAGCGTCGTCGCCGACGGCGATCCCGCCGAGAACGCGTCGTCACCGGAGACGGTGACGCCGTCGATGGTGATCGAGGCGTCACCCGTGCCGCCGAGGTTGGTCACCGTGACCGTCTCGGTGTCGGTTTCGCCGGTGAGCACCTCGCCGAAGCCGACGCTCGACGGGCCGCCGAGCGTGTCGGGCTCCGGCTCGGCGGCGACTATCTCGATCGCGGAGACCTTCGCGTTGTCCACCACGGTGGTGAAGTTCACGTCGAGCGTGTCGTCGCTCGGCGTCACGGTGAACGACTGCATCGTGCCGGTGTCGTGGCCCACGTCGGCGTGGATGTCGTAGTCGTTCAGGACCGTCTCGCCCTCGATCGCCACGTCGAACTCGCGCTCGCCCGACGCGGTCGCGAAGATCTCGGCGAAGTAGAGCCGGACGTCGTACGTCTGCCCGGCCGTCACGTCGAACGCCCACTGCTGGTCGCCGTAGCGTTCGGTCTGGAACACGTCGGCGGGCGTACTCGACGGGACCGACCCGTCGAGCGTGATCGCGTCACCCGTACTGTACGTCGACGTGCTCCCACTCACGGAGAGGCCGCTCGTGGAGCCCGGCACCGTCCAGTCGGGGCCGCCATCGACGGCCGTGACCGTCGATCCACCTGCGTTCACCCGATACTGTACGTCGCTACTCGTCTGAGCGGTCGCGGTCCCCGCCCCGAGCGCGACTGAGGTCACGCCCACGGACGTGACCATCAGTAACGCGAAGAGGACTGCGACCGCCTTCCGTACTGGTGTCGGTGGCATGTTGGTTGCCGCTGTCCACCACCTGCCGGCCGTGATGGGGCCGCCAGTCGGTGGAACAACGGGCCAACAGAGGTGCTACACCAGTTGTAACCATAAACACACTAACTGGGCCGTAACGTTCTGTATAACGGCGGTTAGCGGTACACAACCATCAGTATACGGTCGACGTCTGTGGTCCACTCTGCCCCGACAGCGTCGACGACGCTGCTCGCCGTTCGTGGAACACTGAGTACGGTCCGCTGTTCACGATGTTCGTCGCGGGAAGTCGGATCGTGACTCACGATCGGGTGCCCACGGCTCGCTGCGCTCGTCTAGGAACGACTTTCCTGATTCAGAGGACGTGCCGCTGTTCGTCTCGGGTCGTTCGACAGAAGAGCCGGAGGAGGGATTTGAACCCTCGACCTATTCCTTACGAAGGAATCGCTCTGCCAGCTGAGCTACCCCGGCGCGCACTCCAACGTACCGCCAACTCGAACATAAGGGTTGCGAAACCCCACCGCGGTCAGTCGATCCGGTCCAGTCGCGCGTCCAGACAGACGTTCAGTTCGTGGGGGGCGTACGACCGCACGACCCGCTCTTCCAGCGTCGTCACCTCGTACTCGTCGCCGGCGGCCGCCACCAGCGCCTCGCGGGCCCGGTCGAAGGGGCCGTCCTCGTGCTGGATGTCGTAGAGGTGGATCACACAGGAGTCCCCGGCGAACGCGACGGCGGCGTCGGCGAACTCCGCGGCGGTGTGAGGGAGGTTCATCACCAAGCGGTCGGCCCATCCCTCGTACTCCTCGGTCAACTCCCGCACGTCGCCGACGTGGGTGGTGATCCGGTCGGCGACGCCGTTGCGCTCCGCGTTCGCTTCGAGGTACGCGATAGCGTCCGGGTTGAGGTCGCAGGCGACCACTTCCGCGCCCGCGTCGGCCATCGGGATCGCGTAGGGACCGACGCCGGCGAACATGTCCAGTACGTGCTCGCCGGGTTCGATCTGCTCCACGACGCGGTTTCGCTCGGTGGCGAGCCGGGGCGAGAAGTAGACCTCGGCCACATCGACGGCGAACTCGTGGCCGTACTCCCGGTGGACGGTCTCCGTCGGCGGGCGTTCGTCGCCCTCGTCGGCGAGCACCTCCCAGTCCCGAACTCGCGTCTCGCCTTTCACCTTCGAGTCGCGGTTGAGCACGCTCCGGACCGGGATGTCCGACTCGACGATGGCCTCGGCGATTTCGGCGGCGCGCTCGGGGTCGTCCTCGTCGACGAGCACCACGTCCCCGAGGCGCTCGTAGGTCGGCTCGTAGCCCAGCAGGTCCGCAGGTGTCTGCTGGGGGGTCCGCTCGGGCACGTCACGGTCCGAGAGGGGCAGGTCCTCGGGAACGGCGTCGGGGTCGGTGACCGGGATGAACAGGTCGCCGTTCTCGACGGCGATGCCGAACGACTGGTCGATCAGGTCCGCCTCCGCGAGGTGCTGTCGGGTCGCCTCGCCGTTCTCGCGGGCGACGACGACGCAGGGCCGCTTCATACCCGAACTCGGCGCCCGCCGCGAGTAAGGGCTGCGGTTGCCCCCGTCGGCGTCTCGCCCCGACCTACGCGAGCGCTTCCAGTAGCTCCGGCGCCGACGCGGCGACTCCCGTTTCGCCGCTCCGAACCTCGCGGTAGCGCTCGGCCGCGGCCTGTGACACCGTCCGTTCGGCCAGCGACCGCCCCTCGACACAGTAGACGGGCGTCGAGGATTCGGTGAGCCGGTCGAGCACGGGAACGAGCCCCGCCGTGAGGTCCACGTCGGCGACGACGACGGCGTCGGCGGCCGCGGCGAACTCGGCAGTTCGGTCGAGCGCCGCGGCGTCGGTCCCCGAGAGCGGGTCGACGGTGACGGTCTCCATCCCCAGCGCGTCCGCCACATCGGCGTCGCTGTCGCCCGTCGCCACGGGGCCGACCGTCGCCTCGACGCCCGCCCGGCCAAGCCGCGTGAGCAGGGGGCCCGCTCGCCCGCCGCCGGCGACGACGTGGACCCGCTCCACGTCGGGCACGTCCGGGGCATCGATCTGTTCGGGGTTCTCCGGGAGCGCGGTCACCCGCGGGCGCTCGGTGACGGGGTCGGCGGTGACCACCGAGGCGACGTCGAACGCCCGCTGCAGCGTCTCGCTGGTGAGCACCGTCTCCGGGGGACCGTCTGCGATCACGCCGCCGTCGGCGACGACGACCAGCCGATCGCAGTACCGCGCCGCGGTGTCGAGGTCGTGGATCGCGGCGACGGCCGCCCGGCCCTCCTCGACCAGCGAGGCGACCGTCTCGAACGTCCGGAGTCGGTGGTTCGGGTCGAGGCTCGCGGTCGGCTCGTCGAGCAACAGGAGCGGCGTTTCCTGTGCTAACGCGCGGGCCAGCAGCACTCGCGAGCGCTCGCCGCCGGATATCTCGGTGACGGGCCGGTCGGCGAACTCGCGTACCTCCGCGCGCTCCATCGCCCGGTCCACGGCGTCGCGGTCCGCTTCGTCCATCGCGCCGAAGCGGGGAACGTGCGGGGTTCGACCCATCTCGACGGCCTCGCGCACGCTGAACGCGAAGGAGACGGCGGTGTCCTGCGGGACCGTCGCGACCCGGCGGCCGATGGCCTTCGCCGAGAGGTCGGCCACGGGGTCGCCCGCCACGACCACCCGACCCAACTCGGGGGTGAGCGTCCCGCGCGCGGCACGTAGGAGCGTGGTCTTCCCGGCCCCGTTAGGGCCGACGAGGCCGACCAGCTCCCCGCGGGCCACGTCGAGACTCACGCCGTCGAGCACGTCGGTGCCGCCGAGGCTCACCGAGAGGTCCTCGACCGACAGTACGGGGTCGTCGGTGGGTGGCGTGTGGTCGTTGGGGGACGGTTCCGTTCGGTTACGCTGATGACTCATAGTTCGTGGACCCTCCGGTTTCGCAGCAGGAAGAGGAAGAACGGCGCGCCGACGGCGGCGGTGACGATGCCCACCGGGAGCTCCTGGGCGCCGCTCCGGGCGACCGTGTCGGCGGCGACGAGGAACGCCGCGCCGGCGACTGACGCCGTCGGCAGCAGCACGCGGTGATCGGGGCCGACGACCAGCCGCAGCACGTGAGGGACGATCAGGCCGACGAAGCCGATGACGCCCGAGACGGCGACGGCGGCGCCGGTGATGACCGCCGAGACAGCGAGCAGCAGTCGCTTGGTCCGCTCGACTTCGATTCCCAGCCCGGCGGCCTCCTCCTCACCCAGCAGCAGGACGTTCAGGTCTCGTGCGTACGCGAGCAAGACGCCGAAGCAGACGAGGACGAACAGGGGGAGCAGCGGGACGCCGGCCACAGGGACGAAATCTCCCCAGCCGGCGTCGTCGAGGTGGCCCATCAGCCAGTAGACGACCTCGCGCATGCTCTGGCCGGAGTGCAGCAGCATGAAGGAGGTGACCGCGCCGAGGAACGTCTGGATCGCCACGCCCGCGAGCAGGAGCGTCGCCACGGGCGTCCGGCCGCCCTCGGTCGCGACGGCGTAGACGACAAACGCCGTCACGAGCGCGCCGACGAACGCCGCCGTCTCCAGTCCGAGCCCGAACGGGAGCAGGGCGGGGGCGACGATGGACGCCACCGCACCGACGGCGGCGCCCGAGGAGACGCCGACGATGGAGGGGTCGGCCATCGGGTTCCGGAAGAACCCCTGCATCACTGTCCCGGCGGCGGCCAGCGCGAACCCCACGAGTGCGCCGAGCAGGATCCGCGGGAGCCGGACGGCCATCACGATGGCCCGATGGGACTCCCGCAGCGAGAACGAGAAGGGGTGGTGCCAGCCGAGGTCGCCGCCGGCGAGGCTCGGGACGGCGACGGCCTCCAGTACGGCCTTCACGACGGTTTCGGCGGGCACCGGGACGGGACCGATCCCGGCGCTGGCGACGATGACGGCGACGAGCGCGAGGCTGAGCGCCGCTGACCAGCCGGCCGCTCGCCGAATCGCGTCCATACCCAAAGCTGAGTTGCGTTAGATAAATACTTATTGCACTAGCTGCCAGGTGGAGTCGATGCGAACGTATGCGACGCTGATGCTCGTACTGTGTACCCTCCTCGCTGGGGCCGCGCCGGCCGCGGCGGTCGGCGCGCCCGGCGCGGGCGCCGTCGATACCGTCGACGCCGCCGACGCCACGCTCCAGCAGGAGACACCCGACTGTTCCTTCCCGTTCACGTCGACCGACGTGACCGGCACCGAGGTGACCGTCGAGGAAGCACCGGAGACCGTGACGACGCTGGGCGCCAGCGCGGCCCAGACGATGTGGGAGATCGGCGGCAAGGAGCAGGTCGTCGGGCTCAGCAGCAACGCCCACTACCTCGCGAACGCCGAGAGCCGGACGAACGTCTCGGCGGCCGGCTTCGGCTACAGCACCGAGGCCGTCGTCGGCACCGAGGCCGACCTCGTGCTCGCGGCGAACATCGTCCCCGACTCGACGGTCACGGCGCTCCGCGACGCCGGCATGACGGTCTACCAGTTCCGGGCCGCCACCTCCGTCTCGGACGTGGCGAACAAGACCGAACTGATCGGTCGGCTTACCGGCAACTGCGAGGGCGCCGCCGAGGCGAACGCGTGGATGAACGCGAACGTCGAGACGGCCACCACCGTCACCGCCGACGCCGAGGCGCCCGACGTGCTGGTCCCCCTCAGCGGCGGTTCGTTGGTCGGCGGCGGGACGTTCATCGACGCGATGGTGACCGCGGCGGGCGGCACCAACCTCGCGGCCGACGCCTTCGAGAGCGCGTACCCCTACCAGGTCTCCGACGAGCGGATCATCGAACTCGACCCCGAGATGCTGGTGCTGCAGGAAGGTCAGGAGGACCTGATCGCCTCCGAACCGTACTCGCTGACGACCGCCGGTGCGAACAACGCCAGCGTCGTCGTCGACGGGAACTACCTGAGCCAACCGGCGCCGCGCTCGGTGGTGTACTCGACCCGGAACCTCACCGAGGGGTTCCACCCCGACGCGGCCGCTGACGCGGAGTGGACCGCGCGGAGCGAGGTGAGCGTCGGCGCCGAGGCGACGACCACCGCGACGGCCGAAGCAACGGCCGAGGCGACGGCGGAAGCGACCGCGACGCAGACGGCGACTCCGACCGAGACTGCCGCCTCGACGGCGACGCCGACCGAGGCCGACGATCAGTCGGCGGAGGAGACTACTGCCTCCGGACCCGGCTTCGGCGGCGTCGCCGCCGTGGCGGCCCTGGGCGCCGGCGCGGCGCTGCTCGCCCGCCGGGACTGAGTCACCAAAACCGCTTTCAGCGCGGCCGGCCCATTTTGACGTATGATCGAGAACATCGTCTACCCCGCCTACCTCGATGCGGCCTACAGCCGCTCGGAGGGCCGCCGGGTGCCGGAGTCGGCGGCCGTCGACGAGCCGACGGTCGACGAGATCGCCAAGGCCGTCCAGCAGGTCGGCTACGACGCCGTCGTCGAGCGGGACAAGACCTACTCCCGCGAGTACGAACAGCGCGGCCGCGTCGTCGTCCAGGGCGCCGACGACGCCTCCAAGAACGACCTCGTGCAGGCCATCGCGGCCTACGTCGGCATCCTCCGGGACTGATGGAGCGAGTCGGCACGGTCTCCCGGACCGCACAGGGACTCGCCATCGCCCGCTGTCCGGGCGCTGACCACCCGCCGATCGGGCGGGCCGTCGTCGACGAGAACCTCGATACCGTCGGGCGGATCGTCGACGTGTTCGGCCCGGTCGAGCAGCCCTACGTCGCGGTCACACCAAACGACCGCTCGAAGCTCACGGCGCTCGTCGGCGGCAAACTCTACGCACGGTAGGACCACAACCGCCAAACCCCTCCCGAGCGAACGCCGGGGCATGACTTCCCGCGCGTTCCGAGGGACGGCCTTCGCCGCCCTCGTCTTCCTCCTCGTCCAGTTGGGGGCGCTGGCGCTGGTTCCCTCCTTCGAGGCCAGCGGCTACCAGCAGTTCGAGAACCCACAGGATCCGACGAACAGCCTGATCTACATCGCGCTGATCCTCGTGATGACGGCGCTGATGCTCGCGGCGTTCAAGTACGACTACGACTGGGTCGTCCGCGCGTTCGTCGTCTTCACCAGCGGCCTGCTCTCGTGGTACGTCCTCGGGACGTTCCTCCCCGACCTCGCCTCGATCCCGGCCGCCGCGCTGGTCTCGGTCGCGCTCTGGGTCTACCCCGAGTGGTACGTCATCGACGCCGCCGGGGTGATGATGGGCGCCGGCGCCGCGGGGCTGTTCGGCATCAGCTTCGGCCTGCTGCCGGCGATCCTGCTGCTCACGGTGCTGGCGGTGTACGACGCCATCTCGGTCTACGGCACCGAGCACATGCTCGACCTGGCCGACGGCGTGCTCGACCTCCGGATCCCGGTCGTGCTCGTGATCCCGCTCACGCTCGGCTTCTCGGTGCTCCCGGAAGACGACGAGGGCGCCGATGCGGCCGCGGACGGCGGCGACACCGACGCTGCCGGTGCTGAACACACCGACGACGAGACTGGTCCGTCGTCGCCGTCCGACGAGGCGGCCATCGAGGGCGAGAGCGATGCCGTCACCGACCGAGACGCCTTCTTCATCGGCCTCGGCGACGCGGTGATGCCGACGGTGCTCGTTGCCAGCGCCGCGCAGTTCCTCGACGCCGGCGCCATCGGCTTCGGACCGATCCCGGCGCTGAACGTCCCCGCGCTGACGGCGATGGTCGGCACGTTCGTGGGGCTGTTCATCCTGCTCCGGATGGTGTTCGCCGGCCGGGCCCACGCGGGGCTGCCGCTGCTCAACGGTGGCGCGATACTGGGCTACCTCGCCGGCGCGCTCGCGGTCGGGGTCCCGCTGACGACGGCGCTCGGACTGTAGAAGCTACTCCTCGCCGACGTACTCCTCGTCGACGTACTCCTCGACGCCCTCCCGAACGCTGACGGCCATCCCGCTGTTGAAGTCCTGCATCCCTTCGGCGGAGAGTTCTGCACGACCGACAGCCAGCAGTTCGCCGTCCTCGTGGACGACGAGCACCTCGTCACCAGGGCGGATGTCGTCGCCGCACTCGTCGACGAACTTCGCGAACGTGTTCTCGCCGTCGCGGACGAACGGCTCGGACTCGTCGCCGACGACGACGCGGTAGGCGAGGCCGTCGAGGTGGTCGTGGAGTCGCCGCCCGCCGGCGAAGCCGAGCGTGAAGCGCCCGTCGGTCCCCATCGATGCCAGCCGGCCGTCGGGGGCGTGGATCTGGCTGGGACGGCCGCCGGTCGAGTAGTCGATCTCGAGGTGGGCCTCCGCGGGGAACAGCGCGTCGCCGGCGCCGCGGCCGAACTGGTAGTCCGCGGTGGTCCGCAGGTCCGCACGCGAGGTCTTGGCCATGCGGGAGCGAGGCGGGTCGCGGGAAAAAGGCTCCCGGATGCCGTCGGCGCGTCGGAGCCTGTCGACGTGTCCGGTTACAGCAGGAACTCCTCCTCGCGCGCGGCCATGTCGTGGAAGGCGTCGGCGGCCTCGACCAGTTCGTCGGCGGTCGAGTTCTCGAAGGCGAACACCTCGATCCGGACGCCCTCGTGGCGCAGGTGCGAACAGAGCCGTGCGAAGTCGCCGTCGCCGCTGACCAGCACGAGCGTGTCCACTTTCGAGGCCAGCGTCACGGCGTCGAGGACGATTCCCACGTCCCAGTCGGCCTTCTGGGAGCCGTCGCCGAACGTCTTGATCTCCTTGATCTTGGTTTCGTAGCCGATCTCCTCAAGCGCCTCGAAGAAGGACTCCTCGTTGGGTGACTCCGCGCGGATCACGTAGGCCAGCGCCCGCACCAGTTCGCGGTCCATCACGGCCTTCTCGAGCAGCCCCGCGTAGTCGATGTTCCGAGAGTAGAGACTCTGAGCGGTGTGGTAGAGGTTCTGCGCGTCGGCGAGGACCGCCACGCGCTGGCCCTCGTGGATCTCCGTCATTACCGGTCGGTTGCGCGGCGTCGCTTAAAAAACACCGTCTCGGGTGTGGCTCCGTCCTCCCGGTAGCCCTGAACTACAGGAAACCTAGGACGACCAATACTTTGTGGCTGTGGGAATACGTTGGTACGATGGACCGACGACGATATCTCGCCCTCACCGGACTCGGTATCACGGGCCTCGCCGGATGCAGCGGTGGCGAAGACCCCGAACTCGTCAGTGAGACGGACGGTACGTCAGACTCGCCTACCGGGAGCGCGACTTCGGAGCCAGATACGGACCCGACGACGGGAACCGACACGTCAACCGACGAACCGACGGAAGAGCCGACCGAGGAGCCGACGGACACGCCCGCCGCCGAACGCGTCACCGCGGCCGTCGGCGAACTCGTCGAGGGTGAGTCGATGAGCCTCGTCGTCGAGTCCTTCGAGCGCGGCGTGAGCCTCGGTGAGTTCACCGAACCGGACAGCGGGAACGAGTTCGTGGAGGTCCAGATGGCCTTGAAGAACACGAGTAGCGAGTACACGGAGGTCAGTAATCTGCTACAGACCCGGCTCCGGGACGACGAGGACTACCAGTACGACCAGACGTTCGGGATGGGGGAGACACCGGCCTTGGACGGGGGACAGTTCGCTCCCGGGGAGGTGGGCCGTGGCGCCGTCCCCTTCGAAATCCCCACCGACGCGTCGGGGCTGGAACTCGTCTTCGACTTCGACGTCTCGCTCTTCGGCGGCATCGACCGGGCCACCATCGACCTCGAGACGGAAGCGGATCAGGTCCACCAGTTGGAGCAGACCCTGCAGGTCGAAGTCTACTCGCCCGGCGATACCGTGGAGTACGGCGACGTGCAAACGGCCGTCAACGAGTTCCGGACGGAGTCGTCGTTGGGTGAGTTCGCCCAGCCCGATGAGGGGAACGAGTTCGTCGTCGTCGACATCTCGATCACGAACAACACCGGCGAGGAACAGCGCTTCTCGACGATCCTCCAGATGATGGTGAAAGACGGCGACGGGTACACCTATCAGGAGGACCTCACCGCGACGAGCCAGCTCGACCGCGGCTTCGACGAGGGAACGCCGCTCTCCGACGGTGAAACCCGACGCGGGGAACTGGCCTACGAGGTCCAAACGGGGCGTTCCCCGCTCTACTGGGCCTTCGAGTTCAGCGTGTTCGCAAGCGGCAACAAGACGTTCTGGCAGTTGCGCTAACCCGTTGGGCGCCCCGTCGGACTGTCAAGGACTCCGACAGTACACGGCTTCAGGATTCACAAACGTTTTGTCCGTCGGTCACCCGCTCCCAGACGTGACGCAGTCCCCGACGGCTCGGCGCGAGCGCTCGCCCGCAGCCCCGGCCGTCGGCCCGGTCGCCGCTAAACGCGACAAACGCTGATTCTCCCGCTCTCGGCCGGCGTGGCGTCCGGTCGCTGGTGGACTCACGATCGCACTGCGCAGCGACCGCTCCACACCACACCCAAATGACCGAACCCTTCAGCGGGGTTTTCCCCGCTATGACCACTCCCTTCGGGGAGGACCGACGCATCGACCACGACCGACTCGCCGCCGACGCCCGGCGCCTCGAAGCCGCCGGCGTCGACGGTCTCGTCCCCGTGGGCTCCACTGGCGAGTCCGCGACCCTGACCCACGACGAACACGCCGAAGTCGTCGAAACCGTCGTCGACGCCGTCGAGGACGTGCCCGTCATCGCCGGCGCAGGGTCGAACTCCACCCGCGAGGCCGTTTCCCTCGCCGAGGACGCCGAAGAAGCCGGCGCCGACGCGATCCTGCTGATCTCGCCGTACTACAACAAGCCCGAAGCGGCGGGCTACCTCGACCACTACCGGACCATCGCCGACAGCGTCGACCTGCCCGGGATCGTCTACAACGTGCCCTCGCGCACGGGCCGGAACGTCCCCATCGACGTGGTCGCCGAACTCGCCGAACACCCGAATATTCAGGGCTACAAGGCCGCCAGCGGCGACCTCGGGCGCGTCTCGGAGGTCATCGAGCGCACGCGCGAGGAGGCGTTCTCCGTGCTCTCCGGCGACGACGGCCTTACCCTCCCGATCTGCTCGCTGGGCGGCACCGGCACGATCAGCGTCGTCGCCAACGTCGAACCCGAGCGCACCGGCGCGATGGTCGGCGCCGCGACGGCCGACGACATCGGCCGCGCCCGTGACCTCCACTACGAACTGGCGCCGCTGATCCGTGAACTGTTCGCCGAGACCAACCCGATCCCGGTGAAGGAGGCCATGGCGATCCGCGAGGGGCACCCGCCTCACGTTCGTTCGCCGCTCACCCGGCTGTCGGAGGACCTCCGTGCCGACCTCACCGACGCGCTCGCCGACCTCGAAGACGACGCGCCGGAGGTGCCAGCCTGATGGCGGCGACGGACGGCGACGGTGACGCCGATGGCCCCGTCCGTCTCGTCGTCACCGGCGCGACCGGCCGGATGGGCGAAGAACTCAGCGACGCCGCCGGCGACCGCGAGGACGTGCTAGTCGTCGCCGCCGTCTCCCGAACCCCCGGCTCCGTGGCCGCCGAAGCGGCCGTCGGCACCCACCTCGACGCGGCGCTCGCGGACGAGGACCACGTCGACGCCGTCGTCGACTTCACTGCGCCCGAGGCGACCGCCGAGTACGCCGGCATCGCCGCCGAGCACGGCATCGCGTTCGTCACCGGGACGACCGGACTGGAGGGCCACGACGCCGACCCGCTGGGTGCGCTCGACGCCGCCGCCGAATCGGTGCCGGTGCTCCACGCGAGCAACTTCTCGCGGGGCATCGCCGCGCTCCGGAGGGCGATCCGCGAGGCCGCCACGTCGCTTCCGGGCTACGACGTGGAGGTCACCGAGACCCACCACAACGGCAAGCGCGACGCCCCCAGCGGCACCGCGCTCACGCTGGTCGAGGACATCGAGGCCGAGCGACCGGACCTGACCGAACGCCAGCACGGCCGCGAGGGCGAGGCGCCACGCGACGACACCGAGATCGGCGTCCACGCCCGCCGCGCCGGCGACGTGACCGGCGAGCACGAAGTGCTGTTCGCCGGCAACCGCGAGACGCTCTCGCTCTCGCACTCGGCGGGTGACCGCGGCGTGTTCGCGGAGGGCGCGCTGGACGCCGCCGCCGCGCTCGCCGGCCGCGACGCCGGCCGCTACACGTTCACCGACCTGCTCTGAACCGACGACTGACCACGACCGCTCACCAACCCCGACCACCACCAATGACCCTCGAAACCGAGATTACCGACCTGTGGACCCGCTACCAGAACGACCTCACCGCCGCCGACGCCGGCGCCGACGAACTCGACACGCTCGATGCCTTCCTCGCCGCGCTCGAAGCGGGCGAGTACCGCGCTGCCGAGCAGGTCGGCCCCGCGGAGTGGGAGGCCGTCGAGTGGGTCAAGCAGGGTGTCCTGCTCAACTTCGGCCTGCGCGAGACCCAGCCCCGGAGCTACGGCGGCGTCGACTACTATGACGTGCTCCCGCTGCGTGAGACCGACGACCTCGCCGACCGCGGCGCGCGCAACACGCCCGACGGCACCGTCCTCCGCCCCGGCTCCTACCTCGGCGAGGACGTGATCATGATGTCGCCCAGCTTCGTCAACATCGGCGCCTACGTCGACGACTCGGCGCTCGTGGACTCCAACGACGTGGTCGGCTCCTGTGCCCAGATCGGCGCCGACGTGAAGCTCGGTGCGAACACGCTGATCGGCGGCGTGCTCGAACCGGTCGAGGACGCCCCGGTCGTCGTCGAGGACGGCGTCTCGCTGGGGGCGGGCTGCCGGGTCACCTCGGGCTTCGTCGTCGGCGAGAACTCCGTCGTCGGCGAGAACACGCTCCTCACGCCGCGCATTCCGGTCTACGACCTCGTTGAGGAGGAGGTCGTCTACGGCCACCTCCCGCCCGAGCGGCGTGCGTTCCAGCGCTACGTCGAGTCCTCGGTCTCCGAGGAGGAGCTGATCCCGGGCAAGGCGTACAAGCCCGCCGTCGTCGCCACGAGCCTCGAACAGGAGACGCTGGAAGCGACCCAGCGCGAGGGCGCGCTCCGGGAATGAGCGACGACGGCTCGCCCGCAGTCCGCCGGCTCGGCAACTGGGACGCCGAGGGCCTCCGCGCCCTCGCAGAGGAGCACGGCACGCCGCTGTACGTCTTCGACCCAGCGCGGGTCCGCGAGAACTGTCGGCGCCTCCGTGGGGCGTTCCCCGACGCCGAGGTCCAGTACGCCGCGAAGGCCCACACCGCCCGGCGAACCCTCGAAACCGTCCACGACGAGGGGCTGGCGGTCGAGTGTGCGTCGGCCGGGGAGGTCCGGCGCGCGCTCCGAGCCGGCGTCCCGGGCGAGGACGTGACCTACACCGCGGTCAATCCGCCCGCCGCGGACCTCGAGTACGTCGTCGGCGCGTGGCGGGACCACCCCGACCTGACGATCACCGCCGGCGCCGCTGACACGGTCGATCGGCTCGAAGAACGGGGGTTCGACGGCCGCCTTCGACTCCGGGTCAACCCCGGCGTGGGCGCCGGCCACCACGAGAAGGTGGTCACCGGCGGCCACCCGAAGTTCGGCGTCGGCCTCGACCGCGCGCCGGCACTCGCCGCCCGGATCGACGAGTCGTTCGCGTTCGCCGGTATCCACGCCCACGCCGGCTCGGGAATCTCCGGCGACGACCTCGCGGACCATCGTGAACTGGTGCGCCGGATGGGCGAACTGGCCCGCGACCTCGAAGCCGACGGGGTTCCGGTCGAAACCGTCGATGTAGGCGGCGGTTTCGGCGTTCCATACCGCGAGGACGACCCCGCGCTGGACCTCGACGCCGTCGCCGACGCGACCCGGGAGGCACTCGGGGAGATCGAGGGCCAGCTTGCCGTCGAGCCGGGGCGCTACGTCGTCGCCGACACGGGCGTCCTGCTGACGAGGGTGAACACCGTGAAGGACGCTCCGGAGACCGTCGTCGCGGGTACCGACGCCGGAATGACGGCGCTGCTGCGCCCGGCGATGTACGACGCCTTCCACGCCGTGCGGAACCTCGGCAGGGGTGGGGACCGCCCGGTCGACGCGGACCGCGAGACGGTTGGCGTCACCGTCGCCGGCCCGGTCTGTGAGACCGCGGACCTGCTCTGTGAGAACCGGCCGCTCCCTCGCCCCGCCCGTGGCGACCTGCTCGCGGTCGGCAACGCCGGCGCGTACGGCTACGAGATGGCGTCGACGTACAACAGTCGGCCCCGCCCTGCGGAGGTCACCCTCGCGGGTGAAGTCCTGCGCCGCCGCGAGACGCTCGCGGACGTGAGCCGCCTCGACGCGCCGGGAGACTCAACCCCGCACAGCCACGAGGGGGAACCATGAGCGTCCCCTTCGAGAAGTACGACGGGGCCGGCAACGACTTCGTCGTGGTCGACGACGAGGACTGGGACTCGGCCGTTAGCGAGCACGCGAGCGACGGCGACGCCGACGGGTCGGCGGAGGACACCTCGCCAACCGCCAGCCGTGCGGCGTTCGCCCGCATCCACTGCGACCGCGAGGTCGGCGTCGCCGACGACGGTGCCGCCCGCCACGGCGCCGACGGCGTGCTGTTCCTCTCGCTGGCCGAGGGGAGCGACACCGCCGAAGTCACCATGACGCTCGTCCAACCGGACGGCTCCATCGCGGAGATGTGTGGCAACGGCGCCCGCTGTGTCGCCGCGTGGGCCGCCGACCGCTCGGGCGCGACGACCATCGACATCGACACCCCCGCCGGCACGCGCCGCGCGGTCGTCGAGGGTGACGAGGTCGCCGTCGAAATGGGCGAGCCCTCCTTCGCTCCCGCTGACGTGCCGCTCGCGGGCGAGGAGCCGCTGATCGACGCGACGCTGGACGAACTCGACGGCACGCCCGCCGCCGGGCTCTCGGTGACCGCCGTGAACACCGGTGTCCCACACGCGGTCGTCTTCGTCGACGACGTGGACGAGATCGACATCGACGCCGTTGCCCCGCCGATCCGCCACGCCGAGGCGTTCCCGGCGGGCACGAACGTCACCTTCGCCTCCCGAACTGTCGACGGCGCGGGGTTCCGCCAGCGCACCTTCGAGCGCGGTGTCGAGGGGGAGACGCGAGCCTGCGGGACCGGCGCCGTCGCCGTCGCTGCGGCCGCCAAGCGCCTCGCCCGACTCCCCGATGGCGGCAGGGGCGACGAGTGGCTCACCGTCTCGCCGCCCGGTGGGGACCTCGGGGTCACCGTGCCCCCGGATGGGCCAGCGAGGCTGCGCGGCCCTGCTGAGAAGCGCTTCGCCGGCGAACTCCCGGCGTTCGACGACGACCGGATCGACGGGGCGGGGGACGAGCAGTGAGCTTCGATCCCGTCTCCTTCCTCGCCACCGCGGTACGGGACGACTCCACCGAGGACGTACGCGGCACCCGCGACCTGCTGCTCGACGCACTGCGTGACGGGGGCCACGACCCGCGTGTCGACGCCGCCGGGAACGTCCGGGCCAGCCGGGGGTCGGGTGCGCCTCATCTCGTGTTCAACACCCACATCGACACGGTGGCGCCCCACATCCCCTTCGAGCGCGACGGCGACCGGATCCGCGGCCGCGGCTCCTGCGACGCGAAGGGGCCGCTCGCGGCGCTCCTCTCGGCGTTCCTCGACGCCGAGTGGGACGGCGAGGGAACGCTCACGCTCGCGGTCACGCCGGACGAGGAAGTGCTCTCGACCGGTGCTCACGCGCTGATGACCGGTGACGTCCTCCCCGGCGGGCCGGGCGAAGCCGGCGCCGAGGTCGACCCCCTGCCAGCAGCCGACCCCCCGCCCGACGCATACGTCGTCGGCGAACCGACCGGGCTCGACGCCTGTACCGCCGCCCGCGGGCGGTTCGAGGGGACTATCGAGGTCTCGGGGACCGCCGCCCACGCCGCCAGCCCCGAGTCGGGTGTCAACGCCGTCTCGGCCGCGGGCCGTCTACTCGGCGCGCTGGAGACCTTCGACACCGTCGACGCACACCCGCAGTTGGGCGAGGCGACGCTCGTCCCGACGGGGATCGAGGGTGGGGAGTCGACGAACCAAGTACCCGCGGGCTGTGCGATCACCATCGACCGCCGGAGCGTCCCGCCGGAAACGGCCGAGGGGTTCCGTTCGGCGCTCGAAGCGCACCTCCGGGACGCGCTCGACGCCGCGGACGGCGCCGGCAGCGACGCCGACGTGTCGGTCTCGCTGACGGCGCGGGAGACGCCGTTCCTCGAGGCGTTCGCCACCGACACCGGGGAGCCGGTCGTCTCGGCCATCGCCGACGCCGCCGCGGCCGCGAGCGTCGACGCGGGACTGGACGAACGCGGCGAAACACGGCCGTTCGGTGCGGCGACGGAGGCGTCCTACTTCGCGCCGGCGCCGACCGTCGTGTTCGGCCCGGGCCACCTCGCCGACGAGGACGGAGCGGTCGCCCACGCCGAACGCGAGTACGTCGACGTGGCCGCGGTCCGGGCCGCGGCCGCGGCGGTCCGAACCGCGACCGAGCAGTTGCTGGGGGACGGCGACCACACGGCGGACTGATCGGATCGGCCACCCGCTTTTTTGGAGCCGCACCGAGTGCTCGGAGTATGGCACGGTTCGTCGACGGCGCCCGGCTCGCGCGGCTCGGGCTGCTCGTCGCCGTCTCGACGCTCTCGCTCACCGCGAGTTTCGTCGGGGTCGTGGCGCTGGCCTCCGGCGAGGTGCAGGACACCGGTTCGCGGCTGCCGCTCTACGTCACCGCCACCGCCGTCGTGTTCGTCGCCGGCGTCGTCCTGTTCGAGGGGACCCGCCACCGCGGCCGACGCGCACTCGTCGGGTCGGTACTGTCGGCGCTCGCGACGCTGTTCGTCGCCGCGCTCGGCGGCGAGGGTCTCGTCTACACGCTCGCCAACCCCGAGGCGGTGTTCGAGGTCCAACTGCTCGGCTATCTGGTCTCGGCGGCGCTGCTCGGCACCGGCGTCGGCTACTGGCTGTGGCGAAACTGGGAGATGCTCCGCGTCGCGGGCATCGGCGACGCGCTCTGAACGGCGCTCGAGGCGCCGAGCGGCGTCGGACCGCGTCGGCCGTCGCCGCCCGGACCTCTACCCGAGGAACAGGTCGACCATGTTCCCGGTGCTCTGGCCGCGGTAGAGCTCCGAGTAGCCACAGTTCGCACAGGTAACGACCTTGAAACTCCGGTTCTGGATGTCGAACATCTTCGAGAGCCCGGTGCCGCTGGTGGCGATCTCGTCGATCTCCGTCTCGGAGTGGCCACACTTCGGGCAGCCGTTCTCGTCACCCGCTCGCGGGCCGTCGTCGGTAGGAGGGCACATGCAGCGGAGCGTTTCAGGCGGCGACTCAAAAAGCTACGCCCGAAACCCGTTTGTGGTGCCCGGCCGACGACGTGGACATGCCCGCGTTCGGTATCTTCGCCCTGTTCGCGCTGGCCGCCATCGGCGGCACGCTGCTGCTCTGGGCCGCCATCGAGCGTGAGACAGACGGGAACCCACGGATGAGCCGTGCCGACGCCGAGCGGACGGTCAGACAGGATACTAACGAGGCCCGACGGGACGTCGACGAGCGCGACACCACCGACGACACCACCGACTGGGGCACCGACACGGAGTGGGGAGTCGAGGAGGATCGGTGATTTCGCTCCGGTTCGTGTCGGAGGCCGTCGCCGTGGAGGCGTCGACGCGGGCCGCCCACGACTTCGTCGGCGCGCTCGACGACGAGGTTTCGCCACCGTTCGAGTGCATCGCCGGCCCCGGGACTACCCGTTCAGTTCGTCGACAAGTTCGTCGGCGATGCCGGTGTATCCGGCCGGCGTGAGCGCGCGCAGTTCCGCGCGCACGTCCTCGTCCACGTCGAGGTCGTCGAACAGGTCGCGGAAGTCCTCGAGCGTCACGCGCTGGCCGCGGGTGAGGTCCTTCACCCGCTCGTAGGCCGCGGTGTCGCCCTCGCGGCGGAGGATCGTCTGGACGGCCTCGCCGATGATCTCCGGAGTGGCCTCCAGTTCCTCGCGCATCACCTGCTCGTTCGGGACGACCTTCCCCAGCCCCGACGCGGTCTTACGGTAGCCGATCAGGCAGTGGGCGAAGGCGGCACCGACGTTTCGCTTGACCGTCGAGTCGGAGAGGTCCCGCTGGAGCCGGGAAGTGGTGACGTAGTCCCGAAGGAAGGTGAGGTCGGCGTTGGCCTTCGAGAGGTTCCCCTCGCTGTTCTCGAAGTCGATGGGGTTGACCTTGTGGGGCATCGTCGAGGAGCCGGTCTCGCCGGCCTCGCTCTCCTGGCCGAGGTAGCGGTCGGAGACGTAGCGCCACACGTCCCGGTCGAGGTCGACGAGGACGTTGTTGACGCCCGAGAGCGCGTCGAACAGCGCCGCGAGGTCGTCACAGGGGTTGATCTGCGTCGCCAGCGGGGTGTGTTCCAGTCCGAGGCTGTGGACGAACGCCGCCGAGAACGCCCGCCAGTCCTCGTCGGGGTAGGCGGCGACGTGGGCGGCGTAGGTGCCCGACGCGCCCGCGAGCTTTCCGGAGAGTTCCTCGGCGGCCGCGCGGGCCCGTGCCTCGGCGCGCCCGAGTCGGGCCGCGAAGACGGCCATCTCCTTCCCGAACGTCGTCGGCGTCGCCGGCTGGCCGTGGGTGCGTGCGAGCATGGGTACGTCACGGTGCTCCCGGGCCATGGCGGTCAACGCCTCCCGGATCGAGGCGATTTCGGGCAGGAGCACGTCCTCGACGGCCCCCTTCGCGTTCAGCCGGTTCGCGAGGTTGTTCACGTCCTCGCTGGTGAGCCCGAAGTGGATCCACGGGTGGAGTCGTTCGGGGGTCTCGGTCCGGAGGAAGTACTCGACGGCCTTCACGTCGTGGTTGGTCGCCGAGAACTGTTCGGTCCCCTCCGTCTCGATCTGTTTGACCAGCGCGGCGTCCTCGGCGTCGAACTCGTCGACGACCGCCCGGAGGCGGGTTCGCTCGGCGGACCCGACCTCGCAGTCGACACCGTCGGTATCGGCGAGCGCGAGCAGGTACTCCACCTCGACGCGCAGGCGGGCCTCGATCAGCGCGGCCTCGCTCGCGTACGGCACCAGATCCGCCGTCTTGCCCGCATAGCGACCATCGAGCGGCGAGACGGCCGCCAGCAGCGACTCCCGGGGAAGCTCCTTCATGACGAACGCTCGCCCGGGCAGTCACAAAACCCTGCCGGAGCCGAGCGCGCCGATCCGCACTGTCGTGCATACGTTCGTGGGTATCTACCCCGATTCGCCGCTGATCTATGCCCGGACGTGCGTACCGCCCCTCGACCGATCGCAACGCTCTTTGCACGTTCGGCCCGCCAGTCGACCATGAAGATCGCCGGTATCGCGGGCAACCGCGGTCGAAACCTCCTGCACATTGCGGACATTTCGCCCGGCGGCGCCGAGCTCTCGGTCGTCGTCGCGAACGGCGAGGACGCCCCCGTCCTCGACGGCGCCGAGGATCGCGGCGTTCCCGCCGTCGCCGTCGAGCGCGGCGACGACGAGTCCCGCGAGGATCACGAGGCACGCATCCTCGACGCCCTCGCGGACTACGAGTTCGACGTGCTCTGTCTGGACGGGTTCATGCGGGTTCTGAGCCCGGAATTTCTGGACAGTGTGGACACCGTACTGAACGTCCACCCGTCGCTGCTGCCGTCGTTCCCCGGGGCCGATGCCCACGCACAGACCCTCGACGCGAACGTCCGGACCGCCGGGGCGACGGTGCACGTCGTCACAGAGGCAGTCGACGAGGGACCGATCGTGGCCCAGGAGTCGGTCCCCGTCTTCGAGGACGACGACGAGGCGTCGCTGAAGGAGCGCGTGCTCCACGAGGCTGAGTTCGAGGCCTATCCCCGCGCAGTCCGGTGGTTCGCCGAGGGGGCCGTCGAGGTCGAACGCGACGACGAGGGCCGACCGGTCGGCGTCGACCTCGCGGCCGACACCAACGGCGACCTCCCGGCACGCCGCACGGTCTCGAACCGCCGCGAGGACTCGCTGCGCTACGGGGAGAACCCCCATCAGGACGCCGCGGTGTACGCCACCGACGCGAGCGAGGAGCCGAGCGTCGTCCACGCGAGCCAGCTAAACGAGGGCGCGAAGGCCCTCTCGTACAACAACTACAACGACGCCGACGGCGCGCTGAACCTCATCAAGGAGTTCGAGGAGCCCGCCGCCGCGGTCATCAAACACACCAACCCAGCCGGCTGTGCGACCGCCGACACGCTCGCCGACGCCTACCGCGACGCGCTCTCGACCGACGCCAAGTCTGCCTTCGGCGGCATCGTCGCCCTCAACCGCGAGTGTGACGCCGAGACCGCGACCGAGATCGTCGACTCGTTCAAGGAGGTCGTCGTCGCCCCGGGCTACACCGACGACGCCCTCGACACCCTGACCGAGAAGAAGAACCTCCGCGTCCTCGACGTGGGCGACCGGACCGACGGCACTCTCGGCCCGGAGGACCGTACGGAGCGTTTCACCGAGAAGGCGCTCGTCGGCGGCCGGCTCGTGCAGGAGCGCGACCGCTCGACGATCACGCGCGACGATTTGGAGGTCGTGACCGAACGGGAGCCGACCGACGAGCAGATCGACTCGATGCTGTTCGCTTGGAAGGTGCTCAAACACGTCAAGTCCAACGGCATCCTGATCGCCGACGGCACCGAGACCGTCGGCGTCGGCATGGGGCAGGTCTCCCGCGTCGACGCCGTCACGCTCGCGGCGATGAAAGCCGAGAAGGACGCCGAAGGGAAGTCCGCCGAGGGCGCTGTCGTCGCCTCGGACGCCTTCTTCCCGTTCCCCGACGCCGTCGAGGAAGCCGCCGAGGCCGGCGTCGAGGCGGTGATCCAGCCCGGCGGCTCCGTCAATGACGACGACGTGATCGCGGCCGCAGACGAACTGGGGCTGGCGATGGTGATGACCGGCCAGCGCGCGTTCCGGCACGACTGACCGGGTCGCCCCGTTTATTCCACGGCTTCCACGTTCGTGTATGTCTGTCGCGTGGTGACGGTGGATTTATGCCCTTCTGTGCAATCCATCCACGCGTTCCATGCGAGAACTACTCACGATGTGGCGCGACACGCGGATGGTAATGTTGGTGGCCGTCGTCGCGGCGGTGTACGCGGCACTGTTGATTCCGTTCAAGCTATTCACGATCCTTCCGGGACTGACGAGCATTCGCCCGGCGAACGTCCTCCCGGTGTTCTTCGGCATCGCGTTCGGCCCCGCTGCGGCGTGGGGGTCGGCGATCGGGAACCTCATCGGCGACGTGTTCGGCGGGACGTTCGGTCCCGGCAGCATCGGCGGGTTCGTGGGGAACTTCTTCTTCGGGCTGGTCGGCTACAAGCTCTGGGGGAACCTCGGCCCGCTCTCGAGCGGCGAGGAGCCCGACTTCCGGAACCAGCGGCTCCGACAGCTGATCGAGTACGTCGCCGTCGCCGTCGCGGCCGCGGCGGCGTGTGCGGCGATCATCGCGTGGGTCGTCGACGCGCTGGAACTCGTGCCGTTCTCGGTGCTCGGGCCCATCATCCTCACGAACAATGCGGTCTCGGCGGTCGTGCTCGGTCCGCCGCTGTTCTACCTCGCCTACCCCCGCGTGAAGGAGATGGGGCTGCTCTACCCCGACGTGCTCCGGACCGAGGACCTCCCCAGTCGGGCGAACTCCGCCGGAGCGTTGGCGATGCTGGTGGTGCCGCTCGTCTGGATCGGGATCGCGGTGCTGGTGCTCGGGGGAGCGCCCGGATCGACGGCCCAGATCGGGCTCGGCGCCGTCGGCTTCCTCGTCACCGCTGTCGCGGCGTACGTCGCCGGCGAGAACTTCTCGGCCATCGTCCGAGAAGCGTGAGAAGGGAAACGGCTTTCGGCGGCCGACACGGGTGTCCAGGCGATGAGTGACAGCGAGGACGTCGCCGTACGCCTCCGGGACGTGGTGTTCTCCTACGTCCGGGACGCGACGCTTCCCGACCCCGAGGTGCTGACGGGGGAAACCGACCCGGACGACCGGGAGGGTCCGGTCCTCCGCGGCGTCGATATGTCGGTGCCCGACAGCTCCTTTACGGTCGTGATGGGCGCCTCCGGCGGCGGAAAATCGACGCTGCTCCGCACGTTCAACGCGATCATCCCGGACTTCATCGACGGCTCGTTCCGGGGCGAGGTCGACGTGCTCGGCGTCGACGCCACCGAGACGCGGGTCAGCGAGATGGCCCGCGACGTGGGGATGGTGCTGCAGGACTACGAATCACAGCTGTTCGGCACCAGCGTCGAAGCCGAGGTCGCCTTCGGCCCGGAGAACCTCGCGGTGCCGCCCGCAGAGATCGAGCCCCGCATACAAGAGTCGCTCGAACTCGTTGGCCTCGACGACCTGGCGCCCCACCGCGAGCCCTCGGGGCTCTCGGGCGGCCAGAAACAGCGCCTTGTGTTCGCCGGCGTCGCTGCGACCCACCCGGAACTGCTCGTACTCGACGAGCCGACGAGCGACCTCGACCCCAAAGGAACCCGCGACATCGTCGACGTGGTGAACACGCTCTCGACCGGCGACGCCGCCGGCGGCGACTGGTCGGGGCCGGACACCATCGCGATGGTGACCCACAAGATCGAGGAAGCGCTGCTCGCTGACCACGCAGTGCTGCTGAAGGACGGCAAACCCTACCGCTCGGGTACGGTCCGTGAGGTGTTCACCGACACCGACGCGCTCGCGGCGGCCCGAGTCGCCGTCCCGCCGCTGGTCGAGGCGTTCGACGAACTCGGCTGGCCCGAGAACGACCTGCCGTTGCTGCCCGCGGAAGCCCGCACGCGGGTCGAGGCTGCCGACGCCGGGTACGAGGCGCCGGCCGACCTCGGCGTCGCGCCGGGCGGAACCGGCGCGGACCCTGGCGACCCGCTGTTCGAACTCTCGGACGTGCGCTTCGCCTACGAGACCGACCGCGGGCCGGTGACCGCCGTCGACGGCGTCGACCTGACGGTTCGGGAGGGCGAGGTGGTGGCGCTGGTCGGCCACAACGGCAGCGGCAAGACCACTCTGGCAAAGCACTTCAACGGGCTTCACGAGGCCGACGAGGGCACGGTCAGCTACCGGGGCCGGCCCGTGCCGGATTACGGGATGGGTGAGATCGGTCGCGAGGTCGGGTACGTGTTCCAGAACCCCGACCACCAGATATTCGCCGAAACCGTGCGGGAGGAGGTCGCCTTCGGCCCGGAGAACTTCGGGCTGGAGGGCGAAGAGCTCGACCGTCGCGTCGACCGTGCGCTCGAAACCGTCGAACTCGATGGGCTTGACGACGCCGACCCGTTCGCGTTCTCGAAGGGCCAGCGCCAGCGCGTCGCCCTCGCGGGCATCCTCGCGACCGACCCGGAGGTCATCGTCTTCGACGAGCCGACGACGGGGCTGGACGCGACCCAGCAGCGACAGTTCATGGACCTCGTCGCCGAACTCAACCGCGAGGAGGGGGTGACGGTGGTGATGGTGACCCACGACATGGGCACCGTCGCGCGGTACGCCCCCCGAACCGTGGTGATGCGGGACGGCGCCGTCGCCGACGACCTCCCGAGCAGAGAGCTGTTCGGCGACGATGCGACGCTCGCGGAGTACGACCTCGTCCCGCCGCACCCGGCGGCGTGTGCGAACGCGATCCGGGGCGACGAACCGACCGCGCTCACTGCCGACGAGTTGGCGACGGCGCTTGGCGGCACCGACGCGCTGGCGGACGCGGAGCCGGTCGGCGACGCCGCCTCGGCGACGACGGAGGGTGAGGACCGATGAGCAGCACCTCCCTGTACGTCGACGCCGACAGCTTCCTGCACCGTCTCGACCCGCGGGCGAAGTTGGCGCTCCTGCTGGCGATGGCGGTCCCGGCGTACACGTTCGGCCGCCCGGCGTTCATCGCGATCCCGTTCGTGGCGGCGCTGATCGGGCTCTGGATCGGCGGGGGGCTGCGCAACCTCCGGCGGGTCTGGTTCATCATCGTCGCGCTGTTCATCGTCGGCCTCGTCGTCTGGCCGGGGTTCGTCGAACGGGGCGGCCCGGTCGTCGTCGATGTCGGGCCGGTGTTCCTGACCGAGCAGCAGACGCTGTTCGCGCTCGGGCGCTCGCTGCGGATCACCTCCTTCATCCTTGGGGGGCTGGTGTACGTCTCGACCACCTCGAACGAGGAGATCGTCCGCGGGATGCGCGGGCTGGGGCTTCCCTACGCGTTCTGTTTCGCTGTCGGCACCGCGCTCCGGCTGTTCCCGACGTTCCTCGACGCCGCGGGGACGGTGCGGCAGGCCCAGGAGGCTCGCGGGCTGGAGATCTCCTCGAAGAACCCGATCGAACGGGCACGCAGCTTCATTCCGCTGCTGATCCCGGTGTTCATGACCGCGTTCCGGAACATCGAGACGCAGTCGATGGCACTCGAGGCTCGCGGGTTCGACACGCGGAGCGAGCGCACGTTCTACCGCGAGTCCACCTTCGCGACTCGGGACTGGCTCGCGGTCGGAGCCACCGTCGCGGTCTCCATCGCGTCGATCGCGCTGTCGACGGTTGGTGTCGGGACGTTCTGAGGGCGGACCGGACCGCCCGGCCGGTTTCCTTCAGAACGCGCTGCCCTCGTTGCGCCAGTCCTCGGCGTACTCCTCCTGTGCTTCGGTGACGGCGTCGATGTCGATGTCCAGCGTCGCCAGCTTGCGATCGGCCACGTCGCGGTCCAGCCGGTCGGGGATCGCGTACAGCCCCGGCCCGAGACCGTGATCACGCGTCAGCAGGTCGTAGGCGGTGACGAACATCATCGCGTGGGTCGTGTCGATGATCTCTGCGGGGTGGCCCTCGCTGGCCGGCCCGGTGAGGTTCACCAGCCGGCCGTCCGCGAGCAGGTTCAGGTAGCGGCCGTCGGGCGTCTCGTAGCGGGTGATCCCCTCCTTGGGCTCGGTGACGGTCTCGGCGTACGCCTCGAGGCCGTCGAGGTCGATCTCCACGTCGAAGTGGCCGGCGTTGGCGAGCTGGGCGCCGTCCTGCATCGCCTCGAAGTGCTCCCGGCGGAGCACGTCCCGGGTGCCGGTGCTGGTGATGAAGATGTCGCCGATCCCGGCAGCTTCATCCATCGAGGCGACGCGATGGCCGTCCATGTGTGCCTGCAGCGCCTTGCGGGGTTCGACCTCGGTGACGACCGTCTGTGCGCCCATCCCGCGGGCCTTGCGGGCGATGCCGCGGCCACAGTAGCCGTAGCCGGCGACGACGACCGTCTGGCCCGTGATGACGGTGTTGGTGGTGATGGAGACGTTCACCAGCGCGGATTCGCCGGTGCCGTGGACGTTGTCGAAGTAGTGCTTCATCGGCGTGTCGTTGACCCCGTAGACGGGGAACTCGAGCACACCCTCCTCGTCCATCGCTTCGGCGCGGGTGATCCCGGCAGTGGTCTGTTCGCCGCCGCCGAGTACGTTCTCGGCGACCTCGGGGTGGTCGTCGTGGACCTTCGCGATCAGTTCACAGCCGTCGTCGAGCAGGAAGTCCGGCTCCTGTTCGAGGAGTTCGTGCTGGGCCTCGTCGAACTCGTCGTCGCTCATCCCCTCCCAGACGTAGGCCGTGATGCCGGGCTGGGCGTCGAGGTACTCGACCACGTCGCCATGGGTGGACTGGGGCTCGGAGGCGGTGAACAGCACGTCCGCGCCAGCGCGGGCCAGCGCCTCGACCAGACAGCCCGAGACGGCCTCCATGTGGGTCGCGAGGCCGATCGTGTAGCCAGCGAGCGGTTCGTCGTCTTCGTGTTCGTCGCCGAGGGACTGGAGCACCGGCGTGTACTCCCGTGCCCACGCGAGCGGATCGTCAGTAGTTGACACGGCTGGACCGTTCGCCCCGGGGCCGATAAAGCGACCGAAGGCGGCCAACGTCGCGAGGGTCACTCGGCGGGAAAATATCCACCGGCCGACAATTGTACCACCAACACCTCTCAGGGCCCCACGGCTCCACCCTGTGGCGGCCCCCATCGACGACACGCTCACGAGACGACGCGAGCCGTTCCGCTGGGTCGCCACGACGTGATCGACGGTTAGCGCTACCTCCGGCGACGCCGCCCGCGTCCGAAACGGCCAAACGCCCACCGGCCGCAACGTCGACCATGCACTACCACGAGGCCGCGAACTTCCTGTTCGACCTCCGGCGGTTCGGCGTGGACCCCGGGGTCGAGTCGGTGCAGGACCTGCTCGCGGCAGTCGGCGTGGATACGGCCCCCGAGAGCGGCCCCGCGTACGTCCAAGTCGCCGGCACCAACGGGAAGGGCAGCACCGCCCGGATGGTCGAGTCCGCGCTGCGGGAGGCCGGGCTCTCGGTTGGGCTCTACACCTCGCCCCATCTGGAAACGATGACCGAGCGGGTGCGGATCGACGGCCGGGAGATGCCCCGCTCGGCCGTCGCCGAGTTCGTCGGGGAGACGAAACCGTGGCTGGTCGACCGCGCCGCCGACGGCGCGCCGCTCACGTTCTTCGAGGTCGTCACCGCCATGGCGATCTGGCAGTTCGAGCGCGCCGACGTGGACGTGGCCGTGCTGGAAGTCGGCCTCGGCGGCGAACTCGACGCGACCTCCGCGATCCAGCCGGTCGCGAGCGCGCTCACGAACGTCTCGCTCGAACACACGAACGTCCTCGGTGACACCGTCGAGGAGATCGCCGAAACCAAAGCCCACGTCGCCCCGAAGGACCGCCCGCTGATCACCGGCGCCGAGGGCGCGGCGCTGTCGACGATCCGCGAGGTCGCCGAAGATGTCGGCGCGACTGGCGTCGTCACCGTCGGCGAGGACGACTGGCAGGGCGAGGGCGCGACCGAAGCGGACCGCCACGCTGGCGGCGCGCATCCGGACGTCACCGTCGCCTACGACGGCCGGGTGACCCACCAGCAGGCCGCCGTCTCGGTGGCCGCCGACGACTGGTCAGTCGACGCCGAGATCCCGCTGCTGGGCGAGCACCAGGCGATGAACGCCGGGATCGCCTGCACGCTGGCCCGACAGGTCGGCGCCGAACTCGGCGTGGACGTGGACCGGACCGCGCTGGAGCGCGGGTTGGCCCGCGCGGACTGGCCGGGGCGCTTCGAAGTGATGGGTCAGTCGCCGCTGACGGTGCTCGACGGCGCACATAACCCCGAGGCCTGCGAGACCGTCACCCAGACGCTCTCGACGTTCGACTACGACGACTGCCACCTCGTCGTCGCCGCGATGCACGACAAGGACACCGCGGCGATGGCGGCGGCGCTACCCGATGCCACGGTGACCACCTGTGCGCCCGCTATCGACCGGGCGGAGGACCCCGAAGTGCTCGGGCGCACGTTCGAGGACGCCGGCTACGACGACGTGACCGTCACCGGCTCCGTGGCCAACGCGCTCTCGAAAGCGCAGGCGGCCGCCGGCGACGACGACGCGGTGCTCGTGACCGGGTCGCTCTACGCCGTCGCCGAGGCACGAACGACGTGGACGCGACTCCACGTCCCCAAGCGCGTCGACTCAATCGGCGAGGCCGAGACGGTCCTGCGGGACGCACAGGTCTCCGAACCCGGCATCTGGCGGATGCGCGGGAAGGCAGACCACCGCGTGCTCCACACGCGGGTCCAGGAGCGACAGGCCGAGTACCTCAAACAGGAGATGCTCTCGCTGGACGGCGAGTGCTCGGCCTCCGCGCTCCGGTCGGGCGGCGAACTCCACGACGTGGTGCTCTCCGGGACGATGGCGCAGTTCAAACGGCTCGCCGAGAAGCTACAGGGCCAGCCCTGGGGACTCTCTGAGTTGGGCGAGGAGATCCGCGAGCAGTTGGGCATCCAGCACAGGCCACCAGAGCGCGACCTCCCGTGGCCGGAAGACCGCACCGCCGTCATGGGGATCCTGAACGTCACGCCGGACTCGTTCCACGACGGCGGCGAGTACGAGCGGATCGAGGACGCCGTCGCTCGCGCCGAGGCGATGGTCGACGCCGGCGCCGACGCAATCGACGTGGGCGGGGAGAGCACCCGCCCGGGCGCCGACCCCGTCGAGATCGAGGAGGAACTCGACCGCGTCGTTCCGGTCGTCGAGGAACTGGCCGAACTGGACGTGCCGATATCGGTCGACACGCGCCGACCCGAGGTCGCCCGCGCCGTCGTTGCCGCCGGCGCCGACGTGCTGAACGACGTGGAGGGACTGAAAGACCCCGAGATGCGCCGTGTCGTCGCCGAGACGGGCGTCCCGGTCGTCCTGATGCACTCGATCGAGGCGCCGGTCGACCCGAGTACGGAGGTCGAGTACGACGACGTGGTGGAGGAGACCGTACGCGAACTCAAAGCCCGGCTGCTTGCCGCCGAGAAGGCCGGTGTCGCCCGCGAGCAGGTCGTGATCGACCCCGGTATCGGCTTCGGCAAGACCGCCCGGGAGTCCTTCGAACTCCTCGACCGACTGGCGGAGTTCGACGCGCTCGGCTGTCCGCTCCTTTTTGGCCACTCCCACAAGTCGATGTTCGGGCTGACCGGCGAGGAAGCGGGCGACGCGCCCCACTCGACGGTCGCCGCGACCGCGCTCGCGGCCCGCAACGGCGCCGACGTGGTCCGGGTCCACGACGTGGCCGCGAACGTCGCCGCCGCGAACGTCGCCGACGCCGCCGACGACCCGGAGGGGTTCGAGCCGTGAGCGGCGACACCCCCGTCGGGGAGTTCGGGCCGTACGAAGCGGTCTACGCCGATCCCGAGGGGCAATCGACGGCTGCCCGGCAGGCCAAGACCGCCGCGGAGTACGGCTTCGACGGGATGGTCGTCCGCACGCGCGAGGCGGACTACGACCGCCACGAACTCGCTGACCGCCAGGGAATCGACGTGGTTCGGGGCATCGAGATCGACGCCGCCGACCCCGAGGGCGCGAGTGGCGCGGTCGGGAACCACCGGAGCGACTGCACGGTCCTGCTGGTCCGCGGTGGGACGGACGCACTCAACCGGTTCGCGGTGGAACAGGACCGCGTCGACGTGCTGGCGCGGCCCTTCGAGGGCGGGGGCGACGTGAACCACGTCCTCGTGAAGGAGGCCGTCGAACACGGCGTGCGTATCGAGTTCGACCTGGGGGTGGTGCTCCGGGACGACGGCGGCACGCGGGTCCGGAAACTCCGGAAACTCCGGAAACTCCGGGAGCTGATCGACTACTACGACGCGCCGTACGTGGTGAGTGCGACGCCGACCTCCCACCTCCGGCTGCGTGCCCCCCGCGAACTGGCCGCGCTGGGCGAACAGATCGGCCTCGGCGCCGACGGCGTCCGGGAGGGGTTGGCCGAGTGGGGACGGCTCGCGGTTCGGAACCGCGAGCGCCTGTCCGATTCGTTCATCTCTCCGGGGGTCAAACGGGGGCGATACGAATGAAGCGCTCCATCGCCGACCACGCCGCCCGGTTCTCCGAGATCGCCGAAGAGTACGACGAGGCACAGGACAGCGACGAGTACGCCGCCTGCGCGTCGATGGTCGTCGAGGCCGCCGACCCCCGCCCCGAGGAGACGGTCCTCGACCTCGGGACGGGCACGGGCGCAATTGCGCTCGCGCTGGCGCCGGCGGCAGGCCGGGTGATCGGCCGGGACATCAGCGAGGGGATGCTCGCCGAGGCGCGGCGCAAAGCCGAAGCCGCGGGCCACGGGAACGTCGAGTTCGGCGAGGGCCGCTTCCGCGAGCCGAACGTCCCCGAGGACGCCGACGTCGACGTGGTCGTCTCCAACTTCGCGATGCATCACCTCGCGGACGACGAGAAACGCGAGGCCATCGACGCCATCGCCGCCATCGACCCGCGGCGGTTCGTGCTCGGGGACGTGATGCTCTCGGCGGCGATTCCCGAGGGCGAGGAACAGTACGCGCCGGAGGTCGACGATCCGGCGACCGTCGGCGTCCTCGTCGAGGCACTGACCGACGCGGGCTTCGTCGTGAGCGACGCGACACTCGTGGGCGACCAGTACGGGGTGCTCGTCGCCGACCGATGAAGCACCTCCCCAAACACCTCCAGCCGCGCTGGCGCTACCTCGCGGTGGCGCTGGAGACGTGGCCCGACGCCGAGATCGGTCGGCGCGCGTTCCAGCGCGAACTCTGGTACGCGGGCCAGAACTTGCTGGGCGACCCGGGGAGCGCCGACGCCGACCTCCGACTGCTTCGCTACCGCCTCGAGGACGGCGCCGGCGGCGCGGTCGTCCGCGCCCGCCGCGGCGAGGTCGAGGCGGCCCGTGCCGCACTGGCCTGTGTGGACGAGGTGAACGGTCACCCCGTCGGCCTGCGGGTCACCGGCGTCTCCGGGAGCGTCGCCGGGGCTTCGGAAAGCTATTTAGGCGATCCAGCCCCCAACTCCGAGTTGAGAGAGGTCGCGTTCGAAGGTGCGGATCTCCCGGCCCACCGCCGGCACGGCGTCGTCGACATCGAGGCGCCCGCGGGCTGGCTCGGCGCGACCGTCAACGAGACCGACTGACCATGCAAGGACAACAACAGCAGGCCTACGACCGCGGTATCACTATCTTCTCGCCCGACGGGCGACTGTATCAGGTCGAGTACGCCCGCGAGGCGGTCAAGCGCGGCTCGCCCAGCGTCGGCGTCCGGACCGCCGAGGGCGTCGTGCTCGCGGCGGACAAGCGCCGCCGCTCGGAGATGATCGAACCGGACTCCGTCGAGAAACTCCACAAGGCCGACGAGCACATCGGCATCGCCAGCGCCGGCCACGTCGCCGACGCGCGCAAGCTGATCGACGTGGCCCGCCGCGAGTCGCAGGTCAACCGCCTGCGCTACGGCGAACCCATCGCCGTCGAGACGCTGACCAAGACGGTCACGGACTTCATCCAGCAGTACACCCAGTACGGCGGCGCCCGCCCGTTCGGCGTCTCGCTGATCGTCGGCGGGGTCACGAACGGCGAGCCCCGCCTGTTCGAGTGTGACCCGAGCGGCACCCCCTACGAGTGGCGCGCGCTCTCGGTCGGCGCCAACCGCAACGACATCCGCGAGCATCTCGAAGCCGAGTACGACGACGAGATGAGCCTCGAGGACGGCGTCGACCTCGCGCTCTCGGCGCTCACCGTCGCCGACGACGAGGAGCTCACCCCCGAGGGGGTCGACCTTGCGACCATCGACGCCGAGACCGCCGAGTACGTCCAGCTTCCCGACGACGAGATCGAGGAGCACCTCGAGAAGCGCGACCTGCTTCCGAGCGACGACGACGAGGCCGGCGACGACGAGGCCGCCGGGGAGTAGGGCGTCCGTGGGCTACGAACTCCGCGAATCCCCGCCGACAGTCGAACGGTTTCTGGAACTCCGCGCGGCGGCGGGCATGAGCGAGCGCTCGCGCGAGGCCGTCGAGCGCGGGCTCCCGAACAGCCTGTACGCCGTAACGGTCGTCGACGAGGCCGACGAGACGGTCGGTATGGCCCGGGTCGTCGGCGACGACGGGTCGGTCTACCACGTCTGTGACATGGCCGTCCACCCAGACCACCAGCGACAGGGGCTGGGCAGCCGACTGATGGACGCGCTGATGGACTGGATCGAGGAAACCGCGCCGTCGTCGGCGTACGTGAACCTCATGGCCGACGTGGAGGGGTTCTACGAACAGTGGGGGTTCGAGCGGACGGCGCCCGCCTCACAGGGGATGTACTACCGCGTCCGGTAGCGCCGAGGCTGGGGCGTCGCGGCAAGTGTGTGAAAAGGGACGTCAGGCGCCGCGGTGGCTCAGTACTCCTCGTAAGCCAGCGTCATCAGCCACTGGGAGAAGGCGTCGGACTGCGGGTCGACCTCCTCCTCGCCGATGAACGGCGTCAGCATGTCCCCGGCCATCAGTAGCGAGAAATCGAGGTCGCGGGTACGGGGCTTCAGGAGGTAGGTGTTGTGTCCGTTGTACACCGCTTCCTCGCGCTGGATCAGTTCCTCCTCGGCAAGGGCCTCCGCGATACGGCTCCCCTTGCGCGAGGAGATGTCGAGTTCCTTCCAGAAGTCGCTCTGGTAGATACCGCCGGAGTCCCGGACAAGCTCCAGCGCCCGCCGCTCGTCTTCGCTGAGGTCGAACTCGGCCGCGCTCATACGGGACCGTTCGAGGTCCGGTGGTTAAAGGCTACCGTCCCCGCGGCGCAACCGTTATCCGAGCCAGCCCCCTACTTACCGACGACATGAGCTCCCAGAGCGAACTCACCGAGGAGGACGTCCGTGATCGGGTCGAGGAGGCCCTATCGGAGAACGAGATCGTCCTGTTCATGAAGGGCAACCGGCTGATGCCCCAGTGTGGCTACTCCCAGCGCGCGGTCCAACTCCTCTCGCAGTACCGCGCGGAGTTCGAAACCGTCGACGTGCTGCCGGCGCTCGACCAGTATCGTACCGTTCTCGAGGAGGAGTCGGGGTGGGAAACGATCCCGCAGGCGTTCGTCGACGGGGAGTTCGTCGGCGGCAGCGATATTCTCGCGGAGCTCGACGAGCGCGACGAACTCGCCGAGACCGTCCGTGCTGGCCCCTGAATCGCGGGCAACAACAGATAAAAGGCTCGACGGCCTAGCAACCGACGTACTCGCGTTCCCGCGGCGCGCCGACCGCGGACACCCACACCAATCCCATCCCACACCCACAAATGACTGGTCGCGTATTCCGACTGCATTCGACCCTCGAACTGCCACTCGAAGATCTCGAAGAGTTCCTCGAAGACCCAGAACTCCCGCCGGAGATCGACGACGTCGAACTCACGCGGCGCAACAACACCCTCATCCTGAAGGCTATCGCCGAAGACGCCGATATCGGGAAGTACACCCCGACGGCACAGCTGAAAGCCAGCGTCTCCGAGACGCGGGTCTACGAGGAGGAACCGCCCAAGACCGCCCCGACGTGGGGCCAAGAAGAGGAAGAGGAGATCCCGTCCGAGCTCGTCGAGTTCGCCTGTTTCAAAGGTGACCGCGAGACGGTACTCCAGAACAGCGCGCTCCGCTTCCCGATGTTCCTCGTCCTGCGAGAACTCGCGCTGCTCTCCGAGAAGGGTACCCTGACGGCGGTGCTCGAACGCGACGACGACCTGCAAGCGGTTCGGATCGTCGAGGGCGAAGAGCGCCCGGCCAGCGTCGAGGTCGTCGAGAACCCCCGCCAAGGTAACGGGGAGGACGGCGGCGTCAACTGGCGTGACAACGAGTTCATCAGCTGATCGAGCGGTCCGTCTTCTCGGCTACCTGAACGAGAGCCCACAGCCACACTGCTCGCTCGCGTTCGGGTTCTCGATCCGGAAGCCCCGCCCGTGTGCGGAGTCGGTCAGTTCGATGCGGACGCCGTCGACGTACGGCGTCGCCGCCGGGTCGACGAACACCCCGACCCCGGAACGGTCGACGACGGCGGCGTCGCCGGCCGACGCGACCAGATCGAACCGGTAGGACAGTCCGGCACAGCCGCCGCGCTCGACGGCGACGCGGAGGCCGGCCGTCGACGGGTCGTAGCCTTCCTCACGCAACAGCGACGCGACCCGCTCGTCGGCGGCGTCCGAGAGGCTGATCGTCGGCGCCGGGTCCCCGATCGTTCCGTGTTCGCTCATCGACTGGGACAGCTACCGAACCCCCGGACATAAGGCCGGCGACCGAAAGCGCCGGCGTACCCGAACGTTCTCGGTGTCGGGGGCAGGAGACCCGGCCATGAGCGACGACCTGCCGGAGGGGGACGACCCGGGACACGCACTTCCCGAGGCCGACCTCCAGTACCCCACGATCAGCTTCGAGGAGGGCCGTATCGACTCGGATGGCTCGTTCGACCTCTCGATGGAGACCGACCGCGAGGGGATGCAAGCCGTCGCCGAGGCTGTCGCCGGCGCGCTCGCGAGCCACGATCTCGGGGTCGAGGCCGCGGAGGGGTTCACCACCTTCGGCGTCGGGCCACGAGCGGTCGAGATCTCGTTCGACCCCGACGAGAACCACCGCGGGGAACTCGAACTCACGCTCCGCCTGTCGGCGAAAGAGATGTTCGTTGACGACGGGTGCGGCGAGAAGGTCGGCTCGCGGGGCGACGCCGGCTTCGTGCCGGAGTCGATGCTGACCGGCGACGACGACGGCCGCTTCCGGTGTTACAGCTGGATCGACGACCCGGGCTCGCCGGAGTGACCGACTGAGGCCAGCCGAAGGCCACTATCGGACCCTCTCAGTCGGCGTCGACGGCGCACAAAGCGACGGATCGGGCACAAGAACTTTGAGGGCCCCGTAATTACATGTAATTAGCCGATGAGCGAGTTCCCTGACTACCTGAACGTCGACTACACGGACGGCGAGGGCGAGTCCCCCGAGGACTATCCGAGCCTCCAGCACAAGATCGAGAAGGCCATCGAGGTCACCAAACAGGGCCTCGAGGAGTACGAGAACCCCGCGATCATGTGGACCGGCGGCAAGGACTCCACGCTCACCCTCTACTTCGTGAAGGAGGTCGCCGAGCGCCACGACCTCGAAGTCCCCCCCGCGGTGTTCCTCGACCACTACCAGCACTTCGACGAACTCATCGACTTCGTCGAGCACTGGGCCGACGAGTGGGACCTCGACGTCCACTTCGCCCGCAACGACGACGTGGGCGCCTACGTCGACGAGCACGGTCTCACCCCCGGTGACGACATCGAGATCTCCGAACTCAACGAGCAGAACACCCACCACATCCGGAACATCCTCGAGTACGAGGAGGACACGTTCCCGTTCCTGCTCGACACGTACGTGGGTAACCACCTGCTCAAGACGGTGCCGCTGAACAACGCCATCGAGGAGCTGAACATCGACGGCATCATCTCGGGCGTGCGCTGGGACGAACAGGAAGCCCGCGCCGACGAGACGTTCTTCAGCCCGCGCCACGACCCCGACATCTACCCGCCCCACGACCGCATCCAGCCGATCCTGCAGTTCGACGAGCGCGCGGTCTGGGACGCCTTCTGGCACTACGTCGTGCCGGACACCGTCGAGGGCTACCCCGAGGAGGGTTACGTCCCCGACAACGCCGACGACCTGCCCAACGGGCTGACGCAGGACGACATCCCGGTCTCCCCCAAGTACTTCGCCGGCTTCCGCTCGCTCGGCTCGGAGGTCTCGACCGAGAAGAGCGAGGACGAGCCCGCGTGGCACCAGGACTTAGAGAACACCACCGAACGCGCCGGCCGCGCTCAGGACAAGGAGGACCTCATGGAGCGCCTCCGCGACCTGGGCTACATGTAACGCGCGACCAGTAGCCCCTTTTTTGGCCACCGAACCGGTGCCCGTTTAGCCGTGGCCCGACTCGGCGGGGACATGAGCTGGGTGAGCCTCTTCTCGGGCGGGAAGGACTCCTCGTGGGCGCTCTATCGCGCCCAACAGGAGGGTCTCGACGTCGGCCGACTGCTGACCGTCCATCCCGCCGGGGACTCCTACATGTACCACACGCCGGCCACCCGGCTGGCGAGTCTCGCCGCTGAGAGCATCGCCCTCCCGCTGACGGAGGTCGAACCCGACGACTTCGGCGCCGACGACGTGGTCGACGCCGGCGCGCAGGGCGACGCCGAACTCGAACCGCTGGAGGCAGCGCTGACGGCGATGGCCGAGGACCCCGAGTTCGACCTCACTGGCGTCACCGCCGGCGCCGTCGAGAGCGAGTTCCAGACCTCCCGCATTCAGGGGCTCTGTGACCGCCTCGGTATCGACCTGTTCGCGCCGCTCTGGCAGCGCGACCCCGAGACGCTCGCCACGGAGATGATCGACGCGGGCTTCGACATCCGTATCGTGCAGGTCGCCGCCGCCGGCCTCGACGAGTCGTGGCTCGGGCGCCGACTGGACACCGACGCGCTGGCCGACCTCCGTGAACTCAACGACCAGTACGGTGTCCACGTACTCGGTGAAGGCGGGGAGTTCGAGACGTACGTCGTCGACGGCCCGCACATGGACCGGCGGATCGAGTGGGACCTCTCCACGACGTGGGAGGGCTCCAGGGGCCACGTCGTCGTCGAGGACGCGTGGCTGGAGTGAACTGACGGGGCTCGGGGACGACCGAGTCGAAACCGATTCCGACTGACCTGCTACTCACCACCGATGGATTTATCCATAAGCACTAACCACAGGTCAAGACGTGAGGTAACGCATGTCACATCGATCCATCCCCTGCCGCTATCACGACGACGAATCGTGCGTGCAGCCGGCTGCGACACGGAGCCCACGTGGAGCCTCGGAGGGGATCCATGGTTGACCCCGGCGTGCTCGCGGCGGCGCCGCTCCAGTCGGAGAACTTCGGCGCGCTCTCGTTGGTGCCGCCGCTGTTGGCCATCGCGCTCGCGATGATCACCCGACGGGCCATTCTCTCGCTGTTCCTGGGGGTTTGGTCCGGGGCGATCATCTACACGGGCGGCATGGGCGTCGTGACGACGTTGACGTGGACCGCCGAATCGATCGGTGCGAGCCTGTTCAACGCCAAGATCATGACCATCGTCATGTTCCTCGGCGCGGGTGTCGCGCTCATCTGGCGGTTGGGCGGGGCGTTGGCCATCGCCAACGCCGCCACCTCGCGGCTCGACTCACAGCGGAAAGTCGGGCTGGCGACGTGGATCTTCGGCATGCTCTGGTTCTTCGGGGACTACTCCAACACCGCCATCGTCGGCACGACGATGCGGGACATGGCCGATAAGATGCGGATGTCCCGGGAGAAGCTCTCCTACATCATCGACTCGACGGCCGCGCCGGTCGCGACGTTCGGCATCTCGAGTTGGGTCGTCTACCAACTCAGCATGATCGAGCAGGGCTATCAGGCCGCCGGGATCGCCGGCGAAGCGCCCGGCTCGTTCGGCGTCTTCCTTCAGAGCATCCCGTTCAACATGTACTGCATCTTCGCGGTGGTCATGGTGGGGATCATCGTCCTCACCCAGCGTGACTTCGGCGAGATGCTCGACGCCGAACACCGCTCGTGGAAGGAGGGGAAGGTGCTCCGTGACGACGCGACGCCGATGCAGAGCGCCGAGGAGAGCCTCGGCGACGTGGTGACCGAGACGCCCCAACTGCGCTTCTTCCTGCTTCCCGTGGGCGCGCTGATCCTGGTCGTGTTCGGTGGGGCCGCCTACACCGGGCTGGCCGGTGCCGGCTCGGGTGCGGCGTTCATCGACATCGTGGACAACGCCGCGTTCGTCGACGCGCTCCAGTGGGGCTCGTTCACCATGGTCGCCGTCGGCCTCCTGTCGGGGGTCGGCAGCGGCCTGATGGATATCGAGGAGGCGATGGAGACCGTCATCGACGGGTTCAGCATGATGCTGACCGCCATCTCGATCCTCATCATGGCGTGGACCATCGGCAGCGTCACCGGGACGCTCGGGACCGGGGTCTACGTCACGAGCATCGCAGAGTCCATCGTGAGCCCCACGCTCCTGCCCGTGGTGATCCTGTTCGCGGCGGCGGTGATCGCCTTCGCGACCGGTACCTCGTGGGGGACGATGGCCATCGTGACGCCGATCGCGATCCCGCTGGCGTGGGAGATCGGCGGCAACACCCCCGAACTCCTGCCGGTCGCGGTCGGGACCGTGTTCAGCGGCGCCATCTTCGGCGACCACTGCTCGCCGATCTCGGACACGACGATCCTCTCCTCGACGTTCACCGGCGCCGACCACATCGACCACGTCCGGACCCAGATCTACTACGCGGTGACGGTGATCCTCGTGGCGATGACGATGCTGCTGGTCTGGGGTGTCACCCGGATCACGCCCCTGGTCCTCCTGCCGGTCGGTGTGGGCATTCTCTACGGCCTGGTCTACGGGCTCTCGGAGTGGGACGCCAACCGCAAAGGAGTGCTGCCGCGGGCGCCGAAGAGCGAGCGCCGGTCGTCCCCGGCCGACGACTGATCGCCCGCGCCGTTCCGCAGTTTTCAGCGGCCGTCTTTCAGTTCTCGCCCTGATACAGCGGGGAGTCCGTGTCCGTACAGTCCGGGCTGCCACAGACGCCGGCTTCGTCGCCGGCGCGCTCGACGCCGGCGGCGAGCCGACCGAGTTGCCACGTGGCCTCGTGGCCCGTCTCAGTTCGGTGGTCCTCGATGAACGCCCGTGCGTCCCCCAGCGAGTCGAAGGCCCGCTCCAGCCCACAGTCCGGACAGGTGACCGTCGCACCGGTGGCCATCGTCACTCCTCCCGGTCGGCGATCTCGGAGTGAGCGCCCACGAGTGCCCCCGAGAGGTCGAGCCCCTCGACGTAGCTCGACTCGTCGACGATCGACCCACAGAGCGTCGAGTCGACGATGGTCGCGTCCCCGAAGATCACGCTGCGGTCGAGTTCGCTGTCCTCGACGGTCGCGCCGGACATCACGTGGACGTTCTCGCCGAGGTCGGCGTCGACGGTGGCGTCGTCGGCGATGAGGTTGTCGCCACCCAGCTTCCACGCCACGGCTTCGAGGTAGCTCTCTGGCGTGCCGATGTCGAACCACGCGCCGTCGAAGGTGAAGGCGTGGACCGACTCGCGGGACTGGAGCCACTGGATGAACCATCCGGGCTCGTCGGGGTTGTTCTCCCCAGCGAGGTAGTCGTCGAACTTCGGGAGCGTCTCCTGGGGGAACGCGTAGCAGGCGATGGAGACGAGCGTGCTCTTTGGCTCGGCTGGTTTCTCCTGGAAGTCGACGACCCTGTCGCCGTCCAGTTGGACGAGTCCGTATGAACTGGCCTGGGCCGTCGACCCGACGTCGTAGGCCGCCAGACACGGGCTCCCCTTCTCTTCGAAGAAGTCGGCGAACTCCCCGAGGTCGAAGGAGATGAGGTTGTCCCCGGCGACGACCAGCAGGTCGTCGTCGATTCCCTCGCGGTCGATGAGTTGGGCCAGCGCGCCGACGACGCCGAACTTCTCGTCTTCCTCGACGGTCTCCTCGACGGAGACGACCGGCTTCTCGAACTCGCTGTCCGCGAGGTACTCCTCGAAGTCATCGCCGAAGCGCTCGTTGGTGGAGACGTAGACCTCGTCGACACGGTCGTCGGCTTCGAGATCGGCGAACACGTCGTCGATGACTGTTCCCTCGCCGACGGGGAGGAACATCTTCGGACGATTGCGGGTGATGGGCCAGAGGCGCGTCGCGTAGCCGCCCGCGAGGACGATTGCCTTCATACCCTCGTCGTTGCCGGGGCCGGGGTAAACCCTTTTTCCATCGTCGGCGCTGAGGCCGCCGGGAAAGGCGTTTGTCACCGGCCCACCAAGGAGGGGTATGGAGACGACCACCCGCCAACGGATCGTCGACGCCATCCGCGGGGCGCCGGCGACCCCCCGTGAGCTCTCGAAACAGCTCGGCGTCCCCACGAACACCGTCTACGACCACGCCCGCCACGTCGCCAAGAGCCTCGAAAGCGAGTCGGAACAGCTCCTCGTGGCGCCACCGGAGTGCAAGGAGTGTGGGTTCTCGGGGTTCGACGACCCGCTGTCGGCGCCGAGTCGGTGTCCAGAGTGTAAGTGTGAACGGCTGACCCAGCCCCGGCTGCTGGTGGAGTCGCCCTAGCCGCCGACGGCAAGGCTTTCCCGCACGCACCGACAGCCAACGGTATGGTCACCCGGCTGGTGCTGGGCTGTGGCGGAGTCGGATTCGACCTCCTCCAGCGGCTCGGTGACGACGGCTCCATCGTCGTGAGCGACGACGCTGCCCGCGCCGAGAGCCTGCGCGAGGCCGGCATCGGCGCCATCGAGGGCGATACGACCGACCCGGCAGCCCACGCCCCGGACGCCGGCGTCGTCCTCGTCGCCAGCGACGACCCCGAGCGGAACCGCGAGGTCGCCGTCGCGGCCCGGGAGGCGCTCCCCGACGCGATGCTGATCGTCTACACCGGCGAGGGGGCCGCACCGGACACCGTCGAGGAACTCGCGGCGGTCGCCGACGAACTGATCGACCCTACCGCCGCCATCGCCGACCAGGTCCTCGACCGCACCGTCGGCTTCGAGAGCGAACGCGCCCGCGGCCTCCGCGCGGCACTCCTCGCCGCCGAGGAACCGGTCGCGGTCGTCGCCCACGACAACCCCGACCCCGACGCGATCGCCAGCGCGATCGCGCTGTGTAAACTCGCTGACCGGATCGGCGTCGACGCCAGGCCCTGCTACCACGGCGAGATCAGTCACCAGGAGAACCGCGCGCTGGTGAACCTCCTCGACCTGCCGCTGATCCACCTCGAAAACGGCGACATCGAGGAGTACGGCGGCGTCGCCCTCGTCGATCACTCCCGGCCGGGGATCAACGACAGCCTCCCGGAGGAGACCGAGATCGACGTGGTGATCGATCACCACCCGCCACGGGGGCCCGTCGACGGCGAGTTCGTCGACCTGCGCAGCGGCGTCGGCGCCACCAGCACGCTGTTGACGGAGTACCTCGACCGCTTCGACGTTCCCCCGGACACGACGACCGCGACGGCGCTGCTGTACGGCATCCAGGTCGACACCAAGGAGTTCACGCGGGAGGTCTCCGGGGCGGACTTCGCCGCCGCCGCGTCGCTGATCCCCGCCGTCGACGCCGACACTCTCTCGCGGGTGGAGTCGCCGAGCCTCTCGATCGAGACGCTCTCGGTGCTCGCCAGCGCCATCGAGAACCGCACCGTCCGCGACGGCGCGCTCTCGACGTGTGTCGGGGAGATCCGCGACCGCGACGCGCTCGCACAGGCCGCCGAACGCTTACTCGACATGGAAGGCGTCCAGATCACGCTGGTCTACGGCTTCATGGAGGAGACCATCTACGTCTCCGGGCGGGCGCGTGGCTCCGGCCTCGACCTCGGTGAGACGCTGCGGGACGCCTTCGGCGCCATCGGCGACGCCGGCGGCCACGCGGACATGGCCGGCGCACAGATCCCGCTGGGCATCCTCGCCGAGACCGGTCCGGACCTGACTGGCTCGCTGACCGAGGTCGTCTGGGAGGTCGTCGACGAACGCTTCTTCGACGCCCTCTCGGACGCCCCCGACGCGCCGGCGGCCGACGACGGACTCGAGTACGACTACGCCCCGGAGGGGGCGGCGTCGCTCGCGGTTCCGCACGACGAGCGTGAGCAGGCCGCGACCGGCGCGGACGACGGTGCCGCCTCAGACGACGTGGACGACGGCGACGGTGCCGGCTCAGACGACGCCGACGCCTGATCGCACCTGCCCCTTTTTCGTCGGGCGTCCCCAACGGTCGGTAATGAGTGCTAAAGCGCGGGTCAAGGAGTACATGACCCGGGAGGTAGCGACCGTCGACGCCGACGACACGGTTCGGGAGGTGGCCGAACGGATCGTCGAGAGCGATCACAACGGCTTCCCGGTGGTCGACGGCCGCACTGTCGAGGGGTTCGTCTCGGCCCGTGACCTCCTGCTGGCCGACGAGAACGCCCCCATCTTCACGGTGATGGTCGAGGACATCGTCGTCGCCCACCCGGAGATGGACGTGACCGACGCCGCCCGGGTGATCCTGCGGTCGGGGATCCAGAAGCTCCCGGTCGTCGACGACGCGGGGAACCTCGCGGGGATCATCTCCAACACCGATGTGGTTCGGAGCCAGATCGAACGGGCCACCCCCGAGAAGGTCGGCGAACTGATGGAGACGCTCCAGCACATCCACGACGTGCGTGTCAGACAGGAGCGCCGGACCGTCCGCCTGGACGACCTGATCCCCACGCAGGGCCGGGTGTACGCCGACGAACTCGAAGGTCGGAGCTACGAACTCGACCACGGGCTGGCCGAGCCCTTGGTGGTCATCGCCAACGCGACCGGGCGGAAGGAACTCCTGCTGTTGACCGACGGCCACCACCGAGCGCTCGCCGCCGACCGACTCGGGATCGAGGAGATGGACGCCTACGTCATCGTCGTCGAGGCCGACGACCCGGTCACGCTGGGGATGGAGCGGACCGCGAAAAAGGAGGGCCTGACCTCCATCGACGACGTGGCGGTCGTCGACTACGCGCGCCACCCGCTGATCGAGACGACCAAGCGCCTCCAGTAGCGCCCACCGCCGGTAGCGCCCGGGGAGCCGGCAGCTATTCCTCGCCGGCCGCGTACGGTCGGGGCATGAGCGACGCCGAGCCAGCGACCTTCGAACGTCGGACCCGTGCCGCACAGGAGCGCCTCCGCGAGCGCGGCGACGCCGGACTCGTGTTGTTCCCCAGCCGGAACCTCCGCTACCTCGCGGGCTACTCCGAGGACCCCGCAGAGCGCCACCTGCTGCTGTTCGTCCCCGCCGAGGGCGAGCCAGTGTTCTTCGTGCCCGCACTTTCGAGCGAACAGATCGGCGAGGCGTCGTGGGTCGACGACGTGCGCACGTGGGACGACGCCGAGGACCCAGTCCCCCGGATCGCCGACATCGCCGAGGAGATCGGCCTCGTCGGCGGCAACGTGCTTGTCGACGACACGATGTGGGCGCTGTTCACGCAGGACCTCCGTGCCGCGCTCCCCGGCGCGACGTTCGGGCTCGCGAGCGAGGTGGTCGGTGCCCTCCGGGTCCGGAAGGACGACGCGGAGATCGACGCCATGCGCCGTGCCGGCGCCGTCACCGACGAGACGGTCCGTGACCTCCGAGAACTGGGCGAGGACGCCGTCGGCATGACCGAGGCCGAACTCGCCGACGAGATCGAGGCGCGACTGGAGGCCAACGGCGGCACCGGCGTCTCCTTCGACACCATCGTCGGCTCGGGCCCGAACGGCGCGAAACCCCACCACCACCACAGCGACCGGGAGATCGAGGCCGGCGAGCCGGTCGTTCTGGACTTCGGCACCCGGGTGGACGGCTACCCGTCCGACCAGACCCGGACGCTCGTCTTCGGCGGCGAGCCGAGCGAGGCGGTTCGGGAGGTCCACACGGTCGTACAGGAGGCACAGCGGGCCGGCGTCGAGGCCGTCGAACCCGGTGTGACCGCCGAGGCCGTCGACGCGGCCGCCCGCGACGTGATCGAGGACGCGGGCTACGGCGAGGAGTTCATCCACCGCACGGGTCACGGCGTCGGCCTCGACGTTCACGAGGAGCCGTACATCGTCGAGGGCAACGACCGCGAACTGGAGCCGGGGATGGTGTTCAGCGTCGAGCCGGGCATCTACCTGCCCGGGGAGTTCGGGGTCCGGGTCGAGGACCTCCTCGTCGTCACCGAGGACGGCTGTGAGCGGCTGAACGAGACCGACCACGGCTGGGAGTGCTGACCGGGGCCCGGCCGCCGATCAGTCGAGTTTCGCCGGATCGACCCTGAGTCGCAGGTCGGCGGCGACGGCGCCGTCGGGCAGCGCGATCAGGGGGTTCACGTCCAGTTCCTCGATCGCGGGGAACTCGGCGGCCAACTGCCCGAGCCGACAGATCGTCTCGACGACGGCGTCGAGGTCCGAGGGCTCGCGCCCGCGTGCCCCCCGGAGCAGCGGTGCGGCGGTGATCTCCTCGGTCATCGTCCGGGCCTCGCGTTCGGAAACGGGGGCGATCCGGAGGCTGGTGTCCTCCATCACCTCAACGAAGACGCCGCCGAGCCCGAACAGCACCAGCGGGCCGAACCCCGGGTCGCGGCTCACACCCGCGATGGTCTCGACGCCGCGGTCGGTGTCGAGTCGTTCTTCGACCCGGACGCCGGTCAGGGACGCGTCGGGCCGGTGTTCCGCGAGCCGATCGGCGAGCGTCTCGAAGGTCGCCGCCGCGTCCGCGGGGTCGACGCCGATTTCGACGCCGCCGAAGTCCGACTTGTGGGTCGCCTCGGGGCTGACGACCTTCATCACGACCGGCTCGCCGATACTGGCGGCCAACTCGGCGGCCGCCTCGGGTGACTCGGCCAGTCCACCGGCCGGCGTGGGGATCCCGTACGCGTCGAGGAGGGCTATCGACTCGACGCCGAGGCTACCGTTCCCGCGCTCGGCGCCGCGGGCGATGATCTCCCGGGCCCGCTCGCGGTCCACGTCCCCGAACGTCGCCGGCGGCTCGTAGGGACGGTCCCGAAAGCGCCCGTGGCGTGCGAGCGTGTCGACGGCCCGGACCGCTCGCGAGGGTTCGACGTAGCAGGGGATCCCCGCGCCCGTCAGGGTTCGTTCGGGCGCCTCGGTGCGCTCGCCGCCCATCAGGCAGGCCGCGATCGGGGTGTCGCTCCCCTCGGTCGCGTCGACGACGGCGTCGGCCAGTTCGTCGTAGTCGAGCATCGCCGTCGGGGCGGCGACGGCGACGACGGCGCCCACCTCGTCGGCACCGAGGACCGTCTCCAGGGCGTTCCGGAACCGCTCGACGCCGGCGTCGCCGATCACGTCGACGGGGTTGGCGATGTCGACGCCCGGGGGGAGGTGGTCGGCGAGTGCGGACTCGGTTTCGGGGGCGAGGTCGGCCATGGAGAGCGTCGAGTCCCCGACGGCGTCGGTCGCGAGCACGCCCGGGCCGCCGGCGTTGGTGACGACCGCGATGGTCCCGCTGTCGGGAACCGGCTGGCCGGCGAGCACGCCGGCGGCGTCGAACAGCTCACCCATCGTGCCCGCTCGGAGTATCCCCGCCTGCTTGGCCGCGGCGACGTAGGCGTCGTCGCTGCCGGTCATGGCGCCGGTGTGGCTGGCCGCGGCCGCGGCACCGGCCTCCGAGCGCCCGGCTTTCACGATCACGATCGGGGTGTCTGCCTCGGTCGTCACCTCGCGTGCCGCGTCGATGAACCCCCGGCCGTCGGCTACGTCCTCGAGGTAGCCGACGACCACGTCGGTGCCCTCGTCGGCGCCCCAGAACCGCAGGAAGTCGGTCTCGTCGAGGACGGCCTTGTTGCCCAGCGAGACCACGTGTCGGAACCCGATCCCCTCGGCGGCCGCCCAGTCGAGCACCGCCGTAACGAACGCGCCCGACTGGGAGAGAAAGGAGATCGAACCCGTGTGGATTTTGTTCGGGCCGAAACTGGCGTTCATCCCCGCCGGCGTCGAGACCACGCCCAGACAGTTCGGCCCGACGACGTTCAGCCCGTACTCCGCGGCGAGGTCGCGGAGTCGGTCCTCGCGGCGCTTTCCCGCCTCGCCACGCTCGCCGAAGCCGGCGGTGACGATGATCGCGTTCCGGATCCCTGCCTCCCCGCACGTTTCCAACACCGAGAACACCACCTCCACGGGGACCGCGATCACGGCCACGTCGGCGCCGGTGTCGGCCACGCTGGCTCGGCACTCGCGGCCGAACAGCCGCTCGTGGTTCGGGTTCACGAGCGAGACTTCGCCGTCGAAGCCGTCGAGCAGGTTCTCGGTGATCGCTCGGCCGACCGCGCCCTCCCGCTCAGTGGCGCCGACGACGGCCACGTGGTCGGGGTCGAACAGCCCGGCGAGCGACGGCGGGGCGCAGTGAGCAGTCGTCTCGGCCATTCAGATCGTGTCCTCCGGGTCGTGTTCGGCGGCCATCCGCTGGGCTTCCTCGGCGTAGCGGTCGCGGTCCTCGTCGTCGGTCTCACCGAGGTTCCCCGGGTCAGCGTCGATGCCGGCGGTGGTGTCCCGCCGGTCGCCGAAGGAGGTGAGCGCACGCTCCTTCCGGAGGTAGCGCTCGCCGTCGGGGGTGGCGTAGACGAGGATGACGATGTTCTGCTCGTCGTCGGAGTAGGTGCGTTCGACGAGCCAGACGCGGACGGTGTCGTCGTCGGATGCGGGCATTACCGAGGGGTAGGGCGGCGACAGGAAAACCCTTCAGGCCGAGCGTCCCCATCAGCACCGGTCGCCGATCACTCCTCGACGGGCTTCCGCGGGACGATGGTCGGCCCCTCGGGGCCGAATCCGACCTCCGCCTCGACCCCGAACACTTCCTCGAGCAGGTCCGGCGTGACAACCTCGTCGGGTGGGCCCCACTCGTAGGGGGTGCCGTCCTTGAGCGCGATGAGGTTGTCCGCGAAGCGGGCGGCCTGCCCGATGTCGTGGAGGACGACACAGACCGTGACCCCGCGCTCCTCGTTCAGTTGGCGGGCCGCACGGAGCACCCGAAGTTGATGGTGGAGGTCGAGGTACGTCGTCGGCTCGTCGAGCAGCAGCGCGTCGGTCTCCTGTGCGAACGTCATCGCGAGCCAGGCCAGTTGCTGTTGCCCGCCCGAGAGGCCGCCGACGGGGCGGTCGCCGAGGTCCTCGATGCCGACGCGTTCGAGAGCACGGTCGATCGCTTCGTGATCCGCCTCGCTCAGCCCCTCGAAGAACCCGCGGTGGGGGTAGCGGCCGTGTGCTGCCAGGTCCCGGACCGTCGTCGACGCCGGGGCGTCGTTCTGCTGGGCGAGCAGCCCGAGCTTCGTGGCGAGCTCGCTCGTCCCGTAGGACTGCACGTCGTCGCCGTCGAAGTACACCGTGCCGGACTCCGGGGTGAGTTCGGCGTTCATCGACTTCAGCAGCGTCGACTTCCCGCTGCCGTTGGGGCCGACGAGCGCCGTCACTTCGCCGGCGGGGACGGTCAGCCGGTCGAGTTCGACGACCGGTTCGCCGGCGTCGTAGGAGAGGGCGAGCTCCTTCGCTTCCAGTTCGGGCGGTGAGGGCCCGTCGGCGTCCGCATCGAGGCCGCCCTCGGTGTTCGTGTCGATACCCCCGGTCGTGTCGGTAGGTTCTCCTTTGCTCACAGTTGACCGACCTCCGTTCTGCGCATCAGGTAGAGGAAGTACGGGCCGCCGACGAGCCCCGTGACGATGCCGACGGGGAGTTGGGTCCCCGGCACGGCCAGCCGCGCGCCCACGTCGGCGACGGTCACCAACGCGGGGCCGGCGAAGACGCTCCCGAGGACCACGCGCTTGTAGTCGGAGCCGACCAACTGCCGGACCATGTGTGGGACGATGAGGCCGACGAAGCTCACGATGCCGGCGACGGCGATGGCGGTGCCGGCCGCGAGCACGGCGACCGCCGAGAGCGCGAACCGAACGCGCTCGACGGACATCCCCAGCGAGCGGGCGGTGCGCTCCCCGAGGAGCAGGACGTTCAGCTGACGGGCGCCGAGCAGCGTCAGCGGCACGGTGAACAGCACCGTCCACGGGAGCGCGATGCGGACCTGCTCCCAGTCGACGCCGGTGAGCGACCCCGTGGTCCACGAGATGGCCGACTGGACGACGCCGAGGTCTTCGGTGAAGAAAAAGAGACCCGTCTGGAGCGACCCGAACACCGTCGAGACGATCACGCCGGCGAGCACCAGCCGTACGGGGTTGGTACCGCCCTTCCACGCGATGGCGTAGACGAGGCCGAACGCGACGGCGCCCCCACCGGCGGCGATCAGCGGGAGGAACGCCGCCAGCCCGGTGAACACGACGAGCGTGAGCAGGATCGCCAGCCCCGCACCCGCCGAGACGCCGAGGATGAACGGCGAGGCGAGTTCGTTGCGGGTCACCGCCTGAAACACTGCCCCGGAGATGGCGAGGTTCGCCCCCACCAGCACGGCGACGATAACGCGCGGCAGCCGAATCCCCCACACGATCAGGGTCTTACGCGAGAGGTCGGGCGGCGCCGTCGAGAGCCCGAACAGTTGGGCGACCCCCCCACCGAGCCAGTCGCCGAGGAACAACTGCAGCATGTATCCCGGGTTCGTCCACACCTGTGGGTCGACGACGGCGTACCACGCATCGGCGATGGACATGGTGTAGGTCCCGAAGCTCACCTGTACCAGCCCGGCGACGGTGACGATGGCACAACTCCCGAGGATCAGCGCGGCGAGCCCCGAATCGATCCACGACACCGCCGAACGGAGTTCGGCGCCCGCCTCCCGTGTCTCACTTGCCACGGCGAACACCCGCACCTTGCATGTACTTTAGGCAGCCCTAAATAGCTATAAGGCTAGCGGTCCGGTGATCCAGTCACCCTCACTCGGTGAACGACACGACCGTCGCCCCGGCGATCTCGCGGAGTCGTTCGGGATCGATCGCCCACATCGACGTGGGTGTCCCCGCAGCGGCCCAGACCGTGTCGTAATCGAGTAGTGCGGGGTCCAGAAGCGTCGTGAGGTCGGTCTCGTGGCAGATCGGTGGGACGCCGCCGATGGCCCAGCCCGTCGCCTCGCGGACCAGTTCGGGGGACGCCATCGATACGTCGTCGACTTCACAGTCGGCCCACGCCGCGAGCGCGGCCTCGTCGACGCGCTCGGCGCCGGAAGTCAGACAGAGTACGGGCTGGCTGTCAACGTCGAACACGAGGCTGTTGACGATCTGTCCGATCTCACACTCAACCGCCTCGGCCGCGTCGGCGGCTGTCGGGGTCCCCTTCTCGGGGAACTCGACCGGCTCGATGGCCAGCCCATAGCGGTCCTCGGCGGTCTCGACGAACTCCGTGACGCGAGCGTGCATACTCCCCGCTGGCCCACGAGGGGTTTGGATCTGACGGGGACCTCGCCGATAGATTGATTACGAATAACCATGTTACTTGTGAACATGCCACAGCGTACGATCGACCCGGCCGACCGAACCGATCCCCGGTTGCGCGCGCTCGAACACGCCTGTCGGGGCGTCGTCGGCGACCGCCTCCGGAGCGTGAGCATCAACGGACCCGACCACCGCGGGACGGTCTACCGGCGAAGCGACCTTCAACCGGGCACCGACGAGGACGTCCACGAGGCGATGGCCGCCGACTCCTCCGAGCGATCAACGGTGTGCGCCGATGGCGGCCGACGGGCGGCGCCAGAAGCCGGCTGTACGGTCCACGAGTTCGAGGGCGGCTACGTGACTCGGATCGAGGTGGGCGAGACCAGCGTCGTCGCGACGACGGGCGGGATCAAGATGGATCGCCAGACGGAACTCTCGGCGGCGGTCACGGGCATCATCGGCGAGTGAGCGGCTTTTCGAAAAGGGGAGAGACCGATCAGGCGAACAGCGCCGTCGCGGCCTCCTGTGCGATCTCGATCACCGGGCCGAAGCCGGGCAGCAGCGCGACGGTCCCGACCAGCGCGATCGCCAGCGCGGCGTACAGCGCGGTCGGCGCGCTATCGAGGTCGTGGTCGCCCTCCTCGAACCACAGCGCCCGCACGACGCGGGAGTAGTAGAACAGCGAGAGCGAACTGTTGATCACCGCGATCACCACCAGCCACCAGAGGCCGGCGTCGATGGCGCCCGTGAACAGGAACAGCTTCGAGAAGAAGCCGCCCAGCGGCGGAACGCCGGCGAGCGAGAACAGGAACGCCGTCATCGCCACCGCGGCGAAGGGCTTCTCGGCGCCCAGTCCGTTGTAGTCCTCGAACCGGCGGCCGACCCCCCAGTTCTCCGCGAGCGCCACGAACAGGAACGCGCCCGTGTTCATGAAGCCGTAGACGAACAGGTGGGCCATCGCGGCGCCCATCACGTCGCCGTTGGTGCTCGCCTGTGCGGAGATGGCGGCCAGCCCGATCAGGACGTAGCCCGCGTGTCCGATCGAGGAGTACGCGAGCATCCGCTTGACCTTCTCCTGGGTAGCCGCGGCGAAGTTACCGAGCACCATCGTCGCCACCGCGAGCACCTGGAACAGCAGCGCCCAGTCGATCCCGGCGCTCGCCGCGGCCCCCAGCGGGAACCCTTCGACGAACACGCGGAACGCGAGCGCGAACCCTGCGGCCTTCGAGGCCGAGGAGAGGAACGCCGAGACCGGCGCGGGTGCGCCCTCGTAGGCCTCGGGCGCCCAGAAGTGGAACGGCACCGAGGCGGTCTTGTACGCCACGCCGCCGGCGATCAGCAGGACGCCGACGCTGGCGACGCCGGCACGGCCGCCGAGGCCGCCCTGGAACGCCGCCGCCACGTCGGGCAGCACCAGCGACCCGGTCGCGGCGTAGACCAGCGAGATCCCGAAGACGAAGATGGCCGACGAGAGCGCGCCGATCAGGAAGTACTTCAGGCCGGCCTCGCTGCTCCCGCGGTCCCCCTTCAGGAACGCGACGAGCGCGTAGGACGGCAGGCTGGCGAGTTCGAGCGCGATGAACGCCGTCGCCAGCGAGTTCGCGCTGGCCATCAGCGACATCCCGGTCGCCGCCAGCAGCACGAGCCCGTAGAGTTCGCCGCGGTTGCCCTTCCCGGCGAAGTAGTCGTAGGACGCGAGGGTGACAAGCACCGTCACCGCCGCGAACAGCGCCGTGAAGAACAGCGACATGCCGTCGACGACGACCGCATCGGCGTAGAGTGACATGCCGCCGCTCACGAGCCCGGTGTCGGCCGTGAGGAACCAGCCGGCGGTCGCCAGCGAGGCCAGCGAGCCGACGACGGAGATCCCGGTGAGGACGCTCCCGTCGGTCTCCTCGGGCCACACGCTGTCGTAGAGCAACACTGCAAGCGCCGTGAACCCCAGCAGGAACGTCGGGGTCATCGGCGGTACCGTCACCATCAGGCACCACCTCCGACCAGCGGGGCAATCGCGTCCAGGATCATGTCGAAGAACAGGTCAGGGTAGACCCCGAGGGCGATGACCGCGAACAGCAGCACCGCCAGCGGTGCCACGTCGTGGAACGCCGCCCGGCCGACCTCGTAGTCGGCGTCGAGGCTGAACGGCCCGAACAGGGTGCGCTGCATCGCCAGCAGCAGGTAGCCCGCCACGATGACGATGCCGAACATCGCCGCCGCGGTGAACAGCGGCGCGCTCGGGATGACCGTCGAGTGGAACGCACCGACGAAGATGAAGTACTCGCCAGCGAAGCCGGCCATCAGGGGCAGCCCCATGTAGCCGAAGGCGCCGGCGATCAGGATGCCCACCGTGACGGGCATCCGGTCTGCGAGCCCGGACATGTCGCCGACCATCCGGGTGTGGGTGGTGTTGTAGATGACGCCGACGGCCATGAACATCAGCCCGGAGATCAGGCCGTGGGCGATCATCTGGAACGTCGCGCCCGCGATGCCGAACTCGGTGAACGCCACCAGTCCGAGCAGCACGTAGCCCATCGACGACACCGACGAGTAGGCGACGATCCGCTTGAGGTCCTCCTGTGCCAGCGCGAGGATCGCGCCATAGATCACGGAGAACGCCCCGAGCGCGGCGATCACGATCGCGAGATCGGACGCCACGTCGGGCAGCAGCGTGAAGTTGAACCGCAGCATCGCGTAGGTCCCCATCTTCAGGAGCACCCCAGCCAGCATCACCGAGGCCGGCGTGGGGGCCTGCACGTGAGCGTCCGGCAGCCACGTGTGTAACGGGGCGACGGGCACCTTCACCGCGAACCCGACGAACATCGCGACGAACGCGACCAGTTTCAGCGTCCCGGGGGCGAGCCCCATGAACGACCCGAGGTTGCCGCCGGCGTCGAGCGCCATCGCCACGGCGGGCAGCGACAGCGTGTCGATGCTGTCGCCGAGGCCGCCGAAGACGAGCGCGATGAAGCCGACGAACATCAGGAGGCTCGCCACGTTCGTGTAGACGAAGAACTTGATCGCCGCGTACTTCCGGCGCGGGCCGCCCCACACGCCGATCAGGAAGTACATCGGCAGCAGCGTCGCCTCCCAGAAGACGAACCAGACGAAGAAGTCCAGTGCGGTGAACATCCCCAGCAGGTTCGCCTCCATGAACAGCATCAGCCCGTAGAACTGCGACTGGCGGCTGTCGATCGGCGTCCACGCGCTCACGATTGCGAGCGTCGTCAGGAACGCCGTCAGCACGACCAGCGGCAGGCTGATCCCGTCCACGCCGGAGAACCACTGCACCTGATAGCCCGAGAGGGTCAGCAGGTCGAAGCGTGTCTCGAACGCGAGTTGGCCGCCCGTGAGGGCGTTCCCGCTCCCGTCGAACTGTGCCCACATCCAGAGCGTCCCGGCAAGCGGGACGAGGCTCAGCGCGGCGCCGACGCGGCCGGCGACCTCGTCAGGGACGAGGAACGTGACCAGCGCGGCGACGAACGCGAAGCCGATGAGCGTCTCGATTAGCATTCAGAACCACCCTCCGTAGATCGCGAACCCGACGAGCAACACCGTCAGCCCGAGGGTGAGCATCGCGGCGTAGTGAGTCACCAGCCCGTCCTGGATCCGCTTGAGTCGGGAGCCGCCGAACAGGCTGACGCTCGAGACGCCGTTGACGACGCCGTCGACGACCGCCTGATCGAACACGTCCGCGGCCTTCGAGAGCGGGATGACGACCCGCTCGGCCAGCCAGACCTGGTACTCGTCCTGGTAGTAGTTGTTGTACAGCACGTCACGCAGGCTTCCGAGCTTCTCGGTGTGGGGCTCGGGGTCGGCGCCGCCGTAGAGGACGTACGCCGAGCCGGCGCCGAACAGCGCGAGCGCCAGCGAGAGCAGTCCCACCAGGTACGACGGCAGCTCCGCCGCCGCCATGCCGGCGCCGTAGTCGGCGAACAGCAGGTGGTGGTAGTGGTAGCCGCTGGTACCGAGCGTCTCGGCCCAGCCGGCGCCCTCCGTCCCGTAGAGCCACTTGTGGAGGAAGTCGATCTCCGCACCGGTCAGGTCCTTGACCGGGACCATGTTGACGAACCCGATGGTCGTCGCTAGGAGCCCCAGCACGACCAGCGGGATCTTGACGTTCCAGCCACCCTCCGAAGCCTCGCGGGCCGTGTCGGAGCGGGGCTCACCGTGGAAGGTGAGCATCACCATCCGGAACGTGTAGAAACCGGTGAACAGCACCGCGATCAGGCCCATCCCGTAGGCGACCAGCAGCGCGGTGCCGAGGCCGCTCGTGGTGCCGAGGCCGTGGACGAGCGCCTCGTAGAGCACCTCGTCTTTCGACCAGAAGCCGGCGAAGGGGACGATGCCCGCGAGCGCGAGCGAACCCGCGAGGAACGTGTAGTAGGTGACAGGCATCCGGTCTTTCAGGCCGCCCATCTCCCACATGTCCTCGTTGTGGTGCATCGCGATGATGACCGACCCCGCGCCGAGGAACAGCAGCGCCTTGAAGAAGGCGTGGGTGAGCAGGTGGAACGTGCCGGCGACGTAGCCGCCGGCGCCCAGCCCCAGCATGATGTAGCCGTACTGGGAGATGGTCGAGTACGCGAGCACCTGCTTGATCTCGTTTTTCACGAGCCCCATCGTCGCCGCGAACAGCGCCGTGAAGGCGCCGACGAGCGCGATGATCGCCAGTGCGGTCGGCGACAGCGCGTAGAAGCCGTACATCCGGGCGACGAGGTAGACACCGGCCGCGACCATCGTCGCCGCGTGGATCAGTGCCGAGACCGGCGTCGGACCCTCCATCGCGTCGGGGAGCCACGTGTGCAGCGGGAACTGGGCGGACTTCCCGATCACGCCACCCAGCACCAGCAGGCCGATCGCGGTGAACCACATCTCGGGGCCGAGTCCGAGGAAGGTGTTGACCGTCGCTTCGCCGTTGATCGCCTGTTCGGCGAGATGCGGGAACGAGTGCTCGCCCGCGAACTTCGCGGTGCCGAACGTGGCGAACACCGCCACCACGCCGATCAGGAAGAAGTAGTCCCCGAAACGGGTGACGAGGAACGCCTTCTTCGCGGCGCTGGGCGGCCCCTCACGGCGGAACCAGAAGCCGATCAGGAGGTAGGAACAGAGCCCCACCAGTTCGAAGAACATGAACGCCATGAGGAGGTTGTCCGCGAGGACGAACCCGAGCATGGAGGCGGTGAACAGGCCGAGGCCGGCGTAGTACCGGGGGAGGCCCGTCTCGCCCTCGTCGTTCATGTAGCCGAGCGAGAACACGTGGACCAGCAGCGCGACCAGCGAGACAATGAGCAGCATCATCGACGACAGCGGGTCGATCAGGACCCCGAAGGTGAGCGTCAGCGGCTCACTCAGGCTGCCGGTGGCCGCCTCGCCGGCGGCCCACGTGTAGAACGTCTCGTTGTGTGTCTCGCCGTTACTGACCGAGAAGAACATCCACGCCGAGAGCACGAGCGACCCGGCGGTCGCCGCGATCCCGGGGAGGGCACCCCCCTTCGGCAGCAGGTCCCGCCCCGAGAGGGCGACACCGACCGCGAGACAGAACGAGAGGAACGGTAACAACGCGATCGCCACGGCGTAGTCGAAAGCTCCTGCCATCTTACCACCTCATCGACTGCGGGACTGTCACGTCCACGTCCTTGAAGTTACGATACAGTACCAGGATGATGCCGATGCCGACAGCCACTTCAGCGGCTGCCAGCGCCATCACGAACAGGCTGAACGTCTGTCCGGTGAGGTTGCCCCACTGGGCGCTGAAGGCCACGAAGTTGATGTTCGCGGCGTTGAGCATCAGTTCGACCGACATCAGGAACAGCAGCGCGTTCTCCCGGGTCAGCAGTCCGTAGAGCCCGATGGAGAACACGGCCGCCGAGAGCACGAGGTAGTACTCGACGGGTACCATCAGTCCTCCACCTCCTCACCGCCGGACTCCGTCCGGCTTTCCGAGGAGCGTGGCTCCTCGCGCCCCCCGTCGGTCAGCGCCGTCACCAGCCCCGTGCCGTCGCCCTCACGCCGTGCGAGCGTGACGGCGGCGACGGTGGCGGCGACGAGCACGACGCCGACCATCTCGAACGTCGCGAGGAACCCCTCGACCGAGACAGCGGCCTGCCCCTGGAGGTCCATCAGCGCGTAGCCGATGCCCGCGACGAGTGACGCGTCCTCGGCGAAGCCGGCGGCCTCGCCGAAGTTCGCGCTCAGGAAGACCGCGACGAACACCGCGAACAGCACCGCGGCCGCGAGCCCGTTGACGTAGTTGGCGTCGGACTTCAGTTCGGGTCGACTGACCATCTAGCTGTACACCTCGGATTTCGGTTTGTCGGTTCGCGTGAGCATGACGGCGAACGTGATGAGCACGAGGACGCCCCCGATGTAGACCAGCACCTGCATCGCGGCGGGGAACCCTGCGTCCAACATCACGTAGTGTACCGCCAGGCTCGACAGTGCGCCACCGAGGGCCAGCGCGGAGTGCCACGGGTCCTTCACGAGGACGACCCCGAGGGCACACCCCACCGTCACGGCGGCGAACAGCGCGAACGTGATTGTCTCTAAGACCATTTTGTTACTGGTAGTCGACCTCGCCGGCACCCTCGCCCACCCACGCCGAGCGGTCGGGGTTGCGGGCTTCGAGGGGGTCGCTCCCCTTGTACCACGGGACGTTCTTCAGCTGTTCTTTGTTGTAGACGAACTCGTCTTTCGTGTCCGCCGTGAACTCGAAGTTCTGGGTCAGGAGGATGGCGTCGACGGGGCAGACTTCCTCACAGAGTCGGCAGTAGATACACTGGCCGATGTGGAGGTTGTACTCCTCGCCGTTGCGCTGGTCGTCCATCACGATCTGGATCGTGTCGTTCGGGCAGACGTTCTCACACTGCCGGCACCAGATACAGCGTTCCTGGCTGAACTTGTGGACCCCGCGGAACCGCGGGCTGACTTCGGGGGCGACCTCCGGGTACTTCACCGTGAAGGTTTGGCCGTCCAGTGCGTGCTTCATCGTCGTCGCCATTCCTTTCAGGATTCCGATCATGCTACCACTCCCACGATTAGGGCCGTGAGCACCAGGTTCAGGAAGGAGAGTTCGAGCATCCCCTTCCAGCCGACTTCGATCAGCTGGTCGATACGCAGACGCGGCGCCGCAGAGCGGAGCCACTGGGTGAGCAGGAAGAACGCCCAGATCTTGACCACGAACCAGAGGAAGCCGATGCTCTCCGGGCCGGGGCCGGCCGCGCCGCCGAGGAACAGCACCGCGGTGATGGCGCCGCCGAGGAAGATGTGCAGGAACTCACCCAGGTACAGCAGGACGAAGTAGACCGAGGAGTACTCGGTCTGGAACCCGGCGACGATCTCCGTCGGCGCCTCCGGGATATCGAAGGGGTTGCGTCCCACTTCCGCCACGTTGGCGGCGAGGAACAACACGAACGCGAAGGGGTTGACGAACGCGAACCACGACGGGATCGCGACGCCGCCGAGGGAGATCAGCGTCTCCTGCTGGGTCGCGACGATCTCGCTCAGGCGGAGCGAACCGGTGAACAGCACCACCGAGACCCCGGTGATCACCAGCGGGATCTCGTAGGCGAGGTTCTGTGCGACGGCACGCAGCGCGCCGAGCATGGAGTACTTGTTGTTCGAGGCGTAGCCCGCCATCACCATACCGAGGCTGGCGATGGAGGCGACCGCGAACACGTAGGCGAGGCCGACTTCGGGGTCGGCCACCTGAATGCCGCTGCCCATCGGGATCACCGCGAACCCGAGCATCGCCGACCCGGCGACGACGATGGGCGCGATGTCCCACGCCGGGCGGTCGGCGCCTTCCGGAACGATCAGTTCCTTCGAGAGCAGTCGGAGCGCGTCGGCCGGGATCGTCCCGAGGCCGGCGGGCCCGATGCGGTCGGCGGCGATACGGTCGGTGAACTTCGCCGTGATCTTCCGCTTCGCCCACGGACCGGCGACGCCGGTCATCGCGAGCATCACGTTCCCAACGATAAACGCCGCGATGAACGCCGCGACGAACTCGCCGGCGGCGCCGAAGCCACCGAGGCCGAGGAGGTTCGCCAGCGTGTCGGGCAGCGGCGTCTCGCTCTGCAGTATCACCGGTCCACCTCCCCGAGTACGATGTCGAGGCTACCGAGCGCGGCGATCATGTCGGGGATGTACTCCCCGTTGCTCATCTCCGGCAGCGTCTGGAGGTTCGAGAAGCACGGACTCCGGATCTTGAACCGGGCGGGCTTCTCGGTGCCGTCGGCGCGGATGTAGACGCCGAGTTCGCCCTTGGCGCCCTCGACGGTACGGTAGATCTCGGTGTCGTCGTCCGGGCGGAGCGTCCGCGGGACGTTGGCCTGGATGTTCCGCTCCTCCTCGGGCCAGTCCTCGAGCAGGTCGACACACTGTTCGATGATCTTCGCGGACTCCTCGACCTCGCGCATGCGGACGAGCAGGCGGCTGAAGTTGTCACAGCCGTCCTCGACGGGGACCTCCCAGTCGAGTTCGTCGTAGTACCCGTACGGGTCGTCCCGGCGGATGTCGTAGTCGATGCCGGAGCCACGGGCGACCGGCCCGGTCGCACCGTAGTTCTTTGCGACCTCCTTCGGGAGGATCCCGGTGCCGACGGTCCGCATCTGGAGGATCTCGTTGCCCGTGATCAGGTCGTGGTACTCCTCCAGGGCCTCGGGGAGTTCGTCGACGAACGTGCGGATCTTCTCGAAGAACTCCTCTCGGGGCTCGGGCAGGTCCCAGACGACCCCGCCGAGTCGGAAGTAGTTGAACATCAGCCGCTGACCGGTGAGGTCCTCGAGGATGTTCTGGGCCTTCTCCCGGTCGCGGATCGCGTACATGAAGATGGCCGTGAAGTCGCCGTAGATGTCGAGGGCGAACGTCCCGACCGCGAGCATGTGGGCCGCGATCCGGCAGAGTTCGGCGCCCATCGTCCGGATGATCTGGGCGTACTCGGGGACCTCGATGTCCGCGAGGTCCTCCGCTGCGCGGGCGTAGGCCCACTCGTTGAGCAGCCCCGCCGAGATGTAGTCCCAGCGGTCCGGGTAGGGCATGATCTGGTGGCGGTAGGTGCCGTTCTGGGCCATCTGCTCCTCGTTGCGGTGCAGGTAGCCGATGTCCGGCTCCACGTCGACGACCTGCTCGCCGTCGAGGGTCGTCTTGAGGTGGAGCACGCCGTGAGTCGCCGGGTGGTGGGGACCGATGTTGACGAACATCGTGTCCGAGTCGCTCTCGGAGCGCTGGTCCTCCTGCAGCGGGTTCGCGTGTTCCCGCAGCGGCACCATCTGGGGGCGGTTCTGGTCGTAGTCCAGCCCCATCGGGTGACCCTGCCACGTCTCGGGCAGGAGGATCCGACGCAGGTCGGGGTGGTCGTCGTACTCGATCCCCACGAGGTCGTAGGCCTCCCGTTCGTGCCAGTCGGCCGTCCGGAACACCGGCTCGGCGGACTCGCTGACGGGGTTCTCGGCGTCGGTCGGGACGACGATGCTGACCTCGTCGGTCGGGTCCTCGAACTTCTTCAGGTGGTAGATCGACTCGTAGCGGTCAGGGTACTCCTCGGCGGTCACCAGCGAGAGGTGGTCGTAGCCGGCCTCCTCCTTGAGGCGACCGAGGGTCTCCTGGACCGTGTCGGGCCGGATCACGAACGCCGGCGCGTTCATGTGGTCGTCGCGGTCGACGATCAGGTCGTCGAGCAGCGCCTCGAGTTCGGTCTCGCCGGCCTCGATCTCGGGGGTGTCGTCCCCTTCCTGGAGGCTGCTCATGGCGAATCAGCCCAGTTGTACCGCATCACGAGGTCCTCCTCGTCGATCTGGTCGGAGAGCTGATCGACGATCTCGTCGCGGTCGAGGTCGCCGAACTGTTCGAGCTCGTAGGGCTTGACCGTCACCGGGGCGGCCTCGCCGTTGGCGATCCGCTCTTGCAGCTTCGCGACGCCGTAGACCAGCGCCTCCGGCCGCGGCGGGCAGCCCGGGACGTGGATGTCGACCGGGATGACCTCCTCGGCGCCCTTGATGACGTTGTACCCCTCCTGGAACGGCCCGCCGGAGATGGTACAGGAGCCCATGCCGACCACGAACTTCGGCTCGGGCATCTGGTCGTAGACGCGCTTCATCCGCGGCGCGAACTTCGAAACGATCGTCCCCGGAACGATCATCACGTCGGCCTGCCGCGGGGACGCCCGCGGGACACCGGCGTGGAAGCGGTCGAGGTCGTGTTTGACCGCGTAGGTATGCATCATTTCGATGCTGCAGCAGGCGATCCCGAACTGCAGCATGAACATCGACGAGCCCCGCACCCAGTTCATGAACTTATCGAACTTGGTGAGGATGAACGGCGACGAGCCGAACGCCTCGCGAAGCGTGGAGTTGAACCGGTCGCCCTGCCCGGTCATCCGTGCATCGCGGGTGTCGGTCAGTACTTGCGAATCGTCGGTCCGGAAGAGTTCTCGTTCGCTACTCATTGGTTACTCTCAGTCTTGTGTTCGAGCGCACGTGGGCTCGAGACCCACTCGACGGCGCCCTGCCGCCACGCCCAGACGAGCCCGATGCCCAACACACCGATGAACAGCAGCATCGGCGCGAGCACCTCCACCAGCGTCGCCCCACCTTCGAGGGCCGGCCGGTAGATGACCGTCCACGGGAAGATGAGGACGGTCTCGATGTCGAAGACGACGAACAGCAGCGCAACCATGTAGTACTGGATGTTGAACCGGATGCGCGTCGTCCCCGTCGGGATCTCGCCGCTCTCGTAGACGGCACTTTTCCCCTGTTCAGGCACGCTGGGACGAATGAGTGACGACACCACCATCATCGCGAGGGGGATGCCGACAGCCACGAGCGCCAACGCGCCGATAGCTATCCATGGATTCATGTCGGATTCTCCGTAACGTCTCCGGGGTTCGTCCCCACGGCTCTTAAGCGTTCATTTCCCCGCGCGGGCGAACGTGCGAATCAGTACCGATGAACCGCCGAAAACCGGAGCGACTTACTGCTGAGGGACCCTACGAAACGGGGTCACTCAGCGGTCGCGGAAGCCGGCCACGCCGAGGTCGTGCAGCGCCGCGGAGACGTCGCCGACGCCCTCGCGGCGCTCGTCGTGCAGTTCGACGAGTCGCTCCCGGACCTCGTCGTACTCGCGGGCGAGGATCTGGGCCGCCGACAGCGCGGCGTTGTAGGACTTCCCGGCGTCGACGGCGGTGATCGGCGCCCCCGTGGGCATCCCGATCACGGAGTCGACGGACTTCTCCTGAACGGGCACGCCGATGGTCGGCAGCGGGAACGCGATGGATGCGGTCATGTTCGGCAGGTCGGCGGATTTCCCGCCGGCACCGGCGATGACGACGTCCAGCCCCCGGGCCTCGGCGGTCTCGGCGTAGGCGTACATGAGGTCCGGGGTCCGGTGAGCCGAGACGACGTAGGACTCGTAGCTGAACCGCCCCGCCGGCGGGTCGGCGTGGTCGGTCTGCTCGGCGAACCCCAGCGCGTCGAGCGCGTCGAACGCGCCCTGCATGGTGTCGAGGTCCGAGTCCGAACCCATGATGATCCCCACGTCGGGGGTCGATTCGGTGGGCCGCTCGGCCGCAGCGTCCGCTTCCAGTCGGTCGATGAGGTCGGTAACTGAGGTCATTCGGTGAAGGTCAGTGAATCGCGCAGGCGTTCGGCCGTTTCGAGTGCGTCGGCGGCGCTCGCGTCCGGGCCGGCGGCGTCGGAATCGACAACCGTGAGGTGGCCCATCTTCCGTAGCGGTCGGGCCTCGCGTTTGCCGTACCAGTGGAGGCTCGCGTCCGACGCCGAGAGCACGGTCTCGACGCCCGAGAGCGTCGCCGGCTGGGGCTCGTCCACGTCCCCGAGGACGTTCGCCGAGGCAGTGGGTGCGACGCGGTCGACGGGGCCGAGGGGCCAGCCGAGGACCGCTCGGACGTGCTGTTCGAACTGGGAGGTGGCGGTTCCTTCGATCGTCCAGTGTCCGGAGTTGTGCGGCCGCGGGGCGATCTCGTTGACGACGATCTCGCCACCCAGGTCGAACAGTTCGACGCCGAAGACGCCGCGACCGTCGAGTTCCGCGAGCACGTCCGCCACGACCTCGCGAGCCCGTTCCAGCGTTTCCTCGTCAGCCCGCGGCGGGGAGACGCTCCCGCGGAGGATCTCCTCGCGGTGGATCGTCTCCGTCACGGGGAACACGCGGGTCTCCCCGTCGGCGCCGCGGACGCCGATGGCAGCCAGTTCGCGCTCGAAGTCGAGCAGTTCCTCGGCGACGGCGTCGCCGCCGACGGCGTTCAGCGTCCGTTCGGCCGCGTCGGCGTCGGCCACGGGTTCGTTCCCCCGACCGTCGTAGCCACCCTCGCGGGCTTTCAGCATAACCCCGCCGAAGCGGTCGATCGCGGTCTCGACGGCCGCCGGGGTGTCCGCGGGGACGAACCGCGGCACGGGGATGTCGGCGCCCGCGAGAGCCTCCTTCTCCCGGAGTTTGTCGCCCGTGATTCTCAGGGTCTCGGGGTCCGGGTGGACCGGCGTGTCGGTCTCGTCCCGGACCTCGGCGAGCAGGTCGGGGTCGGCGGTCTCGATCTCGTAGGTCAGCACGTCGGCGCGTTCGGCCAACGCCCGAACCGCGTCGGGGTCGTCGAGCTCCCCCTCGATCTGCTCGGCGACGGTCGCGGCCGGGCAGTCGGGTGTCGGGTCGAGGACGACCACGTCGACGCCCAACGGCGAGGCGGCCTCCCCGAGCATTCGGCCGAGTTGGCCGCCGCCGACGACGCCCAGCGTGGGGCCGGGTAGCGTGACGCTCATGCGCGGTCGTTCCGAACGGACGTGCATAAGGATTGCTGCATCGGGCGCTGGATAGGCACGTTCGTGGTTAGGCGGCCGCCAGCGCCTCCCGGTCGATGAAGACGACGACCTCCTCGCCCCAGAGCTTGAAGGGGTGCTGTCGGACCTCGTAGCCGTCGAGCTCCGCGGCGAGTTCATCCCGGCTCTCGTCGTGAGCGATCACGACCGGCGGCGCGTCGGCGAGTGCCTCCGCGGGCGGGGTGTCGGGGGTGCTCGAGGTCACGTCGGCGCCGGCGCGTTCGAGGTACCACGGCAGCGGCAGTCGGGAGTGCCAGGCCGGCCCGCCGGGTGGCGCCCGTTGGAGACTCGACTCGTCGGCGACGTAGAACTCCCCGCTCCCGCTCGGGTAGAACAGCACGTCGGTCCCGGCGTTGTCGGCGGCGACGGCCTCGACGTCGCTCATCGTTGGCTTGAGTTCGTTGTGAGGCTGGGCCCACTGGAGCACCTCCCGGTCCTCGTACTCGGTGCTGTTCCAGTAGTCGACGTTCAGGCCGACGACGCCGACGGCGCCGCCGGTGAGCAACAACACCGCGAGCACGACCGGGACAGTGCGGTCAGTGTCGGAGAGCGCCCGGACAGGGTGGGGGAGCCCACCGACGCCACCGTCGGCGATCCGACCGAGCGCGTCGGCGAGGGACTCGTCCCCCGCCGTCAGTTCGCGTTCGACGACGCCGACGAGTGCGCCGACGCCGACCGCCGCTGGGACCGTCAGCGGGAGCACGATGTGGTAGACCGCCCACGGCGCCTGAATGTCGGTGGCGATGGGGTAGCCGATCACGCTCGCGGCCGCCCAGTAGAGACAGAACGAGACCAGCGTGCGCCGGCGCGGCGCCGCCTCCCCGAGCCCGAAGCCGTCGGCGAAGTAGCCGACGAAGCCGAAGGCGAACAGGAACGGGGCGCCGAAGACCAGCGTCTCCACGATGTCGTGGAAGAAAGCGAGGTACGAACGGTCGCCCCCGTCGCGGTCGAGCCACACGTCGGTTAGCTCGGAGATGGTGTCGCCGAGAGTGCTGACGCTCACGTCGACCAGTGCGGAGACCGAGCCGAGTGCGTTCCACGCCTCTGGCCGCGGCGCGTACATGACGACGGTGATGGCGATGAACGTCGCCACCACCCCGCCGAGGGCACCCCCGGCCCAAACCGGATACGGGGGGTCACCTGCACGGTCGGCGGCCCACTCGCGGATCGCGGCACCGTCGGCACGGAGGCGCCCACGGGCGCCCGAACCCGTCCCGTCGGCGCCGTCGACGCCCGCACGGAGCAGTCGGTGGTCGTAGCAGACCGCCGCGGCGCCCCCGAAGCAGGCGACGTAGAGGATGGCGTTCTCCTTGCTGGCGAACCCCAGCGCGAGCGCCGCGCTCGCGGCGAACACCGGTGCCAGGCGCCGGGTGTCGTAGGCCCGGACCAGCAGCGCGAACGCGGCGAAACAGAACGCCCCCACCAGCGGGTCCGAGCGCATGAACCGCGAGTAGTAGAGCAACAGCGGCTGGAACGTCAACAGGAGCCCGAGCGCGACCGTCTCGCGGTCGTCGAGGTGTCGGCGCAGCAGCCACGCCGTCAGCGGTAGCGCCGCGGTGACGACGGCGACGGGGAACCGCGCCCAGAAGTCGGTCGCGGGGACGACGTGGAAGAGGAGGGCATCGGCGTGTTGGATGAACGGGCCGTGGATGATCGGTCGGTAGGCGAACTCGCCGGTTTCGTGGTAGCGCAGGATCCAGTAGCCCACGCGCCCCTCGTCCCAGTGGAAGATCCGACCGCCCAGCCCGAAGAGGCGCACCAGCAGCGACAGCGCCGAGAGCCCGAGCAGCGCGCGCAGCGCACGCCCCGTCGCTCGGTCCTCGTCGCTCGATCCCTGCGGTGACACCCGTGGCATGCGCCGGTCTTCCGACCCGAGGCATGAAGCTTTGTGGGTTCCGTTCCGGTCACTCCTCACGCGACTCGATCCGCTCCTTGGGCGTCTTCCCCGCTCGCTCGGGCTGCGGCGGCGCGGCGTCGGGGGCGTCGTCGGACTCCGGGGGCAACGGCGAGAGCCCCAGTTCCGCGATCGTTCCGCTGTAGACGAGGCGGTGGGCCGCGACGAGGCCGACGACGACGGTCCCCACGACGAACAGCGGGTGGGCGTGGAGCCACGACGGGAGCACGAAGCTGCTGAACAGCCCCAGTACCGCGAGGCTGATCACCCCGACGAGCAGGAAGTTCAGGCTCTCCCGGACGGACTCGTCCATGGTTCGATCCACTCCGGCGACGCGCAAAAAGCCCGCACCCCGAGCCGTGAACGGACCTGACTACTGATCGCCGACCGTGATGACGGGCACGTCCGCGGAGCGGACGACCTTCTCGGCGGTCCCGCCGAGCAGCACGCGCTCGATGCCGTGGCGCCCCGTCGCCCCCATGACCACCGCATCGACGCCGGTCTCCTCGATGGTGTCGAGGATCTCGGTGTCGGGGTCGCCGCTTTCGACGTGGGTCGTCACGGTACCGACCCCCCGGGATTCCGCAGCCTCGACGACGGCGTCGACGGCGTCTCCTGCCGCCGCCCCGTCCTCGTCGTCGAACAGCGATCCCTCCGTCACCGAGAGCACGTGGACCGTGGCGTCGAGTTCGGCGGCGAAGTCGAGGCCGTGGCGGGCCGCTCGGAGCGCGGCGTCGCTGCCGTCGGTCGGGAGCAGCATCCCGCCGTAGGGGAACTCGAACCCGTCCTCCTCAAGCGGCGCCGTCAGTACCGGCGCTGGCGCGAGTCGGACGACCTTCTCGGTGACGCTACCGAGCAGGTACCGCGAGAGCCCTTCGCGGCCGTGGGTCGGGATCGCGATCAGGTCGTGGCCGCCACGCTCGGCGTAGTCGACGATGGTCTTCGCGGGCGTGCCCTGCTCGACGCTAGTGGTGTACTCGACGCCCAGCGAGTCGAGCAGTCGGCCGGCCTCGGCGACGACCTTCTCACCCTCCTCGACGAGCGCGTCGACGACCTCGCCGTCGGCGACGGTGACGCTGTCCCGGCCGGTGTCGGCGACGTAGAGCAGTTCCACCGCGGCGTCGTCCCAGTTGGCGAGCTCGGCGGCGTGGTAGAGGAGGCTGCTCTCGACGGCGGCCTCGTCAACGGGCAGGAGGATCCGATCGTACATGGGCCGGTGTTGGACCGGGGAGGGCTAAGAGGTTCGGGCCTATCCGTGACTCACGCCCTCGCGCTCGTCGGCCTTCTTCCGGCGGACCGCGGCTTGGGCGTTACTGGCGTCGTAGCCGAAGAAGACGTCCTTCGCGTACGCGTCGGCGACTTCCGTCGCGTGGACCAGTTCGTCGACGCCCACGTCGACGGCGTACAGTTCGATGGAGAACGGCGTGCCCGCTTCGGGCGTCTCGGGCGACCAGCCCAGTAGGTCTTGGAACCCCTTTGCGATGCTCTCCAGCCAGTAGGTCGTCCCGTAGTGGGTGTCGTACAGCGGGACGACGAACTCGTCGACGTACGCCGAGAGCACCGAAAGGTCCAGTCCGGCCCGGTCGAACAGGTGGCCCGGATAGGGGTCCGGGTAGAGCGTGAGGTACGTCGTCCCCGGAATCCGTTCGCTGGCTTCCTTCACGAACTCGGTGATGACGCTACCGCGCCAGTTCATCCGGTCGTCGTAGTCGCTCTCTTCGAACAGTCGCTCACAGCGGTCACAGCGGCAGTACTCCGCCCGGGGGAACCCCACGTCGTCGAGGCGCACGTCCTCGTTGGCGGCGGCGCAGTCGGCGATCGTCTCCAGCAGCCCCTCGCGGTACTTCTCGTGGGTCGGACAGACGTACGCCCAGTCGAAGTAGGGCTGGTCGCGGGTCGCCCGGTTGCCCTCGTCGTCGACGGGCACCAACTCGGGGCTGGACTCGCCGGCGGCGTTGTCGCCGAAACAGGAGACCATGTTCACCGCGTTCGGCAACGGTTCGGCGGCCCGGCCGGTCACGTCCTTCACCTCGTAGAACCCCCGATCGAACGCCGGCCACTCGACCTCCTCGGCGTTGCGTGTGACGACCCCGTACATGCCTCTGGGGAGGTGGGGCTGGCGGGTAAGTGGTTCGCTCCCGACAGGGGAGCGGGAGAAGCGATCACGCGATCACGCCGTGGCCGGCGTCATACACGCCGACGGCGGCGTGACCGGGGCCGAGACACCGAGGTCTCGGCGATCCGCTGCCGCCGCGGTTATTCGCTCTCGACTTCGACTTCCACGGGATCGGCGTCGCCGCCGACGAGGAAGTAGACGATCGTTACGAACGCGAACACGAGCAGGACCTTTGCTTTCGTAGACATACCCGACCGTTCGGCCGACTCCGTCATAAAGCCGCCGACGCCGACTCAGAGCGCCGTCCGAACGTAGTCGTCCACGCGGATCGCCGGCTCCTGCTCGGTGGTGAAAAAGCCGTGCCAGACGCCCTCCTCGTCCTGTACCGCCAGCAGCGCGATGGGGTCGGGGCCCGACGGCTCGCCGGCTTCCGGCGGTCGGTGGATCACGAACCACGAGTCCCGGTAGTCCGTCGACGTTCCCGCGTGGACCGTGACACCCAACGCGCTCGCGCGCTCCGCGCTGCCGTCGTCAACGCCGTAGACGTGCGTGTCGACCGCGCTCTCGCCCAGCCGACGGTAGACGCGTTCGGTCCCCTGCTCGTCGACGATCCGGGAGAGCTGCTGGAACGAGGCCCGGTGTGTGCCGGCGTCGCGAAGCCACGCGCTGCGCTCGATCTGTCGGGAGACGGCGATCAACAGTAGCTTCTCCTTGTGTGACCGGGGGTAGCCTCGCAGTCGGAACTTCACCCCCTCCAACCCGGTGATCACGTCGGGCAGGTCGACCGCGTCGAGATCGGTCGAACCGGTGATGAAGGCGTCTGAGTTGGTGAACAGCAGCGAACTCGCAACCGCCGACAGCGGCGACCGAGCCAACACCTCCTCGTCGGGGCCGAGGAGCAACACCATGTCCTCCTCCTCACCGTCGACGATCGCGTCGTCGACGGCCACGGACTGCTCTGCGAACGCGGTTTCGAGCATCGAACGGAGCTGCTCGGGCTGGCGCCGGTTCGCCAGAACGAGCGACCGTTCGACACCCTCGTAGGCGTCGACGAATCGTTCGAGCGACATCTGGGCCGAAGCTTGACTGGTAACCTACATAGCTTCTTCGACCGGACACGTCTCCGCCCGAATAGTCCCTCTGTGTGGTGGTTCGGTGGCGCTCGTCGCTCGTCCCGAGCGGGCGAAACCGGACTCTCGGCAAGGGTCGTGCCCCATGCGACCATTTACCTCGCTTTGGTCCACGTCCACTGTATGGACCCATCCGTCGACGACACCATCGACGACCACTTCGAGACGTACCTGACCGACCTGCAGGCGTTGATCGCCCAGCCGTCGATCAGTGCCACCGGCGAGGGGATCCGTGAGTGTGCTGAACACGAACGCGAACTCTGTCTGGAGTACGGCTTCGACGAGGCCGACATTGTCGAGACATCGGGCCACCCGTCCGTCCTCGCCCACGCCTACGTCGACAACGACCCCGACAACGACGCGCCGACGGCGCTGGTGTACGGCCACTACGACGTACAGCCGGTCGACCCGGCGGAGTGGACGACCCCGCCGTTCGAGCCGGAAATCCGCGTGGAGGACGGCGAGGAACTGCTCTACGGCCGCGGCACCGTCGACAACAAGGGCCAGCACTTCACCTACCCCTGTGCGGTCCGGACGCTGCGGGAGACCACCGGCCTGCCGTGTAACGTCACGCTGATACTCGACGGCGAGGAGGAGAGCGGCAGTCCGAACCTCCTCGACGCCGTCGAGGCCCGCGAACCGGACCTCGACGCCGACGTGTCGATCAACTCCGACGGCCCCATCGACGACTCCGGCCGGCCGTCCGTCAGCTTCGGCAACCGCGGCATCCTCGTCGTCGGCCTCGACGTGAGCGGGCCGAAGGGGGACCTCCACTCCGGCCACTACGGCGGCGCGGTCCCCAACCCCGCGTGGGAGTTGATCCGCCTCCTCGGCACGATGCGTGACCCCCACGGCCGCATCGCTATCGACGGCTTCTACGACGAGGTCGAGGGGGTGCCAGCCCCCGACCGCGAACTACTGGATACCTTCGAACCCGACGAGGCTGAGCTCCTGGCGGACCTCGAGGTGGGCGGCCTCCAGGACGGCCCCGGAGAGACGTTCCTCGAGAAGACCCTCTACTACCCGACGCTCAACGTCAACGGCATCGCCGGCGGACACGGGGAGACGGGTTTCAAGACCATCGTTCCGAGCGACGCCTCGGCCACCATCGACATGCGCCTCGTCGTCGATCAGGACCCGGACCGGATCTTCGACCTGTTCGAGCGCCACGTCGAGCAACACGCCGACGACCGACTGGAGACGACGGTCACCTACCACGCAAGCATGGACCCGATGCGGACGCCGACGGACACGCCGTACTTCGATCCGATCGTCGACGCCGTCACCGAGGGCTGGGGCGCGGAACCGGTCGTGAAGCCGTCGACGGGTGGCTCGGCGCCGTACGCGCTGTTCACCGACTACCTCGGCCTCCCGCACGCGAGCATCCCGTACGGGCAGGGCAACAACAATCAGCACTCGGCCGACGAGCGCTTCGCCGTCGACCACTTCGAGAAGGGGATCCGGACCAGCGCCCGGCTACTGCACGCCGTCGGCTCCGTCGAGCCTTAGTCCTCGTCGTCGGTGTCGAGCGCCGCGAGGATCGGCTCCAGTTTGAGGCCGACCTCCTCCCACTCGACTTCGGGGTCGCTGTCGGCGACGATGCCGTTGCCCGCGAAGAGCGTGGCCCGGCGGCCGCCCGCGACCGCCGAGCGGATGCCGACCGCGAACTCCCCGTCGCCGTCGGTGTCGAACCAGCCCACGGGGGCGGCGTACCAGCCGCGCTCGAACGTCTCGGTCTCGCGGATCACGCGCTCCGCAGTCTCCGGCGGCAGGCCGCCCACGGCGGGCGTCGGGTGGATCGCATCCACGAGTTCCAGAACGTGCGTGTCGCCGTCGAGGTCGGCCTCGATCGGGGTGTGGAGGTGCTGGACGTTCGCCAGCTTCCGGACCCCCTGTTCGGCGACGCGTACGTCGCCCAGCGGCGCGAGGTGTTCCTCGATGGCCTCGGCGACGAGTGCCTGTTCGTGCTGGAGTTTCTCGCTCCCGAGCAGCGAATCAGCGAGCGCGGCGTCCTCCTCGGGTGTCTCCCCGCGGGCGACCGTGCCTGCCAGCGCCTCCGTGACCGCGTGATCCCCCTCGAGGCGGACCAGCCGCTCGGGCGGGACGCCGAAGAAGCCGGCCTCGTCGGTCGGCTGGACCAGAAAGCGGAAACAGTCGGGGTAGGAGCGTCGCAGCCGTTCGAGCGTGTCCGAAACGACGACTTCCTCCTCGAGTGTGACCGCGAGCGCGACGGCGAGGACCACCTTCCGGAGTTCGCCGGCTTCGATCCGTTCGACGGCCGCCTCGATCCCCTCGGCCCACTCCTGTTCGGTCGTCGTCCGGCGGCTGGCGACGACGCCCGGCGGGTCCTCGACGGGACGCATCGCGGGGAGGTCGTCGATCTCCGCCGCCGCCGCCTCGAGGTCGGCCTCGGCGGCGACGGCGTCGCCGTCGGCGCGCACGACAGTCAGGTGCGTCGCGTCGTCGGTCCGAACCAGTTGGATCCGGGGGAGGACGAACGTCGCCGGCGGGAACCCCTCCCACGGCGGCGAGGGCTCGTGGTCGTCGTGGAAGGCGGCGCCGCCGAAAAATCGCGGGCGAGCGGGGCCCTCGGGGGCGTCTGCGCCGTCGAAGGCCGTCTCGCCGGCCTCCCGGACCGCGCTGAACCGCTCGCCCCCGGCGCCGGTCAGGCGGGCGGCTTCGCCCGCGCCGACGACTTCCAGCCCGTCCGGGGCCGCCCAGTGGACACGTGGCGCTCCTCGCCCGGCGAGGAACGCACGGAACGACACGTCCGGAACCTCCCGGCTCCGACCGACGAACGTCGTCTCTGCCGGGTCGAGACCGGTCTGCCGCGGTGACTCCATCTACCCCTCTTTCACTACGGGCGGCCCTAACTGTACCGTTCCTCGTTCCACGGGTTCGCGCTGTCGGAGTAGCCCCGCTTCTCCCAGTAGCCCAGTTCCGCCTCGGTGAGGAACTCGACGCCCTTCACCCACTTCGCCCCCTTGTAGGCGTACTTGTGCGGGGTGACGACGCGGAGCGGTCCGCCGTGGTCGGCGGGCAGGGGTTCACCGTCGAACTCCCACGTGAACAGCACCTCCCGTCGGTCGCACTCCGCCAGCGTGAGGTCGGTCGTGTAGCCGTCGTGGGCGTGGAACATCACGTGCTCGGCGTCGTCGTCGACCCCGACGGCGTCGACGAGTTCGGGGAACGGCAGCCCCGTGAACTCGCAGTCGAACTTCGACCAACCGGTCACGCAGTGGAAGTCCTGCGTCTGGGTCTCCGGGGCCAGGTCCATGAACTCGGCCGCGGAGAACTCCCGTTCCTCCTCGACGGCGCCCGAGACGGTGACTGTCCAGTCGTCGTCGACTTTCGGCGTGTTCCCCTTCGAGAGCACCGGGAAGCTCTCGGTCTTTCGCTGGCCCGGCGGCAGTCGTTCGTCGCCGAACTCCTCGTAGAGCCCGGTCACGTCCGTAGTCATACTCGAACGGAGCGGGCCCGCTCACCTATGGTTATCGGATGCGGCCCATCGACACCCGGATCAGCGCGCGTTGGCCGGCGTAGACGGGGCTCTGCCGCCGCCACGCCGCGCCAACGAGCTTATATACTCGGTGGGCCAAACTCCCCTGACAGATGCCGAAGGTCGATCTCAACGTCCCCGAACACCTGGAGATGCAAATCGCACAGCTCGTCGAACAGGGCGAGTTCGTCGACCGCAACGAAGCCGTCGAGGAACTCCTTTCGACGGGACTGAAAGCCTACAAAACAAGCGGCCCGATGGACGACGAGGAGCCCGAGTTCGAGGACGAGGGCATGATGGGCCACGAGGACGAGTACGTCTTCTGACCCCCGAGTTTTCGAGGCCGCTCACCCCCGATGAGCCTCGGCGCCGCCGTTCGTGGCCGTTCGTGTGACTCCCACCCAATAACGTTTAACCCCCGGAACCGCGTGGAACAGGTATGCACAAGGACGAACTGCTCGAACTCCACGAACAGATGGTCATCATCATGGAGAACTTCCGGGACCGTGAGGACATCGAGGCCGGCACCTTCGACGAGTACGACGAACTCGACGTTGACCCCTCCCACGTCCACAAATCGAAGAGCGAACACAAACACGCCGTCTTCGTGCTCGGAAACGCGCTCGCGTCCGCCATGAGCGACGACGAGTTCTCCTCGGCCGGCCGGATCGGCAAGCGCATGCAGGAGCTGGCAGACGACGCCGAGAGCCGCCTGTAGATGACCGACCCGGCCCGGCTCGACCGCGCCCGCCGGGTCGCCGACCTGCTCGACGGCGCGTTCTCGCTCCCCGTTGTCGGCGAGATCGGCTTAGACGGCCTCCTGGGCCTGCTCCCGATCGTCGGCGACTGGGTCACCGCGGTGCCGGCGCTGTACATCGTCTATCAGGGCTACCGGCTCGGCCTCCCACGGCTCACGCTCGCGGTGATGCTGCTCCGGGTCGGCGTCGACGCCGTCGCCGGCAGCGTCCCGGTGTTCGGCGACCTGCTCGACATCACGTGGAAGGCGAACCGTCGGAACGTCGCCCGGATCGAGCGCCACCTCGACGGCGCGTAGGGACTGCCGTCGTTCTCCGTTGGGTTTATCGAACCGCTCGCTGAACGCCCGTTCATGTCCTCCACGAACGCCCAACCGAGCGACCGGGCCCTCACCCTGCTCGGCGCCGGCTCGGCCGTCATGCAGACCGTCGCGTTCACCGCCGTCGGCGTACTCTCCCTCGAAAGCATCCCCTACGGCGTCGTCGCCGGCGGTTTCGGCGGCGTCGGCGCGTTCCTCTTCCTCCCGTGGTTCCTCGGCCTCACGGCCGCACAGGAAGCTGGTGACGCCGGACTCGGGGCGGCCGCCGAGCGCGTCTCGCGAAGCACCGGACCGGGCATGCTCGGCCTCGGCTTCGAACTCGGGGCCATCACCGTGCTCGCGCTGGGGTTCGTGACCGGCCCCGACCTCCTGTTGGGGGCTGCGAGTGGGCTCGTCGTCGCCGTCGCCGTCTACCTCGTCGGCTCGTTCGTGATCGGTCGGTAGGAACGATGAACGACGAGCCTGACCCCGGCGGGACGACGCCCGATGGGACCGACCTGGGGAGCTTCGGCCGTCGGCTCGCGAAAACCGCGGCCGGGCTGTTCGGGCTCGCGGTGCTCTCCCTGATGGGGGTGGTGCTCGAACTGCTCGTGGCCGCCGACGAACCGTTCGTCGACGAGCCGACGCTGCAGGACCCACTCAGCGGCTGGCTCTTCCTGTCGTTCCTGACCAGTTCGGGGCTCTCGATGCTCGCCTACGCCGGCTGGTCGTTCCGCGAGCAGCGACGACTCCGCGCGGCGACGGGCCGGGAGGTCGGCGGGCCCCTGCGGAGGTTCCGGCGGACGCTCGCGGTCCTGCGCGCCGAGAGCGACGACCTCGACGACTACGAACGCCGGGTCGAACTGACGGGCTTCTCGCTGATCGTCGCGGGGGTGCTACTCGCCCTCCCGCTGTCGGTCGTGTGGCCAGCGTGAAGGCACGCGGGGGCACTCCCCGGAAGCTAAACCCTCCCCGCTACAGGTGGCGGGTATGGATACGACCCTCGTCCGCGAGAAAGTCGAACAAGCCCGCGACGCCGTCGCCGACAGCGACGTCGACGCGTGGCTGACCTTCTGCCGAGAGACGACCGAGATCGACGAGCCGGCACTCCCCTACGTGCTGGGGTTCGACGTCGTCTGGCCCACCGCGGTCGTGATCGGCGCCGAGAGTTCGACCGTGATCCTCGGGCGCCACGACGCCCCCACCGCCGAGGACCTCGGCGTCCACGAGGTCCGCCCGTACGACGAGTCGATCCGGGAGGACCTCCGCGGGACGCTCTCCCGGATGAACGCCGAGCGCGTCGCCATCAACGTCGACCGCGACGACGTGGTCGCCGACGGCCTCACCCACGGGATGTACGAGCGACTCGAAGAGATGCTCCCGGGCCGGGAGTTCGTCGGCGCCGGCGACGTGATCGCCGACGTCCGCGGCATCAAGTCCGGGACCGAACACGAGCGCATCGCCGCCGCCGCCGAGACGACTCTCGACCTGCTCCACACGATGGCCGACGAGTGGACCCCCGAGACTACCGAGGCCGACATCGCCGACTCGCTCCACGAGCGCATGCGCGAGGCGGGCTACGGGAGCGCGTGGTCGTGGGACTACTGCCCGACAGTCCACGCCGGCGGCGCCGCCGACGTGGGCCACACGCTCCCCGGCGACCGAACGGTCCCCGAGGGTGAACTGCTCCACGTCGACTTCGGCGTCGTCAAAGAGGAGTACGCTGCCGACCTCCAACGCGTCTGGGTACGGGGCGAACCGAGCGAGGGGCTGCAGGAGGCGTTCGAGGACGTCCGCGCGGCCATCGACGCCGGCCGGGACCAACTCGAACCCGGCGCCGTCGGCCACCGCGTCGACGCCCGGGCCCGGGCGGAGTTGATCGCCCGCGACCGGGAGCTGTTCGATCACGCCTTCGGCCACCAAGTGGGCCGGAGCGCCCACGACGGTGGCACCCTCCTCGGCCCGGAGTGGGACCGCTACGGCGACTCCGTCGAGAGCGAGGTCCGCGAGGGCGAGGTGTACACGCTCGAACTCGGCATCGAGACCGAGTGGGGCTACGTCGGACAGGAGGAGATGGTCCGTGTGACCGAGGGCGGCACCGAGTTCGTCGTCGAGCCCCAGACGGCGTTGTGGTCGTTGTCGGTGTAGGGCGTCATCCCTGTTCTCACAGCAACACTTATCTCGTCGGAGTAGTGAGCCGGTCATATACGATGAGTCATATGTCGATGCCCGTGACGGAACCGTCGACTCTCGCCGACTTCGAGGGGCGTTAGTGTGGTTGGGAGACGGATGGTCGTCGTGGCCATGGTGCTGGTCGCGCTGTCGTCGGCCGGCGTCGTCGGCACCACGGGTGTCGTGAACCTCGACGGCGACGACGTCCCGGCGTTTGCCGAACTCGACGGGGGGACAGATCCCCTATCGGCCGACACGGACGGCGACGGCCTGACTGACGGTGTCGAACGCGAGTACAACACCAACCCGTCTATCGCCGACACCGACGGGGATGGTCTCGATGACGGGGCGGAAGTCGACCAACACAGTACCGACCCGCTGGTCATGGACACTGACGACGACGGTCTCGACGACGGGCCGGAGGTCACCGAGCACGGGACTGATCCGACCGTCACCGACACGGACGACGACGGCCTCTCAGACTCGGAGGAGGTCAACCGGGAGACCGATCCGAAAGTCGCCGATACGGACGGCGACGGCCTTGAGGACGGGCCGGAAACCCTCGACTACGGCACCGACCCGACAGTGCCCGACACGGACGGCGACGGCCTCACCGACGCCGAAGAAGTCGACGGCGACACTGACGCGACAGTCGCCGACACGGACGACGACGGACTCGAAGACGGGCCGGAACTGAACGACCACGGGACTACCCCTACGAACGCCGATACGGACGGCGACGGCCTCGATGACGGACCGGAGGTGTACAGGTACGAATCGGACCCGACGATAGCCGATACGGACGGCGATGGGCTGGATGATGGCGACGAAGCAGGGAAATACGGGACCGACCCGACGCTGGCCGACACGGACGGCGATGGGCTCTCCGACGCCGAAGAAGTCAACGGGGCCACCGATCCGAGAGCAGCTGACACGGACGCTGACGGTCTCGACGACGGTGCGGAGGTTGACGCCGGAACGAACGCGACGGTGGCCGATACGGACGGCGACGGCCTCGAAGACGGGCCGGAGATGAACCAATACGGCTCCGATCCGACAGTGGCCGACACGGACGGCGACGGCCTCGATGACGGACTGGAAGTCACCCAGCACGGGACTGATCCGACAGTGGCCGACACGGACGACGACGGGCTTTCCGACGCCGAAGAGGTCGACGGTGAGACTGACCCGACAGCGGCCGACACGGACGACGATGGCCTCGAAGACGGGGCGGAACTGACTGACTACGGGACTGATCCAACGGCCGCCGATACGGACGGCGATGGCCTCTCGGACGGGATGGAAGTGAACCGAAAGGACCTGTTCCCCGACGCTGACCCGATGCGGACCGACATCTACGTCGAAGTCGACGCCATCGAGGGGGTGGACACCCCGGGGCGCGCGTTCGACAGCATCGAAGACGCGTTCGACGACGCGCCGGTTTCGAACCCCGACGGGTCGTCCGGCATCGAGGTTCACTTCGTCGTCAACGCCACGGAAATCCCCGAGGAGGTGGATGTCGACAGGGAGTCCTGGCTATTCCACTACGCACCGACCTATTTCACCAACAACGGAAAGGGGTACCACCACCTGCTGCTCATCGAGGACGGTGACCTCGGCAGCACGAGCGACGGCGACAGATTCGTCGGTAGGGCAAGGAGGGGGGTTATGATCGTCGAAACACAGCCCAAACAGCGACAGACCGGCAAGGTGATCATGCACGAACTCGGCCACTCGCTCGGGCTGTATCCGGACGTTCACCCCGGAATCGACAGCACGCGATACAGCGACTCGGAGTACCCGAGCGTGATGAATTACAACGTGTTCAACTACGAGTACTCCGACGGCGACGCCGGCCCGAACGACTTCGATGACTGGGGGTACATCGAGGAGGAGATGTTCACGCCGCGTGTCTCTGCCATCGAACAGGCCGAGTAGTCTCTCGCGCGATTCCCCCTCGTTACCGGACCTGCTTGTCGGGAGGCACAGCTATATACCACCGTGAGCGAACCGCTGCGGTACGAACCCGCATGGTCAGTCTCGCACAGAGTGTTGCGGCCGCCCGCGACGAGTTCCAAGGCAACGGCCGCGGCTGGTCGGTGGTCGCCATCGCCCTCGGCTGGGCGGCCATCGTCGGGACGATGCTCTCGGTGCCGGCCGCGCTCCCGTTCGTCCGCGCGGAGTTCACGTTGACCAACGCCGAGGCGGGACTCGCGGTCACCGCGATGTGGCTGGTCTACGGCGCCTGTCAGTTCCCGGCGGGCCTGCTCACCGACCGGGTCGGTGAGCGCCGGATGCTGCTCGGGTCGATGGCGCTGGGTGCCGTGGTCGTCGCCGCCGTTTCGCTCTCGGGGACGTTCCCGATGTTCGCCGCGAGCGCCGCGCTGTTCGGCGTGGTCGGCGGGCTGTTCGCCACGCCGCGGGTGACGCTGCTCTCCCGGCAGTTCCCCGACAACAGCGGCACCGCCATCGGCGCCGTGATGGCGGTCGGAAACGCCGGGTCGTCGATCCTCCCGGCCGGGGTCGGCCTGCTCGCGGCGGCGGCGACGTGGCGCGCCGGCTTCGGGGCGGCGGTTCCGCTGTTCATCGTGGCCCTCGTCGGCGTCTGGTTCGTCATCCCCGCCCGCGAACCGACCGAGCCCGACGAGGACACGACGCCCCTCGGCGAACTGCTCCCGCGCGTGCTCGCGGCCGTTCGGGACCGGGAGATCCTGCTGGTGACCGCCGCGGTCACGCTCACGTTCTTCACCTTCCAGGGGATGACGGCGTTTCTCACCACCTACCTCGTCGACGAGAAGGCGATCGGCGAGGGGACCGCGGCGCTCCTCTACGGCGGCCTGTTCGCCGTCGCCGCGGTCACCCAACCGGTCGCGGGCCGGATCGCCGACCGAACCAACGAACGGATCGTCTTGGTGGCGATCACGGCCGCCTACGCCGTCCTGCTCGCGGCGCTCGTGATGAGCGGCCAGCGACTCCTGCTCGGGGCCGTCGTCGTCCTGCTGGGGACCCAACGGGGGGCGACGCCGGTGGCGACGGCGTACCTCGCTGCGGCGCTCCCCGAGGATATCCGGGGCGGCGGCTACGGCCTGCTCCGGACCGTCTTCACCACCGTCTCCTCGTCGGCCGCGGTGGCCATCGGCGTCTTCGCGGACGCGGACCTGTTCGACGCCGCGTTCCTCCTGCTTGCGGTGATGGCCGTGGTTGCGACGGGCTGTTACCTGCTGCTGCCGTCGCCGTCGGCAGAGCTTTGAAGTTCGGTGGCGGCGCTACTGCGGGCATGGCTCTCCCGCCGGTGGTCCCGCTGCAGTTCGGGGCGCTTCCGACCCAACTTCAGCGCGTGTTCGTGGTCGTCGCGCTCCTCGCCGGCGCCGCCGTCGCGCTGGGACTCGACGACGGCCGACTCTACACCCGCCTCCGCGAGCGGTTCGTCCTCGGCGTCCCGTGGGGGACGCTCGTCACCGTCCTCGGCGTCCTCGCGGTGTATCTCTTCCTTCAGGGCGGCTACTGGCACTGGCGCCGCCCCTTAGTGATCCCGTTCCGCGCGTGGTCGTACCTCGAACCGCTCGGGATGCTCGTCGCCGGGTTCGCCCACGCCGGGCCGGGCCACCTGCTCGGGAACCTCTTCGGCGCGCTCACGCTCGCTCCCATCGTCGAGTACACCATCGGCCACTACCCGAGCGACGAACGCGCCGTCGACGCCGCGCCGCCGTCGGCGCTCCCCGGCCGTCTCGCCGCCGCCTGGCGAACGCCGTGGGTCCGTGCGTTCGTCGTACTTCCCCTCGCCGTCGCCGCCCTCGGGGTCCTGCTGACGCTGTTCACGATCGGTGCCGTCATCGGCTTCTCAGGCGTCGTGTTCGCGTTCGCCGGCTTCGCGCTGGTGCGCTACCCGCTGGCGACGGTACTGGCGCTGGTGGCATCCGACGTGCTGAACCTCCTCTACAACGCGCTCCAGAACCCGACGATCACGGCGTCGGGGCGGTCACGGTTCGTCACGCCGTGGTGGGCCGACATCGCCATCCAGGGCCACGCCATCGGCCTGCTCGCCGGCGTGGTCTGCTGTGTGCTGTTGCTCCGCGCCCGGGACGAGTCGCTCCCCTCGGCGACACGGCTCTGGGCGGGCGCCCTGCTACTCGCGACCAGCCAGTCGCTCTGGGCGGTCTACTGGTACCGCGGCAGCACCGAGTACGTGCTGTTCCGTGCGGTCGGTCTGGGCATCGTCGCGCTGGCGTCGATCCTCATCGTCGTCGCCGTCGCCGGCCCGGAGCGCCCGCTGTGGTCGTTCACCGACCGACAATCCAGCCCCGAGGACCCGACTGGAACCACCGACGGCGGTGATCCAGCCTCGCCCGACGACCCAAGTAGTGACGCCGGGCCCATCGACGACGGCGGGGAGGGTGGACCCGCCAAGGATTACGGCGACCCCGAGGAAGACCCTCCGGGCGAGCAACGACTCCGGGACCTCTCGGCCCGACAGGTCGGACTCGCCTCGCTCATCGTCATGGCGGCGCTGCTCTCCGGGCCCGCCGTCGCGGTGAACCTCGTCGCAACCGACGGGGGGCTCCCGGGCGAGCCGACGACCGTCCGGGGCTACGAGGTCACCTACGCCGAGGGCATCCCCGACGGCCTCGTGTCGGCGATACCCTTCACCGCGTTCGGGGAGACCACGCAGGTCACCACGTCCGGGGTGATCGTGGCCAACGACGACCGGCAGATCTGGCAGACCGTCGTCCCGAAGGGCCGCCTCGCCGCGAACGGCCGGGCGACCGTCGTCGTCGGCGGCGTGGGCTGGCGCGACAGCGTGACCGCGATCCGCCAGGGGTGGACCGCCGTCGGCGGCGGCACCGCCTACCGCGTCGCGCTCGACGACGGCGACGAACGCCGGACGGTGTACCTCTCCGGGGCCGCACAGGCCGACCCGCGCATCGCCGGACAGAACGTCTCGGTCGCGGCCGGCGCCGACTCGTTCTACCTGCTCGTCACGCACGAGAACACCACGCTCCGGGAGCCGCTACCGGGGAGAAACGAGTCGGTAACGGTTCGGAACGTGACGTTCCGCGGCGACGGGAGCCGGGTCGTCGCGTTCCACGAGGGGACGCGAGTGACGGTGCTGCGGGCCGAACGCTACAACTGAGTCGCTCGGTCGCCCGTGTAGGCGGCCGCGAGGTCGTCGAGGCGCTCGTGGCGCTCGACGGTGTGGGGCGCCGTCAGCGGCGAGACGCTGATCTCGCCGTCGACGACCGCCCGGCGGTCGGTCCCCTCCTCGTCGGGGATGTCGCCGTTCTGCATGCGCTGCCAGACGTTGTCCTCCAGTCGGATCTCCTCGCCGTCGAACTTGGCGCTCATGGCGTACAGCGGCGAGGGCTCGGTGATCCGCATCGGGGGTCGCGCAAGGCTGTCGTCCGGGGCGGGGGCGTTGACGTTCAGGTAGTCTGCCTCCGCGAACACGTCCCCGTCCCCGGTTGCGGCGTCGACCAGGTAGGCGGCGGCGTCACAAGCGTCCTTGTAGGCCTCCTTCGGCGGGGTGACGTGTTCGAACTCCTCGTCGTCGTTCGTCGGCACGTACTGGGACACTGCGATAGCGGGCACGTCGAAGAACGTCGCCTCGACGGCCGCCGAGACGGTTCCCGACCGGCCCATCACGTAGGAGCCGAGGTTCGCGCCCTTGTTACAGCCGGCGACGACCATGTCCGCGTCGGGACAGAGCGCTTCGAGGCCGGCGATGACGCAGTCAACGGGCGTCCCCTCGACGGCGTAGCCGAGGTCGTAGTCGTGGACCGTCGCCTCGAAGGAGCGCGCGCGGCCGACGGCGCTCTGGTTCGAGTAGGGGGCGACCGCGACCGGGTCCCCGACCTCCTCCAGCGCCTCGTAGAGCGCCCGGAACCCCGGGCTCTCGATACCGTCGTCGTTGGTCACCAGAATGCGTGGCTCGCTCATGGCTGGCGATGCGTCGGAACCGGGGTTAAGCGGTTCGGCTCACGGATCACGAGGCGGGTCCCGCTCCTCGCCGTCGAGCAGCCCCTCGATCCCCGAGAGGTCGTCGACGACGTAGTCGGGGGTCACGTCCGACCGCGCGAGTCGGGCGTCGTCGGTCACACCGGAGCGGACGAGGACGGTCGTCATCCCTGCGTCGGCGCCCAGCGCGATGTCCGTATCGAGGCGGTCGCCGACGACGAGACAGTCCTCGGGGGCACAGCCCAGTCGGTCGAGGGCGAGGGCACGAGTGATCGGGTGGGGCTTCCCGAGCACGGCGTCGGGGTCGCGCTCGGCGGTCCCGGAAACGGCAGCGATCATCGCGCCCGAGCCGGGAACGTCGCCCCCCGGTGCCGGAATCACGGCGTCGGGGTCGGTGCCAACGATCGGGAGGTCGCCCGCCCGGATCGTCCGTGACGCCCGCGTGAGCGTCTCGTAGTCGAAGGCTCGGTCGATGGAGACCACCGCCACGTCGGCGTCGCTCGCGGCTGCGTCGCCGTCTCCCTCCTCGTGGCCACCGATCCGGACCTCGAAGCCCGCCTCGGTCAACTGCTCGCGGACCCCCGACTCGCCGACGAGAAACACCGTCTGCCCCGGGTGCTCGCGTTCGAGGTACGCGACCGTGCTCGTACCGGCGGTGATGATCTGCTCGGGGTCGGCCTCCACGCCCGCCGCCCCGAGCTTCTCGGCGTAGGCCGGCGGTGCCTTCGTGGGGTTGTTGGAGACGAACAGTTTCGGGATCGAGCGGCTGTCGAGCGCCGCCAGTCCGTCGGCGGCGCCGGGCAGGAGCGTCTCGCCGCGTACGACCGTCCCGTCCACGTCGAGGATGGCGCCGGAGTAGCTCACGGCCGGGGTACGCGGGGCAGGGCTGAAAAGGCGCCGCTCGGGTCACTCCGGCGTGGTCACCGGAATCGTCACCGCCTCGTCGTCGCCGTCGTCGCTCTCGGGGACGAGGTCGTCCAGCGCGGCTTCGAGGTTCCACTTGTTCGATTTGTACACCGCGTCGAACACCGGGCCGACGACCGGGATGGAGCCGCCGGCGACGTCGACGCCGACACGGGCGAGCATCTCCAGCAGCGTCGTGAACGAGACGCCCAGCCGAGCGGACTCGGCGACGATGTACAGCGAGATCCCGGCGCTGAGCGCGTCGCCGATCCCGGGGATCGCCGACAGCAGCGGGTCGAGGCCGATCCGGTACTCCACGACCGGCAGCCGGATCGACTCGTCCAGCGCCATCGCGACCGTCCGCATTCGTTCGAGCGCCGCGCGGTCGACCGATTCGGGCACGCCGGCCGGGTCGATACCGTCGAACGCCGCCGCTATCTCGTCGGTCATGGCTGGATGTTGGGTCTTGAGCGTCGTAAGCGCTGTGCCGGTCGGCGGCGTGGGCCGCTGCCGGGGATAGTTAAGCCCCCCGCGGTCGAACGCCCCTCCATGACCACCTTGGAAGTCGTCGACCGCTGGGAGAACGGCATCAGTTGGACGCTTGCGGAGGAACTGGACGGGATGCACCGCACGAGCCACGCCATCGACACCGAGGAGGGCGTCTGGCTCGTCGACCCCGTGGACGCCCCCGGACTCGACGACGAACTGGACGAACTGGGCGAGGTCGTCGGCGTGACGCTCCTGCTCGACCGGCACAAGCGCGACGCGGCCGCCATCGCGACCCGCCACGAGGTCCGGATCGCGCTCCCGACGCGGCTCTCGGGCATCACCGACGACCTCGACGCTCCCGTCGAGACCTACAGCGAATCGCTGTCAGACACCGGCTTCCGGACGGTCACGGTCGTCGACAACCAACTCTGGCACGAGGTGGCGCTCCGGGACCCCGGGACGGGTACCCTGATCGTCCCCGAAGCCGTCGGGACGGCGGACTTCTTCCTCACCGGCGACGAACGCCTCGGCGTCCACCCGGCGCTGCGCCTGTTCCCGCCGCGGAAGGCCCTCGGGAAGCTCTCGCCCGACCGGATCCTCGTCGGCCACGGGCCCGGCGTGTTCGACGACGCCACCGGCGCGCTGGAGACCGCCCTCTCGAACTCCCGGCGGAGCGCGCCGAGATACTACCTCGGCCTCGCGCTGACGCCGTTCAAGTAGTCGGCGGGGCCGTTCCGCCTCCGGCAAGGGTCCGCCGCTGGGTCCGCTGACGAGTCCTGCGAGGAGTCCGTCGTCCGGAATACCAAACTACTACTGCCTGACCCCCACATCTCGGACACGATGACTCGGCCGCAGCTTACGCATATCCAGATCGACAACTACGGCCCGTGGACCGTCGAACCCGAGCCACGCCGGGAGATGGACCTGCAGACGCTCCAGTCCCGGCTGTTCGCCGACTTGGCGCAGTTCGTCGGCTCGCGGGACGGCTACGTCTTCTTCACCCGGTTCGACAACATGGTCGCGGTCACCAACGGCCTCGACGAGAGCGGGCACGCGCTCCTGCAGGAGTCAATCGGCAACCGCTATCCGATCTCTATCAGCCTCGGGACTGCCGTCGACCCCGTGCCGATCGAGGCCCTCGAAGGCGCGACCGAACGCGTCCAGGAGGGGGGCAGCGCACAGGACCAGACACGCCGTGAGGTCCTCGCCGGCGAGTACCGGCCGCCCGAGGAGGGCGACGTGAGCATCGCCCACTTCGACGTGAACGACGCGACCGGGAAGTACACCGACCGGCTCAACGAGTTCGACTCCTTCATCCGGATCGAACAGTCCTACGCCAGCCTGATGCGCCACATGCGCGAGGCCCACGGCGCGCTGTCCTTCTTCGTCGGCGGCGACAACATCATCTCGGTCGTCCCGGAGATGACCGAGGCGGAGTACGAGGCGGCCATCGACCACGTCAGCGAGGACGCCGGCGTGGAACTCAAGGTCGGCGTCGGCCACGGCCCGACGCCCCACGACGCCGGGATCGACGCCAAGCACGCGCTGGAGGATTGCCGCTACGACGGCACCCGCGTCGAGTTCGCCGACCACGAGTAGCGCCCGGGTCCGGTTACTGTTCGCCCTCCCGCTCGGCGTCGAGGTGGATCCCCCCGTCGTCGTCGACGCGCAGGTCGGCCGCGAGCGCCGGCGGGTTCGGCTCCTCCAGGTCGGCCGCGAGCCCCTTCCGGAGCGCCGTCACCAGCCCCTCCACGTCCTCGGGGTTCAGGTCGACGGTGAGTTCGAGGCCGACGTTCAGCGTCTCCGTGCCGTCATCGCTTCGCCCGGCGTCGTTCTCCGGCAGCGCGTACCGGCCGTTCTCCCGCTCGATCAGTCCGGTCCAGACGTAACACTCGAGCAGCGTCGTCAGTCCCGTCCGGACCCGCCCCTCCGGGTCCTCGTCGATGGTGTCAGCCAGTTCGGCGACGACTGCAGCCGCAGAGAGCGACCGTCCCGCGAGCGCGTCGTGGAGCGTGTCGGAGAGCGGCCAGTCGGCGAGCAGCGTTCCCAGCCGTTCGACGGCCGCGGCCGTGTCCCCCTCGGCGAGCGCACGGCCCAGTTCGATACCGGGGTCCGTGAGTCGGTGTTGCTGGTCCTCGGTCTGCAGCACGCCGAGTGACTCCAAGAAGCGTGTCTGTCGGCTCACGGAGTCGGCGAGGTCGAGGCGGTCCGCAACCGTCGACGTGCCGACGGCGTCGGTGTCGGCGCCGGCCTCGTACCACCCACGGACGACATCCAGCAGCGTCTCCCGACTCACCCCTTTCGGGACGTGGAGCGCAGTCATGCTCCAAGCGGCGTCCGGCAGCGTGTTAAGCGCGCTGGCCTCACGCGTGGCGCAACAGGAGGTAGCCGACGACGGCGAGGCCGACCAGCAGGAAGGCGAGGTAGGCGACGAAGCTCCGGTCGGCGTCCGCGAAGACGGCGTCGGCGACGACGCTCACGACGCCGAACAGCGCCAGCGCAACCCCGACCAGCAGGACCGTCTCGGCCAACGTCACGCCCGGAACCGGGGCGGGACAGCGCTTAGCCGTTGTGGCTCGGGTTCCGCAACCGCTTTTTCCGTCCGGCCCCTCGGTCCCATAATGACTGAGCCCGTTCCCGTCGCGGTTCCCCGGAAAGGGCGGCCGTTGGAGGCGGTGCTGGAGCGGGTCGCCACTGTCGCCGACAGCGAGGACGCCGAGGCGACGGTCGACCAGGTGACCTCCGTTCTCCGCTACGAGAAAGCGATCACGAAGGGCAACCAGACCGCCGAGAAGGGTAGCTACGAACGACTCGCGGAGTACTCCTCGCCCGTGGAGCCGTCGGGCCCCGAGTTCACCCTCATGCGCGACGACCGTGAGGGGAAGCCCCGCCGCATCGTCTTCGACAGCCTCACAATCGACCTCGGCGGCGTCCCCGTCCACCTCGTCGGCCGGGAGGAGCCGTTCCGTGCGCTCCGCACCCACGAGTTCGCGCTGGGTTTCGACGCCGCCGACCTGGTGCTTGAGGAGGTCGTCTCGCTCGGGCCCGAGGGGGTCGGCGACCTCGCGGCCGTGAACGAACGCATCGACCCGGCCGAGTCCGACGTTCGCGTCGTGACCGGTCTCGGGGACACGGTGTACCACACGCTGCTGGCAGAACCGGACACGCTCCCCGCCGGCACCGATCTGAACCGCGAATACCTCGCGGAGTACGAGGGCCCGCTCTGTATCTCGCCGCGGTACGAGCGACTGGTCGAGGCGGTGCTCGGCATGGACGCCGTCGAGAACGTCGAGTTCGCCTACCCCGAGAACGGGCAGGAGGAGGAGGCCGCCATCGCCGAGGCCGGCCTCGGCGTCTACCTCACCGTCACCGGGGGCACCGCTCGGGAGTACGGACTGGTGCTGGGCGAACAGCTATTCCCCAGCGAGACGGTGCTGCTCGAGAACACCGTCGAGGTCGCCGACGAGGAGCGCATCGAGTCGGTCCGCTCGATCATCTCCGGCGGGCTGCAGGAAGAGACCGAACTCTGGGCGTAGTCGACGCCTGATTCTTCGTGGCCGAGTCGTCAGAGCTTACCCGGCCGACACCGAGGCTCGGGCATGGAACTCGAAGCCAGGTTCGGCCGTAGTCAGCCGATCGTCGGGATGGTCCACCTCGACCCGCTACCGGGCGCACCGAAGTTCGACGGCGACCGCGACGCCGTGATCGAGCACGCCCGCGCCGACGCTCGCGCGCTGGAAGCCGGCGGCGTCGACGCGATCATGGTCGAGAACTTCGGTGACGTGCCGTTCTACCCCGACGACGTACCCAAACACGTCGTCGCCTCGATGACGGCGGCGGCGGGCGCCGTCGTCGACGAGGTCGACCTGCCGGTCGGCGTGAACGTCCTCCGAAACGACGCTGCCGCCGATCTGGCGGTGGCACAGGCCGTCGGCGCGGAGTTCATCCGGGTCAACATCCACACCGGCGCCCGGGTGGCCGACCAGGGCATCATCCAAGGCAAGGCCTACGAGACGATGCGCGAGCGCGAGCGCCTCGGGGCCGACGTGGCGGTGTTCGCCGACCACGACGTGAAGCACTCGGCGCCGATCGCCGCCGAGGACTTCACCGCCGAATCGTTCGCCGATAACGTCGAGCGCGGGCTCGCCGACGCGACCGTCGTCTCGGGGATGGGCACCGGTCACGCCGTCGACCGCGAGGAGCTCCAGCAGGCCTCGGACCGGCGCGAGGAGTTCGGGCTGGACGTGCCGCTGTTCGTCGGGAGTGGCGTTACCCCCGACACGGTCGGGGACATCCTCTCGGTCGCCGACGGCGTCATCGTCGGCACCGCGCTGAAGTCCGGACCGGAGTCCGGCGACCCCGTAAGCGAGGAGCGAACCCGGGAGCTCGTCGCCGCCGCCGACGAAGTCCGGGAGAACTGAGCGGCCGAACGGCTGACCGGCGCGCTGCGCCGCGACAGCTCGGGAACGCAGTCGCTCACGAGGCTGGCGAACAGGCGGCATCATCGTCGCCCGAGGCGCGTGCCACACACCCGCTGACGCCCCGGGGCCGTTCTCAGTGCATCGACGACGATGGTCGCGCTCTCCTACTTAAGCAGTCCGTCGAGGGTGTCCCGCAGCCAGTCCATCTCGTCCTCGTTGATGCGGTGGCCCATCCCTTCGTAGAGCCGCTTGCTCACGTCGGCGCCGCGGCGCTCGTAGGCGTCGGCGGACTCGTGGACTCGGCTTTCCGGAATGTGCGGGTCCTCGTCGGAGCAGCCGAACAGGGCCGGCATCCCGTCGAAGTCCTCTTCGGCGGCGTCGGGCCACTCGGTCCCATCGGCGCCGATGAGGCCGCCGCTGAGTGCGGCGAGCCCCCCGTACCGCTGCGGGTTTCGGTAGACGTACTCGCTGGCGAGGCAGGCCCCCTGCGAGAAGCCGGTGACGACGATCCGTTCGTCGGGAATGCCGGCTTCACGGGCCAGTTCGACCGCGTCGTCGACGGCCCGGAGCGCCGAGTCGAGGTGGGGCTGGTTGGCCCCGCGGTCGGCCATGAAGGAGTTCGGGTACCAAGTGTTGTGGTACGCTTCCGGCGCGATGTGTGCCACGCCGGAGCGGCCGAGTTCGTCGGCCATGTCGAGCACGCTCCCCGGTCGGGCGCCGCGGCCGTGGAGCAACACGAGCGCCGCGTCGGCGGCCTCCTTCGGCGCGCCGGCGGTCTTGATCGGCTGACCGGCGTGGGGGCCGTCGCCGCCCACCGTCGGGCCGTCAGTCATCGCTTCCCTCCCTGTGCTGTGTCGTCGATGTCGTCGGTGTCGTGTTCCTCATCGTCGTATCGGACCGGTTCGTCCAGCGGCGGCAGTTGGTCGCGGATCATCGACTCGTCGGCTTCGAGCCACGGCGGCAGTCGGAGCTCGCTCCCCAGTTCCTCGATCGGTTCGTCGCGGTCGATCCCGGGGCCGTCGGTGGCGAGTTCGAACAGCACGCCGCCGGGGTCGCGGACGTACACCGAGTCGAAGTAGTAGCGTTCTCTGGGCTGTGATGGCGAGAGGCCGGCGTCGAGGAGGCGGTCGTGCCACGCGTCGAGTGCCGCGCGGTCGGGCATCCGAACCGCCACGTGATGGCCGGTACCGGCCCCTTCTTTCCCCCATGGCTCCTCGCGGCCGTAGAGGTCGACGACGGTGCCCGGTGTGGGGGCTTCGGCGAGGTCGGTCGTGTCGGCGTCCAGCCCCTCGGTTTCGACGCCGTCGGCGCCGGCGACGTAGCGTACCCGGTCACCTTCCTGCCCGACGAGGCCGAAGCCGAACAGTTCCAGCACGCGGCCGGTGACGTAGGGACTGTTCGAGCGGAGCGTTGTCGAGTGGATCCCGCGGATCGCGTGTTCGTCGGGGACGCTTTCGTTCCAAGGGTCGACCGGGGTTTCGTCGACGCCCAGCACGCCGGCGCCGGCGCTCTCGATCAGCGCGAGGTCGAGGCCGTCGCGGTCGGTGACGGTGAGGGTTCGCTCGCCGAAGCGCTCGCCAGCCTCCGCCTCGACCCCGTGGCTGGCGAGGCGTTCCTGCCAGTACTCTCGGCTCCCCTCGGGGATGGCGAACGCAGTCTCGCTCGGTTGGCCGGCGCCGCGGCGTCCGCCGGGGTCGAGGGGGTACGGGAACGCCGTGAACGTCGTCCCGCGGGTCGCTTCGGCGTCGCCGAAGTAGAGGTGATGGACCGCCGGCTCGTCGTGGTTGACGGTGCGCTTCACGAGTCGGAGTCCCAGCACGTCCCGGTAGAACGTCAGCGTCCCGTAGGGGTCGCCGCTGACGACCGAGAGGTGGTGGAGCCCGGGGGTGTCGGGCGCGTCGCTGGCTGCGGCGTCGCTATCGGCGTCGACGTCACCGGAACTCTCCGAGTTCCGGTTGGCAGACGAGGGTCTTCGACTCTCGTCGACGCCCGAGTCGGGAGCGAGCGTGTCGAGGTCGGGTTCCCGCTCGCTCACAGTCCCCCCGAACCGGAGGCGGCCGTCGTCGGGATCTCGATCTCCTCGATCGGGAGCCCCAGTTCCTCCAGCGCCGCGCGCATGTGCTCGTCCTTGACGTACTCGGCGCCCTCCTCGACGCGGTGGGCCTGCGCCCGGGCCAGCACTTCGCCCCGTCGGTCGTCGGGGATCTCGAACTTGTCCGCTGCGAGTTCGATCGTCAGCCCGTTGTGGTCACGGGTGTAGAGGGAGTGGAACGCGCCGCGATCGAACTCGTTGTAGCCGTAGCCGTGGTCCTCCAGCGCCTCCGCGATCTCGGCCATGCGCTCGCCGTCGATGCTGAACGCGAGGTGGTGGACCTGTCCGAGGCCGGTCCGCTGGGGCCGGCTGTCGGAGTCCCGGTCGTCGTTCACGAAGAACGTGATGATGCGGCCGTCGCCGGCGTCGAAGAAGAGGTGGGTCACCTCCGGCGCGTCGAGGTTCGGCTGGCGCAACACCAGCGGCATCCCGAGGATGTCCCGGTAGTACTCCACGGTGTCCTCCTCGTTGGACCCGATCAGGGTGATGTGGTCGACGCCGGTGACGCCGACGGGGCTGTCGGGCTTCTCGGCGGTGACGGGGATCTCGCTCTCGTCGGCTTGGGTGGGTGCGTCGGTCATGGTTGTCTCGTGTTACCGGCTTCGGCTCCGACGGGTAAAGCCGTTCGCGGACACGGGGGCCACCCGGTGACACGAGGGTAAGTGGCCGGTCGTCAGACGCCCAGCCACTCGTCGTTACCCACGTCGTAGCCGTACTCCCGGGCCAGTTCGGCTCCCTCCCGGCGGACATCGCGTGAACTCGGGAGCGATCCCGTCTCCTCGATGTGGTCGACGATCCAGTCGGTGAGTGCCCTCACGCCGCTGTCCTCGTCGGTGGGATCGAGCGCCCGCATCGCTCGCAGGCTCTTCTCGTAGGCGTCGCGGCGCTTCTCGGGGAGGTCGGCGTCGGACGCGCTGTCGGCGGCCTCGACGATCCGCTTCATCGCCGCCGCCACCCGTGGCCGCCGGACCCGAACGCGGACGACGGCCGGACTCTCGAAGCGCTCGAGGCGGGAGCGTGCGAGCAGCGACTCGATGGCGTAGCGGTCCTCGCCGATACGGACCGACTGCTCGCCGAGCGCCGCGAGTATCTCCTCGCCCGTGGCGGGGAACGAGACGGCGCCGAGTTCGGACGTGAGGGCGTCATCGGACACCTCCTCGATCGCCGGCTCCGACTCCTCCCGGCGCTCCAGCTCCGTTCTGAGCTCGCGCTCGCGCTGGCGTCGCTCGGCGTCGTGGCCCTGCTTGTCCCGGCCTCGCTTGTCGTCTGCCATACACGTCCATAGTGGGTGGACCGGGATAACGCTATGGCTGGATTCCGTTGCTCCGGCCTCAGTTTCCGCGTTCCTCGAGGAACGACTCGACCGCAGCGGGCGTCGGGAGGCCACCACGTGCTCCCGCCGCACCGCAGTTCAGCGCGGCCGCCGCGGCCGCGAATCGCCCGGCCGCCGCGGCGTCGGCGTCGCCGAGGAGCCAGCGTTCGGTCAGCGCCGCGGTGAACGCGTCGCCGGCGCCGGTGGTGTCGATCGGTTCCACGTCGAACGCCGGGATCTCGGCTCGGCGCTCGCCCGCGAACAGCGTCGACCCTTCGGTGCCGAACGTCACGGCCCCTCGCGAACAGCCCCGCTCCCGCAGCGCGTCGGCGGCCTCGGTCGCCGGTCGGTCGAGGTAGGACTCGGCCGCCACTTCCGCGGTGATGAACAGGTCCGCGACCTCGACGGCGCGGTCGATCGTCGCCCGCTCGGTGCCCCGGCCCCGAAGCTCCTCGATGGGGCCGGAGAGGTCGAACACGAGCGCCGGGCCGTCGGGTTCGGCCGCGATCTCGACGACCTCGCTCGAGACGCGGTCGGGGACGTACGCGGTCACGAAGACGGCGTCGGCCGCCCGGATCGCCGCACGGTCGTCGTCGGCGAGGCGGAGCTTCACCGTCGAGTCGCCGACGGTGATGATCATGCGCTGGCCCTCGGGGCCGCGGGGGATGACGCAGTGGGTCGTCGTCCCCGGGCCGCGTTGGATCAGCCCGGTCCCGACCGGGCCGGCGTCGAGGTCGGCGAGTACGCGGTCGCCGATGTCGTCGTCGCCGATACGGCCGAGGAGGGCGGTCTCGGGGCCCAGTTTGGCGATCCCTGTGGCGACGTTGGCGCCGACGCCGCCGAAGCGTTCGGTCGTGTCACGGGCGTACGCGCCGCCGTCGGGCTGGGGGAGGTTCGTCACCTCGTAGAAGCGGTCGACGGTGGCCGCGCCGACGGCGACCACGGTCGGGCAAGCCCCGTCGGTGACCGCCCCGGCGGCCCCGTCCTCGATGTCGTCGGTCATACCCGCGTTGGGTCGTCCCCTGCCATAAGTCCACGGCGCTCGGTCCGACCGCCCGCCGGCGACCGGATGAGCGAAGGTCTAAGTTCGCGTCGGCCCATCACGGTGAGCGTGAACCACGACGCGAACCGACGGGGGATCGACGGCGGACGCCGGCCGGGGGAGCGATGACGGTCTCGCTCGACGACGTGCGCGCGGCCCGCGAGCGCCTCGCGGACGTCGAGCGCATCCGCGAGACGCCGGTCAGACACAGCGCCACCCTCGGCGACCAGGTCGGCGCCGACGTGTGGCTCAAACTCGAACACTTCCAGAAGACGGGGTCGTTCAAACCCCGCGGCGCCTACAACCGAATTTGTCAGATCGCCGAACGCGACGAGGCCGACCGGGTCGTCGCCGCCAGCGCCGGCAACCACGCACAGGGTGTCGCCTTCGCGGCCACGGAGTGTGGCTTGGAGTCGCTGGTGTTCATGCCCGAGACCGCCCCGCAAGCGAAGATCGACGCCACCCGCGGCTACGGCGCGACCGTCGAACTCCGGGGCGAGACGTTCGCCGAGGCGATGGCGGCCGCGAAGACCCGCGCCGACGAGCCGGGGACTGCGTTCGTCCACGCCTACGACGACCCCGACGTCATCGCCGGCCAGGGAACGCTCGGCCTCGAACTGCTCGAACAGGTCCCGGACCTCGACACGGTGATCGTCCCCATCGGCGGCGGCGGACTCATCTCCGGTGTCGCGACCGCGATGCAGGCTGCCGACCACGACGTTCGTGTCGTCGGCGTACAGGCCGAGGCGGCGGCGACTGCCCCCCAGAGTTTGCAGAAGGGCGAACCGGTCGAGAACGAGACGCCCGACACCATCGCCGACGGCATCGCCACGGGCAGCCTCTCGGATCGGACCTTCGAGATCATTCAGGAGCGCGTCGACGAGGTCGTCACCGTCGACGACACCGAGATCGCGAACGCGACGCTCTGGCTGCTCGAACGGACCAAGCAGATGGTGGAGGGCGCGGCCGCGGCCTCGGTCGCGCCGATGCTCTCAGAGGAACTCGACGTGGAGGGGACAGTCGTGCCGCTGCTCTGTGGTGGCAACATCGACATCGCGACGCTACAGGACGTGTTGACTCGCGCGCTGGTCGACCGCCGGCAGTTCGTCACGCTCCGCATCCGGATCGACGACCGACCGGGCGTGCTCGGCGAGTTGGCGACGATGATCGGCAGCCACGACACCAACATCCGGAGCGTCCGCCACGACCGCTCCGAGCAGGGGCTCCCGATCGGCGAGGCCGACATCGTCGCCCGGCTGACGACCCCCAGCGAGACCGCCATCGAGCGCGTCATCGAGGACATCGAGGGCGCTGGCTACACGGTTCGGGAAGTTGTCCCGCGGTAGCGCCGGCGCAGTAGCCGTTCGCGTTTTCTCTGACTCAGTCTCCGTCCTCGGGCGACGCGACGACGACCGTGTAGTCACCCTCGCCACCGGGCCACGGGAACGAGCGAACCGACTCCACGGTCATCCCGGTGTCGGCGACGGCGTCGCGCCAGAACGTCGAGGGCACGGACCGCTCGTCGTCGACCAGCGGGAGTTCGATCAGTCCGACCCGGCCGTCCGGCTCACACACCCGACCCATCTCCGACAGCGCCGCTCGGATCGTCGCCTCGGGGAGGTCGTGCAGCATCATACAGGACGTGACGACCCCGTGGCTGTCGTCGTCGAGGGGCATGTCCGTCGCGTCGCCGGCGACGAGTTCGGGGTCGACGCCGGCCTGTCGGGCGTTGTACCGGGCCAGTTCCGGGCCGTTCCCGAGGATGATCCGGTCGTCGAACCGGTCGAGGCCGGTGACCTCGCAGTCGTCGGGCACCGCCGGCGCGAGGCCGACCAGCGAGCGGCCGGTCCCACAGCCGACGTCGAGCAACGAGTCGGCGTCCGAAAGCGGGAGTTCGCTCGCCAGCACCTCGTAGCGCCGGCGGTCAAGCGACCACGGGCGGGGCTCGAGTAGGTCGGCGAGGCCGGCGGCACCGGCGGCACCGATCCCGGCGGCGCCGACACCCGCCAGCAGCCGCCCGCGGGAGAGCCGCGGGGTGACGGCCGCCATCGCGCCGGCGACGCCGAGCGCCGCCGCTGCCCGCAGCCCTTTCCGCCAGTGGTAGACGCCGAAGTAGTACACGTGTGGGCTCGTTCGATGTGGTGGGTAAAAAACCGCGCGTCAGCGGTTCGAAAGGCTGTTACGCGGTGACGGTACCGTTACTCCTCGTCGGACTCGTCGTCGCTGTCCGAGCGCTTCTTGGCCGCGGCGGCCGCGCCCGCGACGCCGGCCGCGCCGGCGGCGGCGCCGAAGCCGGGCCCCTCCGTTGAGGTCGTCTCCTCGGCGTCGGTGGCCGTCGCCGTGTCGGTCGCGGCGTCGGTCTCCGTGGCGGCCTCGGTCGGCTCCTCGGTCGCCGTCTCGGTTTCGGCGGGCGTCTCGGTCTCCTCGGTCATCTCGGCTTCGACCGAGAACACTTCGAGGACGGTCCCCTCCGAGCTACCGCCGGTCGCGGCGACGTACTGCTTGTTCTCGCTGGGAACGTCCCACGTGATCGGGGCGGTCCGCATCGAGTTCCACTCCCGCTCGTGGAGGATCTCGCCGGTCTCGGCGTTCATCACGCGGAAGGTCCCGGTGCTGGCGCCGCTGAAGACGACGTTCCCGCCCGTCGGCGTGTTGCCGCCGGCGAACTGGAACGGCGCCGCCTCGTAGGACTGCGTCCAGACGACTTCACCCGAATCGGGGTCGATAGCGCTCACGCGGGTGGCGCGCTCGGCGTACTCCGACGGGATGGGGAACGCCTTCGTCCCGCCGACGCTGTGGTCGAGCGAGTCGGGGCGGAACTCCCAGTCGGGGTTGTAGTACGGCGCCCAGAAGTCGTCGTTCGAGTCCACGTAGTACAGTCCGGTCTCCGGGCTGTAGCCGCTCGGGTGCCAGTCGGTGGCGCCCATCGCGGTCGGGGCCTGCTCCTTCGCTTCCTCCTCGCTCGCGGGCGGGAGGGCGAACATGGGAAGCTGTGCACCCTGTTGGCCGTGGGGCTCGGAGCGTCGCAGCAGTCGGCCCGTCTCGGCGTCGACCACGTACGTCCAGCCGGTCTTGTCCTTGGCACCGACGACGCGGCGCGTTTCGCCGTCGATCTCCATGTCGAAGACGTGGCTGAGGTAGGCGTCGTAGTCCCACCAGTCGTGTGCGGTGAACTGGTGTGTCCACTTCTCCTCGCCGGTCTCGATGTCGACGGCGACCAGCGAGTCCGAGTGCTTGTTCGGCCCCGGACGGACCACACCGTTGATCTGCGGGGAGGGGTTCCCCGTCGTGAAGAAGACGGTGCCGGACTGCGGGTCGACCGACGGCGTCGTCCACGGTGCGCCGTCACCGAACCGCCACGTCTCGTCGATCCAGTACTCCGGCGGGATGACGTTGTAGTCCCAGAGCTTCTCGCCGGTCTCGGCGTCGAAGGCCATGAAGGCGCTCCAGTTGCCACCCTCGCCACTCTGGCCCTTCAGGATCACGCCGTCGTAGACCAGCGGCGCGCCACTGTTGGTCAGGCGCTCGGTAGAGGGCTCCATCAGCTCCTTCTGTCGCTCGGAGACGGCGTGGGTCCGCCACAGTTCTTCGCCCGTGTAGCGGTTGAGCGCGATCAGGCGCAGGTCCGAGGCGGTGTAGATGATCTTGTCCTGCCAGACCGTGAGCCCGCGCTGGTTCCGGACGATGTTCGGCTCGTAGACGAGCTCGTGCTTGTGGGTCCAGTACACGTCACCCGTTCGGGCGTTGAGTGCGGTGACGTTCTGGCCCTCGGGTACGTACATGACCGGGTCCTCGCCCTCGCCGCTCGGCACGACGATCGGCGTCTGCTGGGCGCCGCCGAGGGTCAGCGTGAACTCGGAGGTCAGCTCGTCGGCGTTCTCCGGCGTGATACGGGCGGCCGGGGAGTAGCCACGCTGCTTGTAGCCCTTGTTGTACTGCAGCCACGACGTGGGGTCGTCGTCGTCGGCGGCGAGCTGTTCGGCGGTCACGTCCGAGCCGGGTGCCTCGGCCTGGAAGGTGGCGTCGAGGCGCTCGGCGATCGGCTCGGTCTCCTCGATGTCGGGTTTGTCTTGCTTAGCCATGATCAGTTACGGGGGGCGCGCATCTCCTCGGTCACCCAGTACACGTCCTGCGGCAGGAGGTTCTGGGCGATCGCCTGTACCGCGAAGCCGGTCGTCAGCAGCGCGCTCAGCTCCTCGTCGGAGAAGCGGCCGGACTCCTCGGCGAGGGCCGTCGCGCCCTCGCTCATCAGCTGGAGGCCGGCGGCCATCGAGCGGGCGTGCCAGACGGCGTCGCCGTAGATCGAGTCGTCGAGCAGGATCTGCTTCTGCCAGAGGTGCTCGTCGAGGTCGTTCAGCCACGCCAGCGCGCCGTAGGAGGCGGCCTTCGTCATCGGCGGGATCTTCTCGCCGTACTGGAGCTGCTCGCGGGGCACGTCCTCGCTGGCGACCCAGTGGTACGTGTTGAGGCGCTCGGCGTTGGCGATGACCTCCGTCAGGAGGTCGACGCCGTCGCCGCCGGTCAGACCCATCGAGGAGAGCGGCTCGGCCATCCCCTCGGCGCCGACGAACGTCGAGACGGCCGACTCGAGGTAGCTCGGCGTGAACTGCGGCAGGTGTGTGTCGGTGCTCTCGAAGAAGCCGGTCGCTTCGAGGTGGTCGTAGACTGGCTGGGCCGCGGCGGCGACGGCCTCGAACTCCGCGCGCTGTTCGGCGGCCGGGAGTCCCGCCTCGGCGGCGACGGTCAGCGAGCTCACGGCGCTCGCGAGTTCGGCCTGCCCGTCGGCCAGGGTGGCGGCGTCGAGCGAGCCCGAGAGGTCGGCCCGCACGTCGTTGCCGATCTGCGCGAGCTGTGCGCTTTCGCCGGCAGTGACGGCGTTACGAACGTCCTCGATGGACGCGGAGCCGACGGCGACGGCCCCGCCGACGCCCAGCGCCTTGAGGAACGTCCGCCGGTCCTCGTCGGAGATCTGCCGTCCGGTGTTCTCAGTCACCATTTTGGATCACAACGACGACCCGTCCGAGATGAACATACAAATGGGTTATGGGTTCAGAACTTGCGTAATGTGGATGGTAACCACCCTCAAGTGTTGCATGTGGTGGTTTTAAGCTGAATAGTAAAAATAAACAAACCATGAATAGACAACTGTTTTAATGATTGTTCAGCCAGTTCGTGCCGTCGAGAACGCTCGAACGAACAGGGGTCGCCGAGAGGACTGGCGGATCTTGTGGTTCGAAACCGCCGGAAGGGGCGGCATCAGATGCGACCGATCGTGTGGAATCGGCGGCGGTTAGTTCGGGGTTCGAGTCACGACCGGTGAGTTCTCCGAGGGTTCCACGACCGAACCGCCTAAGCCCGGCCGGGCCAAGGGGTCGACGATGAGCAACGGTGGGAGCGCCGACGCCGGCCGGCGGACGAAGGTCGGCCGGTTGATCGAACGCTACGACCTCGTGGGGATGCCCGAGCGCTTGGAACGCTACTGGCGCGGCGACGGGGTCGAACGCCACAGCCTCCGTGAGTTGGCGACGCTGTTCAACGAACGCCTCGTTCGCGCGGCGATGATCGAGGCGGGCGCGAACCCTCTGGAAGGGGAGGCCGCGAACCGCTACGCGCTGTTGACCGGGGAGGAAGCCACCAGCGGCGCCCGAACCCGCGCCGAGCGTCGCCTCGACCGAGAGGGTGTCGACGTGGCGTCGCTGCGGGAGTCGTTCGTCTCCCACCAGGCGATCCACACCTACCTCACCACCGTCCGCGAACAGGAGTACGAAGCCGAGGCCGCCGGCGTCGAGGACCGGATCGAGACGGTGAACCGGCTCGTGGGCCGGACGCGCTCGGTCGCCGACGACGCCGTGGACGCGCTCGACCGCGCCGACGAGATCGGCGTCGGCGACGCCGACGTGAGCGTCGACGTTCGGGTGACCTGCCGGGACTGTAACGAGCGGTACGACCTCACGACCATGCTCCGCTGCGGCGGCTGTGCGTGTGGGGAGTGATCGGTCGGGAGGAGCCGGACTACCGCTCGCGGAACACCTATATGGCTCTTGACCGACCTTGTACCGATGACCGTTCAGGAGCCCGTCGCCGAGCACGCTCGCCTCTCGGTTCGGAACGTCGGCGGGATCGACGAGACCGAAGTCGAGTTTTCACCGGGCGTGACCGTGTTGGAGGGGCGAAACGCCACCAATCGGACCTCCCTCCTCCAGTCGATCATGGCCGCCTGTGGGAGCGAGCGCGTCTCGATCAAGGGTGACGCCGACTCGGCCTCGGTCACTCTCGACCTCGGGAACGAACAGTACGAGCGCACGCTCGAACGCCGGGACGGCGAGGTCCACAACCGTGGCGACGAGGCCATCGACGATCCCGAACTAGCGACCCAGTTCGCGTTCCTGTTGGAGTCCAACGAGGCCCGGCGGGCGGTCGCCCGCGGCGACGACCTGCGGGAGATCATTATGCGCCCGGTGGACACCGACGACATCCGCCGGGAGATAAGCGAGGCCGAGCAGCGGCGCCGCGAGATCGACGACCGGATCGAGGAGTTGACCGATCGGGCGGAGGATCTGCCGGACCTGCGCGAGCGCCGTGACGCCGTCGACGAGCAGATCGGCGAGACCGAGGAGCGACTGGCCGACCTCGAATCGGAGATCGACGAGGCGGCACTCGAAGCCGAGCGCGAGGAACAGCGTGCGATCGAACAGCGGCTCTCGACGCTCCGGGGACTGCGCGACGACCTCGAGGACGTCCGGTACGACGCCGAAACCGAACGCGAGAGCCTCGAACGACTCCGCGAGGAGCGGGCCGAACTCCGCGAGGAGCGCGAGTCGCTCCCCACCGACGAGGACGACGCCGACTCCATCGACCGGGAGTTGGCTGCCCGCCGCGAACGCCGGTCGTCGCTCGAGGCCAAACTGGGCGAGTTGGATACGGTGATCCAGTTCAACAGCGAACGGCTCGAAGGGTCCCGGGAGGGCGTCCGCGAGGCGCTCGACGGCGAGGGGGGCGACCCGACGAACCGCCTGCTCGAGAACGGTACCGTGGCCTGTTGGACCTGCGGGTCAGCCGTCGAACCCACGGAGATCGAGCGTACGCTCTCCCTGCTCGAAGAACTCCGCGCGCGGACCGCCGACGAGCGTGACGAGGTCGTCGCCGAGATCGATCGACTCGAGGCCGAACGAAGCAGCATCGAACAGCGACGCCGGCGCCGCGAGGAGATCGACCGCCGACTCGACCGGATCGCCGAGGAGATCGACGCCGCCGAGTCGACCCTCGAGGCGCTGACGACGCGCCGCGAGGAACTCGAAGCCGAGATCGAGCGCACCGAGGAGGACGTCGACCGACTCCGCGAGGAGAGCGAGACGGAACTGCTCGACCTCCACGAGGAGGCCGACGAACTCGAACGCGAACTCGGGCGACTCACGGCCGATCGTGACTCCCTCGCCGAGGAGATCGACGCCGCCGAAGCGGCCGCCGAGGAGCACGAGGCAGTCGCCGACGAGCGCGAGCGCCTGACCGAACGACTGGTCGACCTGCGAACCCGGATCGACCGTGTCCAGACCGAGGCGGTCGAGGGGTTCAACGAGCGGATGGAGACGGTCCTCGACCTGCTCGACTACGACAACATCGACCGCGTCTGGATCGAACGGACCGGGACCGGCGACGATTCGACGTTCGACCTCCACGTCGTCCGAAGCTCCGCCGCGGGCGCGGCCTACGAGGACACGGTCGCCCACCTCAGCGAGAGCGAACGGGAGGTCGTGGGGCTGGTGTTCGCGCTGGCGGGCTACCTGACCCACGACGTTCACGAGCGCTGTCCGTTCGTCCTGCTCGACTCGCTGGAGGCCATCGACGCCGACCGGATCGCCGCGTTGGTCGACTATTTCGCTGACTACGGCCAGTTCCTCGTCGTCGCGCTGCTCCCGGGGGACGCCGCCGCCCTCGACGACAGCTACGACCGGATTACCGATATCTGACCGATAAACCTCATAGCGAGATATCGAACGGTCGGGGCTGCGATACATCCGTCTCCCGACGACACCGAAACCGGCGAAGAACCGATTCTCGACGCTCCGTCGTTCTCCCAACGCGAACCGAGACGAGCGGACTACGCGTCCCGAACCTCCGTTACACCCGTACAGTTGTAACGGCCGTTCGGCCGTGAACCGTGGGCACTGTCGACAGGATTATGCGCGCCTGGGCGACAAAGCACCCATGACCGAATCCCCGTTCGACGCCTTCGACGCGATCGACACGCAGATACTGGTCATCCTCTCGGAGGACCCTCGGATGTCCTATCAGAAGCTCTCCCGACGGCTCGCCGAGGAGGGCTACGAGATGAGCGCGGAGGGTGTTCGTCGCCGCGTGACTGACCTGATGGCGGCGACGACGCCGTTCTTCCTGCTCGATCCCGAACAGCTGACCTGGGAGATCGTTCGGATCTCCGTGCGCGCGACCGACGGACCCGGCGACAAGGACGAGGCGTTCGAGCGGATCGCCGAACTGCCGTTCTGGCACGTCACGAAGGGGATCGGCACCTACGACATCTACGGCGTCGGGATGGCGCCGACGCTGGCCCACATCGAGGAGATGGTCTCGGAGATACGGGGCTACGACTGTGTCGATCAGATCGACTTCATCGTCGTGACCGACCGCCGGAGCGATCTGGAGGACTACTACCGACAGGAGATGCGGGAGGACTCCGGCTGAGCCCGGCGAGGGGTATATGTCCCCGGGGCGGGTAGCCGCCGGCCATGACCGATCACGGCTGTAAGGTGTGCCGCGTGCTCGACGAGCGGGGACTCGGCCACCTCGACGCCGAACTCGTGGCGCGCTGGCGCGGCGACGGCGAGGCGCGACTGGGCTACCGACGCCTCGCCGACTGGCTGAACACGACGCTCCTTCGCCGGGAGATGGAGCGAGTCGGCATGGCGACCGGGGGCGGCGAGGCGCGCTCGCGGTACGACCGACTGTCGGACGACGACACCGCCGAGGGCGTGGCCGACCTGCTGCGCCGCGGTGGCGTCGCCGTCGACGACCTCCGTGCCGACTTCGTCTCCTACAGCGTCGTCCGAACCCACCTCCGTGACTGTCTGGGCGAGGAACGCGACCCTGCGCCGCCGTCCGACTGGGAAGCAGACCGGATCCAGGCTCTGGAGGAGTACGCGGCCGACCAAGCCGGGGACGCCGTCAGGTCGCTGGTGAACAAGGGGACTCTCGACGCCGGTGGCGAGGTGTCGCCGTCGGTGTCGGTCACCGTGACGTGTGCGGACTGTGGTGCAACGGTTGCGTTTGCGGACGCTGTCGACGCCGAACGGTTCTGTGACTGCGGGACGTAGTGTCTGCAAAAGCTGTCAGCTCGTTTGCCGCGGGTCGACTGTGCATTCTCCGCCGATAGCGGCAGTCAGAAAACGCCTATGGGCGTTTATTCAGCCCCGTTTGCTTCCGTTTCGATGTTCCATCCAAACCACATGTGAGAGAATAGTTCTCACACGGCGAGCTTCTTCGACCGCGAATCGACCGTGGTGCGAACCGCGTCCAGTGGGTTTCGGCGACGCTGACCGAGCGGCGACGACGGCCACGGAACAGCCGTGTCACTCGTTGGGAGATGGGTTCTGGGAAAACCGAGAGAAGGGGTTGGACGACGTGGAGCGGACCCCGGCTTACCAGATCTGTTCGAGCGCGTCGATGACGTTGCCGCCGAGCACCTTGCGGATCTCCTCGTCGCTGTAGCCGTTGGCGACGAGCCAGCGCGGGATGTTCTGCCACGCTTCGGTGGGGTTCTCCAGTCCGTCGACGTACTCGCTCTCGAGCGTCGACTCGGGCAGTTCCATCCCGTGGAACGACGAGAGCACCCGGAGCAGTTCGGTGTGGTTGCCGTAGAGCACGTCCGGCCCGAACGCGACGTGATCGATGCCGATGAGGTCGACGACGTACTCGAAGTGTTCCATGTACGTCTCGATGTCCGGCAGGTGCGTCGAGGAGAGCAGGCCGACGACCCCGCCGGTGTCGGCGATGGCCTCGAACACCTCGTCGGAGGTTCCGCGGGCGCCCATCCCCGCACCCTGTGCGAGCGCGTGGGTGTCGAAGACGGGCTTCTCGGCCACCTCACACACGTCGAGTGAGGTCTGCGGGCTGGCGTGACTCACCGAGACGGCCATCCCCACGTTGTTCATCCGCTCGACCGCCTTGACGCCGAAGCCGGTCAGGCCGCCGTCGCGCTCGTGGATGTCGCCGCCACCGGTACCGAGCGCGTTGGAGGCGCTGTAGGTGATCCCCATCGAGCGGACGCCCATCCCGTAGAGCTGTTCGATCCGGTCGAGTTCGTTCTCGATCATCGCCGCCGACTCGACACACTGGACGACCGCGAGCTTCCCCTCCTCCCGGGCACGGTGGATGTCGTCGACAGTCCGGCACTGGAAGGCGTAGTCCGAGTGCATGAGGTCACAGGCCCGCATGCTGACCTCGTGGGTGATGTCGTCCCACTTCCACCCGTTGAGCGAGTGGACGCTGGAGAGCCCGTCCAACTGCATGTCGAAGACCGCGTCGAGGCTCGTCTCCGCGAGGAACTCGTAGGCGGTGTGGATCCGCCCCTCACGGATGTAGTCGAACAGGTCCTCGTCGATGTCGTCGGGGAACTGGAAGGCGTGTTCGTGCAGCGAGAGCACGGTGTCATCGGTGAGGTCGTCGACCCGCGCCTCCTCCTCACTGGTGAGTTCGATTTCCCGCGGGGGGAACCCCGCGGTTTTGCTGCTCAGCGGGAACGTCCGGTAGTCCTCGCCGGCTTCGAGGTAGTCGTACGGCTGGTACCCGTCGTACTGCTTGTCGGCACCCATGGTTCTCACAGGAGCCTGACTCGCACTTAGCCGTTTGGGTCGTCACAACATCACACGAAACTCAGCCGTCGAGGCCCGTCCACGCCGCTCCCGCCCGGAGCGCCGTCGCGTCGGCGCCGCGCGGGGCGATGAACTGGAGCCCGACTGGGAGTTCGTCGACGGTGCCACAGGGGACGCTGACGGCGGGGTGGCCGGTGACGTTGAACGGCCCGGTGTTCGACAGCGCGCCGAACAGGTCGTCGACGGCCTCGTCCCAGGTCGGCGCCAGCTTCGGCACCGTCGGCGACGCGAGTACGTCCACCTCCGCGAGCGCGCCGTCGACGCCGGCCGCGACGCGCCGGCGGGCCTCGTGAGCCAGCGCGTAGGCGGCGTCGCCGTCGGTCGCGGTCCGGTGTTCGGCGTAGAGCATCGCGGCCTGGAGCGACGCGCCGAGTTCCGGTTCACCCGCGACACGCGCTTCCTGCAGTCGCGCGGCGAGTTCGGGGTCGCCCGGCGAGAACGACCAGTAGTTCGTGGCGTTCGACGCGAGGTAGTTCCCCACCTCGGTCATGCCGATCCCGAGCCACGCCGGCAGCCAGTAGTCGTAGTCGGTGATCGACACCGAGCGAACACTCGCGCCGGCGGCCTCCAGTTCGTCGACGGCCTCGCGGACCACCTCGTCCAGATCGGGGGCCTTCCCGAACAGTTCCTCGGGGAGACCGATCGTCAGAGCCGCCGGGTCGGCGTCGGCGACGCTGGCGGCGTACTCCTCGGCCTCGTGCCCGCAGGTGCGCTCGTCGCGCGGGTCCGGACCGGCGACGGCGTCGAGACCCAGCGCGAGGTTCTCGACGCTCGGGGCGAGGAAACCGACGTTGTCCAGCGTCTTCGCGTACTGGACGAACCCGTCGTGGCTCACCAGCCCGCGGGTCGGCTTGATCCCCGGCACGCCGGACCACGCGGCGGGGAACCGGATCGAGCCGCCGGTGTCGCTCCCGATGGCGAGGTCCACCTCCCCCGTCGCGGCGACGACGCCGCTGCCCGCCGAGGAACTCCCGGGCTGACGCTCCGGGTCGCGGGGGTTCCGCGCGAGTCGGAAGCGCAGGCTCTCCCGGCTGCCGCCGAAGGCGAACTCGTCCATGTTGGTCTTGCCGGTGATCCGGGCCCCCGCATCGAGCAGTCGGTCCACGACGGTCGCATCGCGTGCCGGGACGAACGCCGGGTCTGTCAACAGCGGGGAGCCACAGGTCATCGGCACGCCGGCGACGGCGACGTTGTCCTTCACCCCGACGGTCAGCCCGTCGAGCGGCCCGCCGACGCCATCGCGCGCCACGTCACAGCGGGTCAGCCACCCCCCGAGTTCGTCCTCCTCGGGGTCCGGGTCCCAGTAGTCCCGTTCCGGCGGGTCGTCCAGAACGAGCGCGTCGAGGGCGTCGAGGACGGCGTCCTGTTCGGCGAACTGCTCGGCGAGCGCCGCCGCCTCGTCGCCGTCGATCGACAGCGAGAGTCGCTCTGCGTACTGTCTGAGGGCCGCTGGATTGGGTGTGTGCTGTGGTGGCATACGGTTCCCAGTTCGGTGGGGCCGCCTTCAACGTAGCGCCGGGTCCGGCACCGTTTGCCGGTATTGTGGGATGTGGCACCGGTACACAAGCTATTTCCCAACCCGGTCGAGAGTTGAGTCCGAAGGTAATGTACGCAGACATCAACGGGGCCGACCTCTACTACGAGGTCCACGGCCCGGACGACGCGCCCGCGATCGTGTCACTGCACGGCGGGCCGGGTATCAGCGACCACCAGAAGGGGAAGGAAGCGTTCGAGGCGCTCACCGACGCCTACCGGCTGGTGGTGTACGACCACCGGGGCTGTGGCCAGTCGAGCCTGACCGAGCCCTACTCGAACGCACAGTACGCGAAGGACTGTCACGGACTGATCGAGCACCTCGACCTCGACGACGTGGTGCTGATCGGCGGCTCCTACGGCGGCTTCATCACTCAGGAGTACGCCACCCGATTCAGCGACGAGGACCGGTTCAACGGCTTCGTCCTCCGGGACACCGCCGCCTCCCACGCCTACGAGGACAACTCCGTGGAGAACGCCCGGGAGTCGTGGGACGACATGAAGGCCCGACACTTCGACCTCCCCGACATCACGTGGGAGGAGTTCATGACGGTCATGGACGGCAACGTCGAGTCCGACGCGGAGTTCGAGCGCATCTGGCTCGGCATGCTGCCGCTGTACGCCCCGAACCTCGACGAGTTCGACGAGGCGGGCGCCAAGAAATCCACCGCCGAGCGCGACTTCCACCACGAGACCCACAACGAGATGTTCACCAACGCCTACCCGAACATGGACTACACCGACGACCTGCCGGACGTAGACGCCCCCGGGCTGGTCACGGTCGGCCGCCACGACTGGATCACGCCGCCGGAGGCCAGCGTCGAGATCGCCGACCTCCTGCCCGACTCGCGGCTGGTGATCTTCGAGAAGAGCGGCCACTCGCCGAACCTCGACCAACACGACCAGTACATCGACCGGGTCCGGGAGTTCTTCGACGAGATCGGGTTCGGCGACCCCTACGCCGAGGCGAAAACTGCCTCTGCCGACGGGGGTGAGCGGCGATGACCGAGACCAGCGATCCGGACGTGATGAACCTCGCCGACGCGCTCTCCGTTTCTTGGCGCCCCGGCACGCCCCGACGGCTGACCTACGTCGAGCGCGAGCGCGGCGAGGACACCGTCTACGACTACCGATTCGACATCGACGCCTCCGAGCGCGTGAAGGCGTTCGACGAGCGCATCTCCGGGCGCTGGGGCCAAGTCGACTGGTGCCCCGAGGGGCGCCACCTGCTCTACACCCGCGGCGGCGACGTCCGCGTCCTCGACACCGAGACCGGCGAGGAGTCGACGCCGGCGCCGAGTGAGTCCTTCGACAACGCGCCGCGGTTCTCCCCCGACGGCGACCGGATCGCGTTCGTCTCCGGCCGCGGCGACGCCGGCAACGACATCTGGGTCGTCGACCGCGACGGCTCGAACCTCGAACGGATCACCGAGGGCGCGAACCCCCACGACGACAAGCGCTGGGAGCCCTCGTGGTCGCCGGAGGGCGACCGGATCGCCTTCGTCGGCGCCGCCGACTGGCACGGCCGCGACTGGGCCGACGAGGCCCACGTCGTCCACGTCGGTACGGGCGAGGTCGACCGGCTCACCCGCGGACTGAGCGTGACCGCGGTTCCCTCGTGGTCGCCGTCGGGCGACAAGGTCGCGTTCTTCGCGAAGGAGGTCGCGGAGCCGTGGTACCGTCACTCCGAGGACGTGCACGTCCACAACCTCCGGACGGGTAACCGGGAGATCTACCCGGTAGAGGCCTCCCACCAGTACAACGTACAGCAGCCCCTCTGGGACGGCGAGGACCGGCTGTTCTTCCCGACCCGCGAGCGCGGCAAGCAGCAACTCGAAGCGATGTTGCTCCACGACGAGAGCGACGCCCGGGGCATCCCGACCCGTGTGACCGTCCACGACGGCGTCTTCGGCGCCGGCCCGGTGGCGCTCTCGCCCGACGGGGAGTACCTCGGCTTCTCCTACGCCGAGGCGGAGCTACCGCCCCACCCGCGCGCCATCCCGACCGCGGGAGGCCACGAGGAGCAACTCCGCGACCCCGAGGTGCCGGAGGGCGTCATCGTCCCCGAGAACGTCACCTACGAGAGCTTCGACGGCGGCTACGTCAACGGCTACCTCTACAAGCCCGAGGGCGTCACCGAGGACGACCCCGCGCCGACGCTCGTGCAGGTCCACGGCGGCGGCCACTTCCAGTACGGCGACGGCTGGCACCCCATCGAGCAGTACCTCGCGGCCCACGGCTACGTCGTGTTCGCCATCGACTTCCGTGGCTCGGGCGGCTACGGGCGACCGTTCCAGGAGCTCTCCATGGGCGACTGGCACGGCGGGCAGGTCGACGACGCCCGCGAGGCGGCCCGGTACGTGCGCTCACTGCCCTACACGACCGACAGCGTCGGCATCTACGGCGGCTCGTGGGGCGGCTTCATGACGCTCATGAGCATCACGCGCTACCCCGAGGTCTGGGACGCCGGCGTCGAGTGGTACGGCGTCTCGAACCAGTTCACCGACTACGAGGAGGTCGATCGCGTCGGTCGCCTGCTCACCGAGCGGGACATGGGTGGCACCCCCGACGAGCAGGAGGACCTCTACCGCGCGGCCAGCGCGGCGTTCAACCTCGACCGCGTGGAGACGCCGCTGCGCGTGCTCCACGGCGCCGAGGACGAGCGCGTCCCGATCAATCAGGCCGAGGAACTCATCGACGAACTCGACGACGGGCCGGTCCCCTTCGACGCCACCATCTACGAGAACGAGGGTCACGGCTTCCGCGACGAGGCGAACCGCCGCGATTCGGTCGAGCAGACCCGCGCGTGGTTCGACGAGCACCTCTGACCCCGGTTTCGGGCCTTTTTCGGCCGCGGGGTTGGGTTTGTGACCCCCCCTACGGGGGGAGGTATGCTAAGACTTATGGTGGGTGCGTCGAACCCATGTGTTAGAGTCCCATGGTTGATGACAGCCCAGACCCCCAGCAGTTGATAGACCGGCGGTCGATACTCCGATACAGCGTCGTCGGCGGCGCCATCGGCCTCGCCGGCTGTACCGGCGGCGGCGACGGTGACGGCACCGACAGCGCCACCGACGAACCGAGCAGCACCGCCGAGGGGACCCCGCTCTCGACGGAGGAGGACGTCCAGACCGGCGGCCGCCCGGTCGTCGGCCTCGGCGCCGAGCCACAAGCGTTCAACCCGCTCGTGACGTCCGACGCCGACGCGTGGGCCATCATGGACCGCCTCTACCCGTACCCGACGGTCCGTGACCCCGCCGACGTGGACAACACCCACCCGTACGTGTTCAACGACTGGTCGTTCGACCCCGACTCCCTGACCGGCGAGGTCACGCTCACCGAGGGGTTCCAGTGGTCCGACGGCGAGCCGCTGAACGCCGAGGGCGTGGCGTGGTGGTTCCAGTACCTGATGGACAACTCCGGCCACCGCTACGAGTCGAACACCAACCAGATCGCCAGCATCGAAGCCACCGGCGAGTACGAACTCAGCTTCGAACTCGAGGCGTCGACGGCCGCGGTGTTCACGCCCGAGACCGGCGTGTTCGCGGTGCCGCTCCTGCCCGCCCACGTCTGGCAGGAGGTCGACGACTACACCCAGTACTCCCCCGACGAACTCATCGGCGCCCAGGGGTTCGAGTGGTCGGACTCCAGTCCGGGGAACTGGTACGAACTGAACAGCAACCCCGACCTGATGCCCGACGAGATCCACGAGGGTCCCTACGTCGACGGCCTCCGGTTCCGCGTCTTCGGCGACATGACGACGCTGGTCGAGGAGCTCCGCCAGGGGAACGTGGACCTGACGTACAACTCCATCGCCCCCAACCGCGCGTTCCAGCTACAGGACGCCGACTCCGCGAAGGTGTGGAACTCCCGAGCGCGTGGCTACAACTACATCGCCCACAACATGCGCCGGACGCCGTTCGACGACAAGCCGTTCCGGCAGAGCCTGGGGTTCATCTACCCGTTCAACTACCTCCAGAGCCAACTGCGACGGGGCATGACCGAGACCGGCGACTACGTCGCCGCGAAGGTGTACGACCCGTGGCGCCCCGACAGCTTCGACAGCCCCATCCAACACGGCCCCTACATGACCGAGGACGGCCAACTCGACGTGGAGCGGGCCCGTGAGTTCCTCGAGAACGCCGACGGCGAACACGACTACACGTTCGGCTCCGTCGAGTCGCCGCAGGTCACCGGCGACCAGGAGATCCGTGTCGACGGCGAACTGCTGACGGAGGCCCACACGAACAACGCCGGCGACGCCGGCCAGGGGCCGATCAGCCTCGTCATCACGCCGCCGAGTACCGCGCCCGTCGAGGCACAGGCCGGCGCACGGTTCGTCGAGAACCTCAACGAGGTCGGTATCCCGGCGGAGACCGAACCGGTCGCCGAAGGGAGCCAGAACTCCCTCATCTGGGGACAGGAGGACTTCGACATGTGGTCCTCGGGCTGGATCTGGATGCCCAAGCCCCACATGTACATGGGCTTCTGGCTCACCAGCAGCAGCGTCGACGCCGACTCCAGCAGCGACAACGTGAACCTCAACCCGATGGGGTACACGAACGCCGACGACCTCATCTCGGCGGTCCAGACGACCTACGAGCCCGAGGAACAACAGCAGGCCACCAAGGAAGCGCTGGCGCAGGTCTACGAGGACCAGCCCGTGTTGGTGACGGAGTACCCCAACCGGCTCCACGCTTCCTCGAACGCCTACACCGGCTGGGTGAAGCTCCCTGGCGGCATCACGCAGAACCCGTGGACGTACCTGAACGTCCGACAGGCCTGACTCCCCCTCCACCCACTCAATGGTCCAAATAACTGGAAGATATCTCCTCCGGCGGGTGGCGATCAGCGTCCTCACCGTCTACGTGCTGGCGACGCTGCTGTTCGCCCTGATGCACGCCATGCCGGGCAGTCCGATCGACGCGCTGATCGGTCCCGGGATGACGACCGAACAGATCGAGAACATCGAGCAGCGCTTCGGCCTGAACCAACCCATCTGGCTCCAGTACGTCGAGTTCATCACGTCGGTGACGTTCTTCGACTTCGGCTACTCGGTCCAGACGCTGGAACCGGTCCGCGAGCGACTGGTCGAGCGACTGGTGCCGACGATCGTGCTGTTCGCCCCGGCGTTCATGCTGCAGTACTCGCTGGGCACGGTGATCGGGACATACCTCGGCTGGAACCGCGGGTCGAAGACCGACCTCGCGGGGTTCACCACGGGGCTGTTCATGTACTCGATCCCCTTTTTCTGGCTGGCGTGGATCCTCGTGGGGGTGTTCTCCTACGAACTCAACTGGTTCCCCAGCGGCTCGATGGTGCCGCCGTACACCACCAGCTTCGCGTGGTTCGAGGCGGTGTTCAACCTCCTGTTGCACATGACCATTCCCGTGCTCTCGCTCGCGCTGGTGGGCTGGGCCGGGCCGATGCTCATCATGCGGACGACGATGCAGGACGTGGTCGACGCCGACTACGTCGACTTCGCCCGCGCACAGGGGTACGACGAGCCGACCGTGATGACCCGCTTTGGCGCCCGGAACGCGCTGATCCCGGTCGTCACGCAGGCCATCATCGGCATCGCGTTCATGATCGACGGCTCGGTCATCGTCGAGACGGTGTTCTCGTGGCCGGGCATCGGCGAGTTGCTCGTCGACGCCATCTTCGCGAAGGACCTGCCGACGGCGCTGGCGGCGTTCTACACGCTCGGGGTCATCATCATCGTCCTGCGGCTCATCACGGACGTGGTCTACACCATGATCGACCCGCGGATCGAGTTCGGGGGTGAGGCCTGATGGCGGCCGAAACCGCCGACGCCGACACGGAGCCGGGCACGCAAAGCCAACTCCGCGAGCGACTCTACCCCTTCGCCGTCGGCGTCCGACGGACGTGGGACCAGTTCACCGAGTCCCGACTCGGCGTGACGGGGCTGTTCATCATCGCGGCGATCTCCTTCGTGGCGATCTTCGCGCCGTACATCGCCCCGCACCCACTGGAGTGGCAGGCGTTCGGGAACAACCCCACCTTCCAACAGGCCGGGCAGTTGCCCCACCCGCCGGCGTTCGGGGACCCCTTCTTCGCGCCGCTGGGCACCGACAGCCTCGGCCACGGGATCCTCACACAGCTGATCTACGGCTCGCGCACCGCGCTGTTCATCGGGCTGGCCGCGGGGGTCCTCTCCTCGCTGGTCGGCGTGCCGCTGGGCATCATCAGCGGCTTCTACAGCAACACGTGGGTCGACGAGGGGATCCAGCGCGTCGTCGACGTGATGTACGGGCTGCCGTTCCTGCCGCTGGTGATCGTGCTGGTGTTCATCAACGGCGTGACGACGACGAACATCATCCTCGGCATCGTCGCCAAGTCGTGGCTGAACAACGCCATCGTGATCCGTGGACAGGTGCTCTCGCTGTCGAAGCGGCCGTTCATCGAGGCGGCCGAGGCGAGCGGCGCCAGCGACTTCCGCATCATGTGGCGTCACATCCTGCCGAACGTCCTGCCGCTGGGGTTCATCTACCTCGCACAGGACGCCGCCTTCGCCATCCTGATCCAAGCGAGCCTCGCGTTCCTGGGGCTGGCGGACTTCACGCAGGTCTCCTGGGGCACGATGCTCCAGTGGATACAGGTGGAAGGCTACATCTACACGGCGCCGTGGTGGCTCATCCCGCCGGGGCTGATGATCGCCCTGCTGGCGGCGTCGTTCTACTTCATCGGCTACAGCCTCGAAGACGTGATGAACCCCGGAGGTAACTCATGAGCAGCGCGACGACACCCACGACGCCCGACGAACCGGACGACGAGACGGTCCTCGAAGTCGAGGACCTCTCGATCACCTACCGCATGGACGACGAGGCCGACGTACACGCGGTGCAGAACGTGAGCTTCTCCATCGAGGCGGGCACGACGTTCGGCCTCGTCGGCGAGTCCGGCTGTGGGAAGACCACCGCCGCCCGCTCGCTGATCGGGCTGCTGGACGACAACGGCGAGGTCACCGGCGGCTCGGTCCGGAAGGACGGCCGTGACCTCACCGAGGTGTCCGACGACGAACTGCGCGCGGCGCGCTGGGACGAGATCGCGACGATCCCCCAGAACGTGATGAACGCGCTCAACCCCGTCGAGACGGTCGGCTCACAGATCCTCGACGTGATCCAACTCCACACCGACCGGAGCCAGGACGAGGCCAAGACCCACGCCGAGGACCTCTTCGAGCAGGTCGGCCTCACCCCCGACCGGCTGAACGACTACCCCCACGAGTTCTCCGGCGGCATGCTCCAGCGCGCGGTCATCGCGATGGCGATGTCCTGCGATCCGGACCTCATCATCGCCGACGAGCCGACGACGGCGCTGGACGTGGTCGTGCAGGACGAGATCCTCTCGGAACTCGCGGAACTGCAGGCCGAGATGGGCGTGGCGGTGCTGGTGATCAGCCACGACATCGGCGTGATGGCCGAGATCTGTGACGACGTTGGCGTGATGTACGCCGGCGAACTCATGGAGGTCGGCACCGCCGAGGAGGTGTTCACCGACCCCTCGAACCCCTACACGATGGGGCTGGCGAACTCCTTCCCGGATATCACCGACCCGGACCGCGACCTCGTGGACATCCCCGGGACCGCCCCGGAGCTGAAGGGCGAACACACCGGCTGCCCGTTCGTCGAGCGCTGTCCGTTCGCGACCGAGGAGTGCGAGAGCTACCGGCCCGAACTCGCCGCCGTCGACGACGGCGCCGACCCGAACGCCGCCGGGAGCGACGCCGACGGCCACCGCTCGCGCTGTCACTACGTCGACGACGTGGAGCGCCTGCGCGAGGACGCCGCCGACCCCGAGACGTGGGGCGGCATCGCCGGCGGCGGCGACGCCGTCGAACCCGGCGACGAGACGGTGTTCGCCGCCGACGGCGTGAAGAAGTACTTCGACGCCGAGTCGGGGCTGCTCGACTCCATCCTCGGTCGGGAGCCGACGCCGGTGAAAGCAGTCGACGGCGTCTCCTTCGACGTGAAGGAGGGCGAAATATTCGGTATCGTCGGCGAGTCCGGTTGCGGGAAGTCGACGCTGGGCCGGACGATGCTGAACCTCCACCAGCCGACGGAGGGAACGATGTCCCTCGACGGCGAGGCCATCGGCGACATCCCCAACGAGGAGTTCCGCCGGGCCGCACAGGTCATCTTCCAGGACCCCTTCGAGAGCCTGAACCCGCGGATGACGATCCAGCAGACGCTGACGGAGCCGTTGGCGCTGCTCGACGACGACCTGACCTACACCGAGCGGATCGAGGTCGCACGGGCGACGCTCGAAGAGGTGGGCCTCTCGCCGGCCGAGGAGTACCTGAGTCGGTTCCCGGACCAACTCAGCGGCGGTGAGCGCCAGCGTGTCTCCATCGCGCGGGCGCTGGTCGTCGACCCGCGCTTCCTCCTCGCCGACGAGCCGGTGTCGATGCTCGACGTGAGCATCCGGGCGAGCGTGCTCAACATCCTCCGGCGACTCCGGCGGGACGAGGGGCTGACGCTGTCGATCATCAGCCACGACCTCAGCCTGATCCGGAACGTCAGCGACCGGACCGGCGTGATGTACCTCGGCGAGTTCGTCGAGACCGGCGACACCGACCGGATCGTGGAGGACCCGAAACACCCATACACGAAGGCGCTGGTCGACTCCGTTCCCGTGCCGGACCCGACGGTCGAGCGCGAACCGGCGGAGATCGGCGGCGACCCACCGTCGCCGCGCGATCCGCCGTCGGGCTGTCGGTTCCACACCCGTTGTCCGGCCGTGATCCCGCCGGCGGAGTTCGAGTTCGCCGACGGGCGGTTCCGCGAACTGATGGACCTGCGGCAGGCCATCGACGCCGGCACGGTGCGGGTCGCCCGCGCCCGGCAGGACAGCGCCGACCCGGACGACCCCGCGTCGGTCGCCGATGCGATCAAGGCCCGGCGCTTCGACGGCGAGTTCGTCGACCCCGAGGCCGAGTCGGTCGTCGACGACGCCCTGACGGCGCTCGCCGACGGCGACGACGGGGCGGCGGCCGACCGGCTGGAAGACGCGTTCACGACGCCGTGTGAACTGGACCGGCCGGAGCTGGTCGAGTTCGAGGACGGGCGACAGGTCGCCTGTCACCTGTACGACTAAGGCGCGGTGACGGTCGGCGGCATCCGTGTGCGACTACGGCGCGGCCCGCCGCCGCGCCGACACCGTTATGTGGCACCGAGCCACGTGATTACTCGATGACTGCGAACGCTTCGAACCCACTGAGTCGACTCATCGCTGCCGGCGGCCAGAAACTGTTCCTCGTGACGCTGAGCGTCGCCGCCCTGTTGGCCGCGCTGGGGTTCTCCTTCGCCGTGTTCGGCGCGTTCTCGGGGCTGCTGGCGTCGACGTTCGACCAGCTCATGGTGATCGCCGTCGGCGTCGGCCTCATCGGCGTCTCCGGCGTCGTCGGCTACTCGGCGCTCAACTGAGGCGCCGACTCAGACACGTGCCGGTGCCGGCGCGCCGAGATATCGGAAAGTTTCCGCGTTCGAACTCGTTGCGAGCGATCGGCGACAGCCGCGCTACCAGACCGTTTCGAGCACTCGCAGCGTGTTTCCGCCGGTGACCTTGCGGATCTCCTCGTCGCTGTAGCCTTCACGGACGAGCCACCGGACGATGTTGTGCCACGCCTCGGTGGGGTTCTCCATCCCCTCGACGTAGTCGAACTCGATTTCCTGCCAGTCGGGGTACTTGTCGTAGTTCTTCCCCATGTACTTGTGCAGGCCGACGTGGTCGCCGTACAGCGTGTCCGGGCCGAACGAGACGTGGTCGATGCCGACCAGCTCCTCGACGTACTGGAAGTGGTCCATCACCGACTCGATCGTGTGTTTCGGGTGGTCCGGGGAGGCGACGTTGTGTGGTGCGCTCTGGATCCCGATGACGCCGCCGGTGTCCGCGACGGCCTCGAGCACCTCGTCTTCGTCGAGACGGGTGATGTCGAGCAGTTCCCGTGCGCCGTTGTGAGAGAGCATCACCGGGTCCGTACTCGCCTCGCAGGTGTCGAGCGTCGTCTGCCTGCTCGCGTGGCTCGGGTCGATCAGGATGCCGAGTTTGTTCATCCGTTCGACGGCGTCCTCGCCGAAGCTCGTCAGCCCCCCGTCGCTGTCCTCGTCGTTGATCCCCGTTCCGAGGGCGTTCGACTCGCTGTAGGTGATGCCCAACGCACGGACCCCGAGCCCGTAGAGGACGTCGAGTCGATCGATCTCGTTCTCGATCATCATGCAGCCCTCGATGCTCGGGACGATGGCGACCTGCCCGTTCTCGTGGGCCGCACGGATGTCGTCGACGCTCCCGGCGCGGACCACGAAATCCTGTTTCGCGATGTCAGCAGCCCTGATCCCGAGGTCGTGAACGACCTCCGAGAACTTCCAGCCGTTCTTCGAGTGCATCCGGAGCACGCCGTCGAGGTGCCAGTCGAACACCGCGTCGAGGTTCGACGCCGCCAACGCGTGGTAGGCGGTCATCGCCCGCCCCTGCCGGCAGTAGTCGTCGATCTCCTCGATGTTCTCGGGGAAGTAGAACGCGTGTTCGTGCAGCGAGACGACCGTCTCCTCCGCCCCGAGGCGCTCGGCGCGTGCCGCCTCGTCGTCGTCCAGCGGGATGCTGTACGGTTCCCCGAAGAAGTGTGGGTCCGCTTGCGTCGCGAACGCCTCGTAGTCCTCGCCGGCCTCGAGGTAGTCGTACGGCTCGTACCCGTCGTACTGCTTTCGCGTAACCATGGGTTACGCTATTACGCCACATGAATAGTTCTTCCGAGCGTGTCGTGGGCTACACCCCCGAGCAGACGCCCCGCTCCCAGTCGCTGACGAGTCGGTGACGGTGACCGGGTCCGGGAGATGGGAACTCGCGAGCGTCGGCGGCCGTCCGATCGAACAGAATCACCGTTCCGCTCAGCAGAACGTATAAGTTGGCGCCGTGGCACTGGGGAACTGACCCATGCCGGACGGCTCACCTTCCCTGAAGTCCGTCGAGCGCTCGTTCCGAATCTTGGAGTTCATCCGGGACAACGAACCCGTCTCGCTCACGCGGGTGTCCGAGAGCCTCGACGTTCCGAAGAGCACCATGCACCGCCACCTCTCGACGCTCGTGTCGGCCGGCTATCTGGTGCGGGAGGACGGGATCTACCGCCTCTCCTTCGAGTTCCTCAGTTACGCCAACCGGATCCAACTGCGTGACCCGGCGTACCCGATGATCAAACGAAAGGTCCGTGACCTCGCCGAGGAGTCCGAGGAGTTCGTCCAGTTCAGCACCGACGAGGAGGACCGCCTGGTGTACCTGTTCAAGGAGACGGGCCGGAACGGGCTGTTCTCGCGGTCGGACGCACGAACGTTCCGGCCGCTCCACTCGACCGCCGGTGGGAAGGCGATCCTTTCGACGTGGCCACGGGAGGCCGTCGAGACGTACATCGACCGGAGCGAACTCGAAGGGATCACCGAGAACACGATCACCGACCCGGACGCGCTGTTCGACGAACTGGATCTGGTCCGGGACCGCGGCTACGCAGTCAACAACGAGGAGACCGTCGAGGGCCTCGGTGCCCTCTCCGTCCCGATCGAGAACACGGACGACGGCGTCGTCGGCGCGCTGGGGATCTCGGGCCCGGTCAACCGCGTCGGCAGCGGTAACGAGGAGTACGCGGAGCTCCTCCTCGACGCGAAGAAGGAAGTGGAACTGAACATCCGATTGCTGTAGCAGCGCCGCGGATCACCGTTTATCGGGATATCTGTTCCGTATATCGAAACTATTCCCGGGTATGGAGTGGGTGGTAGCTTACCGTTACAACAGTACGACTGTAACGGTAGTCTCTGACTTCCCCGTTAGCAGAACAATAATTCCGGATCAGTACACGACATGTGTCTGCGATAACACCACGTCGAAGCCGCCTGTTCGGCGCCGAGCGCGTCAGAGATGGATGGATGCCGGGCCGGTAGGTAGCTCACGTCCACCGGATGTGGCCGAAAAGTTTCGCCTCAAGCCCGAAAACCCGGAAAATATGGGTCGCAGCGGTATCGTCGTTCGCCGCTCGACAGCCACTGCCCCCGTTCCGCTCTCCGGAACCGGCTACCGAATGGCGGGCCGACCGACAGGAGTCCCGGTTAGGGGAGCCGTCGGCGTGCCTGTCGGAGTTCGTGGACGGTGTCGTTCTGGGCCCGTTTCATCTGTACCTCCAAGAACCGGCGCTCGTCGCCGTCGAGGCGGGCGAACTCGTGTGCCGGATCGTACCGCGGAACGGGGTCCCGACTCGTCGCCGGGTCCTGTTCGAACTGGCCGTCCTCGACGAGGTAGAGTCGGGTCAGCGTCCGCGAAAGCTCGGTGATGGCGTTGTTCGCGACCGAGGGCGGGATGTCGCCGGCTTCGGCGCGCTCCCGGAAGGACTCGATCGCCTCGCGGAGTTCGGCGAGTTCGTCGATGGTCGGTCCGAAGTCGAACGCGTCGCCGGCGACCTCGTCGTACTCTTCGACCACGTCGATCAGCCGGTCGGCGTAGCGGGTGTGATCGAACGGCAGTAGCTCAGCGTTGAGGACCCGGAGGATGCTGACCGCGTAGATGCGGATGTCCCGCAGGAGTTCGTCCTTCCCGGCTTTGTCGAGCGTGTCGGTCGAGACGTGCCACGCATCGGAGTTGCCGCCGCAGCCGCCGACGGGGTGGTAGCCGCGCTCGTCCCTGATCTCCTTCGGGATGTTCGACCCCAGCATGAAGAACCCGGTCACGCCGATGTTGTCGAACGAGTAGTCGCCCGCACGCGGCGGGAACTGCTCCGCGGAGGGGATCCCCGCCACGTCGTCGATGGTGTCGGTCACCAACCCGTGTGCCTCGGGCGTCCAACAGGACATGTCGGTGTACTCGGCGGAGTCCTTCGCCCCCGGGCTGTCCATGTTCACCTGTGCGACACAGCGTTCGGCGATCTCGACGGCGTGCTCGTCGGTGTACCACGTCGACCCGGCGTAGCGGCCCGTCGAGTGTGCGGGCCACCAACAGATCCTGATGTCGCGTTTCAGTTTGTCGGCGTGTTCGTTGAACACCCGGGCGAGTTCGAGCATCCCGGCGTCGCCGGTGGCGTTGTCGGTGATCCCGACGTACCACGAGTCGTAGTGACCGTGCAGCAGGAGGAAGTCGTCGTTGTCGGGATCGGCCTTCCCCTCGATGCGCGCCTCGACGATGGGACACGCCATCCAGTCCGTCGTAAGCTCCGTCGAGAGTTCGAGTTCCAACCCCTCCTCGCTCTCGGCCCAGTCCCGCAGGATCCCGCCGTCGTGTTTCGTGACGTTGGCGATGGGTACGTCCGGGATCCGCTCCCGTTCGTCGTAGGGGGGTGCCCCGCCCCAGACCGGCGTCGCGATGCCGTCGTGTGGCTCGCGGCGGTGTTCGTGGATGGCGATGACGCCACCCGCACCCTTCTCCTCGAGCACCGTCGTGGCGCCGATGGAGAAGCTCCCGCCGTCGACGAGCGCGATCCGCCCCTCGAGGTCGTCCAGTTCGGCGAAGGGTTCGCGTGGCCCCTCGACCCCGTCGTCGACGAGGTCGCTGCTCGCTGTCCCGACGTACTCGACTTCCGCCTGGACCGTCGTCGACGCCGAGAAGCCGACGGTCTTGACGATCCCGGGTTCGAACGTCTTGTTGATCGTCCGGATCGTCGCGTCGTGTGGTTGGCTGATGTAGAGTTCGGGGTCGAACCGTTGGTGCTCGACGCCCAGTGCGTCGAGCCGACCGGTCATGTACTCGGCCGCGCGGCGCTCGTCCTCGGTGCCCGAGAGCCGGTTCAGTTCCGCGAACTCCTCCAGCAGGTTCCACGGTTCCTCGATATCGATCGTGTCGAAGATCTCTCGTTCCTCCTCGGTCAGGGCGCTCCTGTCGGTGGTTGCCTCGCTCATGCGGACGGAGGTTGCGAATCGAACTATATGAACGCTTGCATGGTGGTAACTATCAAGCTGAACCGGCGAAACGCTTATCGCGCTGGTTTCCACTGGTGTAGGCGTGATAACGAGTGTCAATACCGTCGCGCGGGAGATCCCCTACGCCGACGCGTTCCCGACGTCCTACGACGACCCCAGCCCGACCCAACACGTGTTCGTTCGAGTGCGAACGGCGGACGCGACCGGCTACGGCGAAGGTTCGGCGCTGAAGTGGTTTACGGGGGACACCGCCGAGACGATGGCGTCCATCGTCCGGTCGGAGTTCGCCCCAGCTATCGACGGCAAGTCCGTCCCCGCGGCCCTCGGGGCCTGCCGTGATCTGGCGGCCCGACTGCCGGGGAATCCGGGGGCGAGTGCCGCCGTCGAGATGGCGCTGCTCGACCTCCGCGCGAAACAGATCGGGGTACCGGTCCGGGACCTCCTCGGACAGCCCCGTCGGGACTCGATCCCGCTGGCGTTCGCTTCGGGCGCGCTCCCGGCGGAGACGGTCGCGGCGAACGTCGCCGACGCGTTCGAAGCGGGGTTCCGAACGTTCAAGATCAAAGTCGACGGCGACCTCGACGGCGACGCCGCGCGGATCAACGCGGTGACGCGGGAGTTGGCGGACCGAGCCGACCCCGGGGAGGCGTTCGTCAGGGCCGACGCCAACACGGGGTGGGAGTCCTACGAGCGGGCGGTTCGGGCCGTCGACCGCATCGACCGGCAAGCGTTCATCGAGTACTACGAACAGCCGGTAGCGGCCGACGCCGTGGGTGATCTGCGTTCGCTGCGCACCGGACGCGGGGTACCGGTGTTCGCCGACGAGGCGATCCACGGTGTCGAGGAGGTCCGTGAACTCACCCGCGAGCCGTCGGCCGTGTCGGGGTTCTGTGCGAAACTCGCGAAGGCGGGCTCGCTGGTCGACATCGTCCGGATGGGGGAGCTCGCGGCCGACGCCGACCTCCCGGTGACGCTCGTCAGCGCGTTCGAGACATCCCTCGGCGTGGCGGCGAACCTCCACATCGCGTCGGTGCTCCCGACGCTCTCCTCGGCGGCGGAGCTCGGCGGGAACCTCATCGAAGAAGACCCGGTCGACCGACCGATCGCACGGCAGCCGGACGTCGCGGTCCCGGAGGGTCCGGGGCTCGGTGTCGAACTCGACGACGGCCTGTTCGACTGAGCCCTCGGGCCCCAGGAGCGTTCAGTTCGGAAGCTGGTCTCGCAGCCGCGACAGTTCGAACACCGCGTCGTTCTGCGCTCGCTGCAGTTCGACCTGCAGGAACCGGTACTCGTCGTCGTCCTCGTCGTACAGCTCGAACATCGACGTGTTCTCGTAGCGGGGGTACGGCGGCCGGTTGTACGCCGGGTCCTGCTCGAACTGGCCGTCGCTGACGAAGTTGAGCCGAGTGAGCGTGCGCGAGAGCGTCTTGATCGTCTCGTTCGCGGTTGTCGGATCGACCTCGCCGGCGTCGACGGCGTCGTGGAACGCCTCGACCGCGTCGCCGACCTCCTCCAGCGCGTCGAGCGTGGGCCCGAAGTCGAACGCGTCGCCCGCGAGGTCGTCGTAGTCCGCGACGATGGACTGGTGGCGCTCGACGTTCCGCGCGTGGTCGTGCGGGAGCACGTCCGAGCGGAGCAGCCGCGAGACAAGCACCGCGTACATCCGGATGTCCCGGACGAGTTCGGGTTTGCCCGCCTTGTCGAGGGTGTCGGTGCTGAGGTGCCAGGCGTCGGCGTTGCCGCCACAGCCGCCGACGGTGTGCCAGCGCATGGTCTCCCGCACGTCCGCGGGGATGTTCGAGGAGAGCGTGAACGCCCCGGAGAGGCCGAGGTTGTTGAACGAGTAGTCGCCCGCGCGTCGGGGGCGGTTCTCGCTGTAGGGCGCCCCAGTCGCGTCCTCGATGGCCGAGGCGACGACGCCGTGCATCTCCGGCATCCAGCAGGCCATATCCACGTACTCAGTCGAGCCCTTCGCGCCCGGGCTGTCCATGTCCACGTGGGCGACACAGTCCTCAACGAGGTCGGTGGCGAACTCGTCGGCGTACCACGTCGAGCCGGCGTAGCGCCCCGTCGAGTGTCCGGGCCACCACGCGACGCGCAGGTCCCGCTTCAGGTCGTCGGCGTGCTCGTCGAAGACGCGGGCGAGTTCGAGCAGCCCGGCGTCGCCGGTCGCGTTGTCGGCGATGCCGACGCCCCACGAGTCGTAGTGGCCGTGCAGCAGCACGAAGTCGTCGTTGTCGGGGTCGGCGTCGCCGGCCTCGATGCGCGCCTCGACGATGGGGCACGCCATCCAGTCCGTCGTCACGTCGGTTTCGAGGGTGACCTCGTGGGTCGCCTCGGCGTCGGCGTACGACCGGAGTTCGTCGCCGTCCGGCCGAGTGACGTTGGCGATGGGGACGTCGGGGATCCGCTCCCGTTCGTCGTAGGGCGGTGCGCCCCCCCAGACCGAACTCGCGATCCCGTCGTGGGGTTCGCGTTCGTTCTCGTGGATGGCGATGACGCCCGCGGCACCCTTCTCTTCGAGCACCCGGGTCGCGCGGATCGAGAGGCTCCCCGCGGCGGTGAGGGCGATCTTCCCGCTCAGGTCGTCCACGTCGGCGTACGGCCGCGTGATGTTCACCGCGTGGTACTGGCTGTCGTCGTCGTTCCCCACGTCGCTCTGCTCGGCTTCGCCGACGTACACGAGCTCACCCGTCACCGTCGTCGCCGCCGAAAACGCGACCGTCTTCACCGGGCCCGGTTCGAAGACGCCGTCGTCGACGGTTATCGACGCGCTGTGTGGTTGGCTGATGTAGAGTTCGGGGTCGTAGCGTTCGTACTCGACGCCGAACGCCTCGAGCCGGTCGGTCAGGTACCGCGCGGCGCGGCGTTCGTCCTCGGTACCCGAGACGCGCACCAGTTCCGCGAACTCCTCGAGGAGCGCCCACGGTTCGTCTATCGATACGGACTCCGTGAGTTCTGACTCGTAGGAGTCCAGCGGCTTCTCGCTGGGGGGCTGCTGAGACATCGTCTTGGTAAGTCAATCCACACCACAAAAAGCTTCGTGTGGCCCCGTCTGTCGCCTACTCTCGGTTCGGCGTCACGACGACCTTGCCGAACACCTCGCGGTTCTCGATGGCCTGGTGGCCCTCAGCGACCCGGTCGAGCGGGAGCACGCGGTCGATGACGGGGCTGACCTCCCCACGGGCGATCAGCCGCCCCACGTCTCGGAAGTCCTGCCGGCTCCCCATCGGGGTGCCGAGGATACGGCGGTGGCGCTGATAGAGCGACCTGATGTCGATGTCCGGGTCCGCGCCCGAAGTGGCCCCACAGATCACCATGCGGCCGCCGGTCGCGAGGCTGTCGATGGACTGTTGCCACGTCTCCTGGCCGACGTGGTCGGCGACGAGGTCGACACCGCGGCCGTCGGTGAGTTCGACGATGCGCTCGTCGAAGGGCGTCCGGGTGTAGTCGATCACCGATTCCGCCCACGTCGACGCCCGGTCAGCCTTCCAGTCGGCGGAGGTCGTCGCGTACACTTCGGCGCCGACCCGGTCGGCCAGTTGGAGCGCGGCGTGGCCGACGCCGCCGCTGGCGCCGAGGATCAGCGCCGTCTCGCTGGGCGCCAGCCCCCCGCCGCTCACGAGCATCCGCCACGCGGTCGTGAACGAGGACGGCCACGCCGCGGCCGTCTCCATCTCGACGTGGTCGGGGACCGGTTCGAGGTTCGCCCCGGGGACGATAGCGTACTCGGCCAGTCCGCCCGGGAAGTCGCTCCCGAACTTCCGGTCGTGTGGGCACATCGTCTGTTCGCCCCGCTCGCAGAACTCACACTCCCCACAGCTCACGTGGTGGTAGACGTTCACCCGGTCGCCCACCGCCCAGTCGTCGACGCCCGCGCCGACGGCGTCGACGACGCCGGCCATCTCTGTGCCGGGGCGCTTCGGGAACTCGTCCTCGATTTCGGGGTGGCCCGTGCGGGCGAACACGTCGGCGTGTTGCAGCGCGCAGGCTCGCACTTCGAGGCGTACCTCGTCGGGACCCGGCTCGGGCCGTGGGATGTCGCGGACTTCCAGTACGTCCTCGGGCGCGCCACTATCGACTATGTGTACGGCTCGCATGCCCAGCAGGAACAGTTCCACCCTCATAGCTCTGTGCCAGGCTCCGGGGGCCGCCGCTGAAGCGGCCGAAAGTGGCCCGAAGCCGCTTTCAGTCGCCGCTACCGTTGTAGTCGGCCTTCGACATGTGAGACCAACCCAAGGAACTATGTACCATGACACGGAGAACCAATCGGTAGCCCATGGCCAAAGAGCAACCTGACAACCGACTGCCAAGGCGTAACTTTCTGAAAAAGACCGGTGTGGCTGGAGCGACGGTAACGCTCGCCTCGTTCGCCGGCTGTGCCGGGGACGGTGACAGCGGCGGCGAGGGCACGGACAGCGAGACGGTCGCCGGCGGTGACGGCGACACCGTCGAGATGGACGGGTTCCAGGTCCCCTCCGAGAACGTCGTCGCACAGGGCGATCTGGACGACGCACAGGCGATCCCCGAACTCACGCTCATCGTCAACCCACCAGACGCACAGCCCGACGACCACGAGACGTCGATGTTCGTGAGCGAGGAGATCGCCAAGCTCGGCATCGACACGACCGTCGAGACGATGACGTGGCCCTCCCAGTCCTCGACCGTCTGGGACGGCACCGACTGGGACATGACGTTCTGGCAGATGGTCGGACGCCCGTCCCGATTGGACCCCGACGAGTTCTCGGTCCAGATGGGCCACTCGAGCTTCCAGGAGGGGTACAACTACTACTTCTGGGAGGACGACGAGTACGACGAGAAGGTGATGGCCCAGCGTGAGGAACTGGACCAGGCGGCTCGCGAGGAGCTAGTGAAGGAGACCCAACGGATCTTCCACGAGCGCGGGCCGAGCACGTTCCTGATGTACCCCGACAAGACGATCCCGTGGAACAGCGAACGCTGGGAGGGCGTCGTCGAACTGAACGGGATGGGCGCGGTGAACATGCTGACGTTCTCGAACATCGAGCCCACGGGCGACCGGACGGACCTCAACATCGCCTACGACCAGGAACTGCAGGCGCTCAACCCCTTCGACCAGTCCGGCGAGATCGACATGATCCAGCACCGGATGATCTGGGACCGCCTGGCGTGGCCCGACGAGTCCGCACTGCCCGCACCTCGGCTGGCCGAGGAGTTCAACTGGAAGGACGACACCACCCTGGAGGTACCGATCAAACAGGGCCACACGTTCCACGACGGTGAGGACCTGACCGCCGAGGACGTCAAGTACAGCTACGACATCCACCGCAACTACTCGACGTACTTCTCGGGGCCGGTCGAACCGGTCAACGAGATCACGGTCGTCGACGACTACACCGTCGAGTTCAGCTTCGACTACCACTACGCGCCGTTCCCGATGGCGGCGATGGGCCGCATCGCCATCATCCCCAAGCACAAGTGGACCGACATCATCGAGAACCGGATGGACGTCGACAACCCGATGCTGTACCAGGAGGACACCCCGCTCGGGTCGGGGCCGATGGAGTTCGTCCACTGGAAGCCGTCCGAGGAGGTCCGTCTGGAGCGCTTCGACGACCACTTCGACCCCGTCGCCTACGAGGCCCGGAACTCCCGCATCATCCCCAGCGTCCAGACGATGCTGACCCAACTCGAGAACGGGACCCTCGACATGCTGGCGAACTACCGTGGCGACAAGGACGTGCTGCAGGACCGCGTCGAGCAGAACGACAGCCTCAGCATGGCGTCGACGACGACGGTCGGGTTCAAACAGATCTCCTACAACAACGACCGCCCGCCGTTCCACATCGACGGGTTCCGCCGCGCGATGAACCACCGCTTCGACAAGGAAACGATCGTGAACGACATCTACAGCGGCTGGGGGAGCATCGCGCCGAACTCGCTGGTATCCTCGGCGCTGGACTCGTGGCACAACGACGAACTCGAACGCTACGAGTTCAGTCTGCAGGCCGCCGCGAACGAACTCATCGAGGCTGGCTTCGTCTGGGACGAGAGCGACGGTATGCTCTACATGCCCGCCGACAAGACCGAAGTCGGCAACTAACACCCTCCATTTCGCACTATTATGGGATTGAAAGAATTCGTAACGAGGCGTATCATTCAGATCGTCGTCCTCTATTTCGCGATAGCGACGATGCTGTTTTTCCTGTTCCGTGCCGCGCCGGGCGACCCGCTCGCGGCGTACATCGGGACGGGGTTCACACAGGAGCAAGCGGCCCAGATCCGCGCGACGTTCGGCCTCGACCAGCCGGTCCACGTCCAGTACTGGAAGTACATGACGAACCTCGTCACGTTCAACTTCGGGCTCTCCTACATCACCGGCGACCCGGTTTGGCGGATCATCCGGAGCCGCATCTGGAACACGCTCGTCCTGATGGGGACCTCGGTGATCCTCGCGTACCTGATCGGCGTCCCCTTCGGGGCCTACCTCGCGTGGAACCGCGGGACGAAACGCGAGCGGATCGGCGTCGTCTTCGCGCTGGTCTCCCGAAGCGCGCCGGTGTTCTGGACCGGACTGCTCGGCATCTGGCTGTTCTCGTTCAAACTCGGCTGGCTGCCCGCGGGGTCGATGTCACAACCCGGCGTGACCTACTCGAGCAAACTGGCACAGTTCACCAGCCCGGACTTCCTGCGACACCTGATCCTCCCGGCGTTGATTCAGGCGTTCTACTTCTACAGCTTGCCCGCGTTGCTGATGCGAAACAGCATGCTCGAAGTGATGAACGAGGACTTCGTCGACTTCGCGGAGCTGAAAGGGATCAGTGACTTCGCGGTGATGCTGAAACACGCCGCACGGAACGCGCTGTTGCCCATCGTGACGGCGTTCGCCGTCGCCGCGGGCTTCGCCGTCGGCGGGAGCGTCGTGCTCGAAACCGTGTTCGCGTGGCCCGGACTGGGCAGGGAGATGGTCCGAGCGGTCATCGCGAACGACTACCCGGTGGCACAGGCGACGTTCCTGATCCTCGCCGGACTGGTACTGGTCGCCAACTTCCTCGCCGATCTGGCCTACGGCTACCTCGACCCACGGATCACGTATGACTGAACGAACAAGCGACTCGAACACGGCCGCCATCGACTCGGAGTCGAACGTCGACAGCCTCGACTCGGAGTTCTCCACGTGGTCGGAACGCCAAGCCGACGCGTGGCGTCGACGTATCGCCTTCCTCAAGCAGGAGCCGATGGGGCTCGCGGGGATCCTCATCATGCTCGCGATCATCGCGGTCGCCATCCTCGCGCCAGTGATCGCCCCCTACGAACCGACCGAAACCGACTACGGGAACTCCCTGGCCCCGCCGAGCGCCGAGCACCCGCTTGGCACGGACAGCGCGGGCCGGGACATCTTCAGCCAACTGGTGTTCGGCGCCCGGCCGGCCCTGCAGATCGGGCTACTCAGCGCCATCAGTGTGGCCTTCGTCGGGATGAACGTCGGCTTGATAGCCGGCTACTACGGGGGGTACGTCGACGACGTGTTGATGCGACTGGTGGACTTCGCGTACGGCATCCCGTTCACGCCGTTCATCATCGTGCTCGTCGCGCTCTGGGAGCCGTCGAAGTGGACCATCGTCGGCGCCATCGCGTTGCTGCTCTGGCGACAGACGGCACGTGTCGTCCGTTCACACGTGCTGAACCTCAAGGAGAAGCCGTTCGTGAAGAGCGCACGCACCGTCGGCGCCAGCGACAGGCGGATCATCTACAGACACATCGCGCCGAACGTCCTCCCGCTGGTGTTCCTCTACGGCAGTTTCGCCATCGCGTGGGCGATCCTGACGGAGGCGTCGATCAGCTACCTCGGCTTCGGCGACCCGACTGCGGTGACTTGGGGCCAGATGCTCCAGTCGGCCCAGCAGTCACAGGCGCTCGCTCGTGACGCGTGGTGGTGGTTCACCATGCCCGGCATGGCGATCATGCTGACGGTCATCTCGGCGTTCCTGATCGGCCGTGGCTACGAAGAACAACTCAACCCGGAGCTCCAAGAGAAATGACGCTACTCGAAGTAAACGACTTACACGTGACGTACAGCGGCGACCCGGACGTGGAGGCTGTCAGGGGCGTCTCGTTCACGCTCGAGGAGGGCGAGACCCTCGGCATCGTCGGCGAATCCGGCTGCGGGAAGACGACGCTCGCCCAGGCCATCATGGGGGCCCTCCCCGACAACGGCGAGATCACGGGCGGCGAAATCATCTTCGACGGCGAGGACATCACGCACCTCTCGAACCGCGAACGCCGCGAGATCCGCTGGGAGCGGATGTCGATGATCAGCCAGAGCGCGATGAACAGTCTCGACCCGGTCTACCGGGTCAAAGACCAGATCAAGGAGGCAATCCAGGAACACCGGGACATGTCCGACTCGGCGAGCTACGAGCGGGCCCGGGAGCTGATGGAGCTCGTGGGTCTCGACCCAGACCGCGTCGAGGACTACCCACACCAGCTCTCCGGGGGGATGCGCCAGCGGGTCATCATCGCGATGAGCCTCGCGCTCGACCCGGACCTGATCATCGCCGACGAGCCGACGACGGCGCTGGACGTGATCATCCAGGAGCAGATCCTCTACCGCATCAAGGAGCTCCAACGGGAGCTCGGCAACTCGATGGTGATGGTCACCCACGACATCAGCGTCGTCGCCGAGACCTGTGACAGTATGGTGGTGATGTACGGCGGCGAACTGATGGAGTACGGCGGTGTCGACGAGATCTTCAACGAGGCCCAGCACCCCTACACGCTCGGCCTGCAGAACGCGTTCCCCAGCGTCGAAGGGGAGAAGCGCGACCTCACCAGCATTCCCGGCTCGCCGCCGGACCTCTCCGAGCCGCCGGGAGGCTGTCCGTTCGCCTCCAGGTGTCCGTTCTCCGCTCCCGAATGTGAGCAGCCGCTTCCGACCGTCGAGGCGGGGGAGAACCACCAGGTCCGCTGCCACGAACCGATCCCGTTCGAACAGATCCGCAACCGATCCACCGAAGACGAGACATGGCTATCACCGAATCAACACTGAACTGGGACTACGACGGTCCGATCATGGAGGTAGCGGGGCTAGAGAAGCATTTCCCACAGAGCACGGGGATCGTCCACCAGCTCATCGGTGGGGAGACGAAACACGTCAAAGCCGTCGACGGGGTGGACATGGCAATCGAGAGCGGCGAGACCATGGGGCTCGTCGGCGAGTCCGGCTGTGGGAAGTCGACACTCGGCGAGGTCCTGATCGGCCTCCAAGAGCCGACGGGCGGCTCGATCAAGTTCCTCGGGACGGAACTCGACTCGATGTCGGGCGCCCAGCGCAAGGAGTTCCGACGGAACGTCCAGATGATCTTCCAGGACCCCTACGAGTCGCTGAACCCCCGCTTCTCCGTCGAGCAGTGGATCCGCGAACCGCTCGAGGTCCACGACATGGACAACCAGGACGAGCGGATCTACCAGGCGCTCGAGCGCGCGGAGCTGACGCCACCGGAGAACTACGTGAGTGAACACCCCCACGAACTCTCCGGCGGGGAGCGCCAGCGCGTCTCCATCGCCCGCGCGCTGGTCCTCGAACCCAAGTTCATCGTGGCCGACGAACCGGTCTCGATGCTGGACGTGTCCGTGCGCGCGAGCATCCTGAACCTGCTTCGTGACCTCGTCGACGAACTCGACATGGGGGCGCTGTACATCTCCCACGACCTCTCGCTCATCCGGCAGATGTGTGACCGGACGAGCGTGATGTACCTCGGGAACGTCGTCGAGCGCGGGCCGACCGAACGCCTGATCAAGGACCCCAAGCATCCCTACGCGAGAGCGTTGCTCGACGCGGTCCCCGTACCGAACCCGGAACACCAGATCTCCAAGCCGCAGTTGCAGGGGGAGCCGCCGGACCCGGTCGAACTCCCGGAGGGCTGTAACTTCCGCCCGCGGTGCCCGTTCGACACGGAGGAGTGTCTCGAGGTACCGGGACTCGACGCCTACGAGTCGGCCGAGGGGGATCACGCGGCCGCCTGTTGGCGGGTAGAGGCCATCGACGAGACGTGACACGCCCCCGTCGGCACCCCCCGTGTTGTCGACGGAGCCGCCTCACCCGTCGTGGGTCGTCGCGTCGGACCGCGCGCGGTTGCGTGCTGAGAGTCGGGACATAGCTTTATCGCGGGCCGATCGCTAGTTCGGGTCGTGACAGACATTGCCTACCTCGTCCCGGGACGGGGACTGGAGCCGACCGAACTGGACCGCCGTGAGGGTATCGCCAACGAACTCACGCCCGCACACGTCGACGTGAGCGTCGTCGACGCCGACGACGGGCCGCTGTCCATCGAGAGCGAGGTCGAACACGAGTGGTGTGTCCGGAGTCTGCTCGGCCTTCTGCGGGACCACGAGGACGACCACGACGCGTTCGTCATCGGCTGTTTCGGTGATCCGGGGCTCGCCGCGGCCCGCGAGTTCGTCGACAAGCCAGTCGTGGGTCCCGCATCGTCGACGTTCCACACGGCCGCCCAGCTATCCGATCAGTTCTCCTGTTTGACGATCCGTTCCACGCCGGCCTCGAAGCGCCGGCAGATATTCGCGGACCACCTCGGCTCGCAGTTAGCCAGCGTCCGCGTCGTCGAACAGGGCGTGCTCGACGTCGACCACGAGTCGGACGCGGTCGTCGAGAAGATGGTCACCGAGGCCGAGCGGGCCGTGACGGAGGACGCCGCCGAGTCGGTCATTCCAGGCTGTATGAGCCTGGCGTTCATGCAGGTCCACGACCGGGTCGCCGACGGGCTCGGCGTGCCGTTCCTCGACCCCGTTCGCATCAGCCTCGGGACCGCCGCGATGTGGGCCGACTACGGGTTGGACCACAGCCGGGTCACCTACCCCGCGTTCTCGGCGGAGCGGGAAGCGAGCTTGTTCGAGTGAGCGAGCGTGCGCGGCGGGCCACGGAACCGGCGGCGACCCTGTCCTGCCCCGCCAGTCGGGGCGGTGATCGAGGAGTGCCGTTCGTGACCCTGAGCTGCCACGTATGCGAAGCTATTAGCAAAGCGGGTCCCCGAACCGGGTATGGATCAGCCACTGTACGAGGAGGGATCACCATCGGTAACCGGTGTTGACGCGGCGATCGTCGACGACGTGTCGGCCGACGAGCCGTGGGGCGTCGTGGAACGCTTCGCGGAACTGGAGCGCGTCTCGGGTACCGAGGACGAAGCGACGGCGATGGCGTACCTGCGTGACCGGCTGGACGCGTTCGGCGTCGATCACGAACTGTTCGAACCGGAACTCTACCTGAGCACGCCCGGGGGAGCGAGCATCGAGACCGACGACGGCTGGGCGTCCGACACCGCCAAGACGGTCTCGTTCTCGGCGGACCGCACCGTGGAGGGCGACCTCGTCTACGTCGAGAACGACGACGAGATGGACTCCATCGAGGCGATGCTTTCGGTCTCGCTGGAGGGGCTCCCCGAGGACCTCTCCGGAACGGTAGTGATGAGCGAGTCGATCATCCCGATCAGCGCCATCGGAGAGCTCTCCGACCGGGGCGCGGAGGCGTTCGTCGGCATCCACCCCCACGAGCGCGAGCCACACGAGGGGATCGTCACGCCGGTCTGGGGCGGCGCGCCGCCCTACGACGACCGAGAGCGGATCCCCGACCTCCCCGTCGCCAACGTCTCCGCGAGCGAAGGGCGTGAACTGCGCGAGAAAGCCGCGAACGGCGCCAGCGTCACCGTTACGACCGAGACGACGACGGGCTGGCAGGCAGCGCCGCTGTTGCTGGCGAAGATCCCCGGCGAGGCCGCGCCCGGGACCGACGAGTTCGTGCTGGCCCACGGCCACGTCGACTCCTGGCACGTCGGCGTCACCGACAACGCCACGGGCGACGCGACGCTGCTGGAACTGGCTCGGGTGCTGAACGACCACAGCGAGGCCCTCCGGCGGGACGTGTGGGTCGCGTGGTGGCCCGGGCACTCGACGGGGCGCTACGCCGGGTCGACGTGGTTCGCCGACGAGTTCGCCGCCGACCTCGCCGAACGCTGTGTCGCTCACGTCAACATCGATTCCCCGGGCGTCGCCGACGCCACCGTCTACGACGAGCGCGTGAAGTGGATGGCCGCGGTCCACGACGTGGCGGCCAACACCATCCACGACGTGAGCGGGAAGGGCACCACCAAGGAGCGCCCGGCCCGCGCGGGCGACTACTCGTTCAACAACCTCGGGATCCCGGGCATGTCGCTCCAGTCGAGCATTCCCCAGTCGGTTCGAGACGAGCGGGGCTACCACCCCGTCGGCGGCTCGGCCGGCCACGCCGACGCCTGGCACCTCACGACCGACACCATCGAGAAGGCCGACCCGGACGTGCTGGAACGCGACACCGAGGTCTACACGCTCGCCACGGCCCGATTGAGCCGCGCGGACTGCCCAGCCGATCCGGTCCGAACCATCGACCGCATCGCCGCCGTCGCCGAGGAGTACGACGGCGCCAGTGAGTTCGACCTCGGCCCGGTCGTGGACGAACTCGACGCGCTGCGCGAGGCGACGGTCGCGTTCCTCGACGACGCCGACGGCTACCCGGCGGCGGCCGACCGGCTCGTGAAGTCGCTTACCCGGCTGAACTTCGTCACCGAGGGGGCGTTCGAACAGGACCCCGCCGAGAGCCGGGCGCCGTTACCGCGACTCGCGCCGGTCGAGCGGCTCCCCGAACTGGGCGGCGACGACGCGCGGTTCCTCGAACTGCAGCTACAGCGTGCGCGAAACGACGTCGTGGCGGAGCTCCGGCGGCTTCGACGGTCGTTGTAGGGGATAGCTCTTTACCGGTCGTCGGGAACAGTGGAGGTGATGCGGTTCGCTGCCAACATCCCGACGGCCGCCGGCGCCTCCGAGTACTCCACGCTCGCGTTCTGTGACTCGATCTCGTGGGAGAAACAACGGTCGTTCGCCCGGGCCGCCGAGGCTGCGGGCTTCGACGGCCTCGGCGTCCCCGACCACCTGCTCGCGGGCGACGACGCGACGACGGAGTGTTTCACGACGCTGACCGCCCTCGCTGGCGCCACCGAGGAAGTGACGCTGTTCCCCAAGACGGTGAACAACGAACTCCGCCACGGCCCCCTGCTGGCGAAGATGGCCGCCGACCTCGACAACGTCAGCGACGGCCGACTCAAACTCGGCATGGGCGCGGGGTGGAAGGCCGACGAGGCGCTGGCGTACGGCTACGACTGGCCCGACGCCCCGGAGCGCCTGCGTGCGATGGAGGAGACCATCGAACTCACCAAGCGCCTCTGGACTGAGGACGAGGTCGACTACGACGGCGACTACTACCAACTCGACGGCGCGACCTGTCGCCCCCGGCCACGACAGGATCCCCACCCGCCGATCATGGTCGGCGGCGGCGGCGAGGAGTTCACGCTCCGCATCGCCGCCAAGCACGCCGACGAGTGGAACTACTGGGGACCGACGGAGGTCATGTCGCACAAGATCGACGTGCTGCGGGACCACTGTGAGACCTACGACACCGACTTCGACGACATCGACGTATCGTGGTTCGCGCGCTGTATCGTCCGCGAGACCGAAGCGGAGGTCGAGGCGATCCTCGACGAGGTGCCGCGCTTCCGCGACCCCGACCCGGACGACCCGATGGCCTCGTACAACAACCTCATCGGCACGCCAGAACAGTTGGTCGCGGAGTTGGAGCCCTACGCCGACCTCGGCGTCGACGAGGTCGTGCTGGAGTTCGTCGACTTCCCTGAGCCGACTGGGGTGGAGCTGTTCGCCGAGGAAGTCGTCCCGGCGTTCCGCTGAGGGACTGTCGGGCCGACAGCCGGCGGGTTAGGCCCGCCGGTCGAGAAACGCCTCGACGGTGTCGGCAGCTTCCTCGACGTTGTGCGCGAGCTTCGAGACGCCGCGGACGGCTTTCGTCCGGGCGAATCCGGCCCGCGGACCGGTTCGATCCGGGAGCGATTCGGCGACCCGGAGGTACGGCAGCAGTTCGTGGGGGAGCGCTGGGTCGTGTTCGTGCGCCGGCGACTCCATGTACAGCGCCGGGATGAGTAGGTTGCCGAGTCGGACCTGTACGTCCTCGACGGCCGTCGCGACGCCGTCGTCGTCGACGCCGTTGGCCACCGCGGCGAAGGACTCCAGCGCGGCGTCGAGGCGGTCGAGCCGGTCGTACACCGGCCCGAAGTCGACCTCGCCCCCGGCCGCGTCGTCGATTCCCTCGGCGAGCGCGCGGATCTCCGTCGCCGTCTCCCGGTAGTCGTGGGGGAGTACTGGCGAGTTCGAGAGCCGCGAGACGATGGCCGTGTACAGCCGGGCCTCCTCGGCCATCAGATCGAAGTCGATCTTGTCACGGGTGTCCTCGGGGGTGTGCCACCACCAGCCGCCGCCGACGGGGCCGGCGTCCTCGTGGTCGGCGCTGAACCGAGCGCCCGAGAGCAGCGAGGAGAGCCCGGCGCCCCAGAACGACTGGTCGGAGTTCCGGCCCGGCCGGCTTCCGCCGCCGAGCAGGCCGCCCTCGTCCCGCGCCGTCTCCAGCGGGAGCGGGCCGTCCGCCAGCACGTCGAGGTGTTCGTCCCCGACCTCGGCCATGTGCTGGGCCCAGAGGTGGTCAGCGCCGTCGAGGCCGTTCAGGTCGATGTGGATGTAGGCGACCCCGTTTTTGCGGAGGTCGAGCCAGTTCCGGTCTGCGTAGCGGGCGCTCCCGGCGTACCGGCCCATCGAGTGGCCGGGCCAGAACCCGACGACGAGCCCACGTTTCGGCGGGTTCTCGGCGAACACGCGGGCCAGTTCCATCGACGTGGCGACGGCCGAGGCGTTGTCGGTGACACCCTCGTGCCAGGAGTCGATGTGGTTGCCGACGACGGTGTATCGGTCGCTCTCGGTGCCCTCGATGCGCGCGACCGGACACGGCAGTTCCTGCTGCTCGGTCCGGGCCTGCGTCTCGACGGCCACCTCCACGTCGTCGCCGGCGAGTCGCTCCGTCAGCCACTCGCCGTCGCTCTGGTGGATCTCCGCCACCGGGAGGTCGGGGAGTTCGTCCACGTCGTCCACCGAGGGCGAACCCCAGATGGGGGAGGCGATCATCTCGTGCAGTTGGCCCTCGGTCGGCGACTGGAACACGGCGGCCCGCGCGCCGGCCTGGTCGATCGCCCGCACGGCACCGGGGGTGGGGAGCCCTTCCGTGAAGACGACCTTCCCCGAAAGATCGGGCAGGTCAGTCGCGCTGTGGCCGACCGCGTCCACCGCGACGAGTTCGCCGCTGACCCCGCCCGGGGGCGTGCTCGCGCTGAACGCGGTGGTGATCGCGTCCTCGAACGCCGTGTGGACCGGGCTGGTGACCGTCACCGTCGCGGACACCGGGACGCTCGTGTACGCCTCGACCGTCTGCAGTTCGACGTCGACGCCTTCGGCCCCGAGTTCGTCGACGATGTACTCCGCCGCCTCCCACTGGTCGTCCGTTCCGGGATACCGTCGCAGGTCGGCCAACGCGTCGATGTGGGTCTCCAGCGCGCTCCGGTCGATCTCTCCGACGAGTCCGTCTTCCGTCGTTCTGTCGACTGTGTCAATCACACCCACAACGAGGGAACGACCGCAATAAGCGTGACGGGGGCAGCGGCCGTGAAACGGGACAAAACGCGCCTCAAACGTCGATCGCGTCCCCTACCGATCGACCGCCTCCCAGATCGCCGCCGCGCGGAGTGCGCTCGCATCGGCGCCACGTCGCCCGATGAACTGCAGTCCGACCGGGAGTCCATCGTCCGAGCCACAGGGTACCGAGACGGCCGGGTGGCCGGTGAGGTTGAACGGGCCGGTGGTGCGGACCGCTTCGTCGAGCGTGCTGTCGGCCAGGTAGTTCTCCCCCTCCCAAGCAGGCGCGACCATCGGCGTCGTCGGCCCCGCGAGCACGTCCACGCCGTCGAGTGCGTCGTCGACGCCCGCGGTTACCAACTCCCGGGCACGCTGGGCCCGTGCGTAGTACTCTTCGCCTTCGGCCAGCAGGTGCTGCCCGTAGAGGAACGCCTCCGCGGGGTAGTCGCCGAGTTCGTCGGTCCGTTCGGCGAACGCCGCTTCGACGGCCGCCGTGAACGCCGGGTCCGTCACCGATGGCTGCCAGTAGTCGTTCCCGTTCGCCTCGACGTATGCCGCGGCCTCCGTCATCGCGATGGCCCACCACGCGGGCACGGCGTACTCGAAGTCAGGGATCGATACCTCCCGGACGGTCGCGCCGGCGGCAGCGAGGGCGTCGATGGCCGCTCGCACCGTCTCGTCGACGGCACGGGCGCCGCCGAACAGTTCTTCGGGGACGCCGACGGTGAGCGTCTCGGCCGCGCCGGCGTCGATGCCGGCGACCACATCGACGTACGCCTCGGGGCTCGACCCGACCGTGGCTGCGTCCTTCGGGTCCGGTCCCGCGATGGCCGCGAGCGTCCGAGCGACGTGCTCGACCGTGTCCGCGAGGATCCCGATCTCGTCGTTCACCTTCGAGAACTGGACGAACCCCGTCAGCGGAACGAGTCCACGGCTCGGCTTCAGGCCGACGACCCCACAGAACGACGCCGGGAACCGAACCGAGCCCCCGGTATCGCTCCCGAGGGCCACGTCGGCGAGGCCGTCCGCGACGGCGACGCCGCTGCCCGCCGAGGAGCCACCCGGCTGATGGTCGGGGTCGTTGGGGTTCCGAGCCAGGCGGAACCGCATCGTCGCGGCGTCGCCGCCGAGCGCGAACTCGTCCATGTTGGCCTTGCCGACGATCCGTCCGCCGGCGTCCAGTAGCCGATCGACCGTTGTCGCGTCCTCGGCCGGGACGTGGTCCGCGAACAACGGCGACCCGCAGGTCATCGGGAGCCCCGCAACCGCGATGTTGTCCTTGACCGCGACGGTCAGCCCGGCCAGTAGCCCCTCGTCGGTTCGTTGGATGTCACACCGGGAGAGGAACGCCGCGTTCGGGTCGTCGTCCCCGTCCGGGTCCCAGTACTCTCGGTCGGGCGCGGTCGGCATGTCGAGTCCGTCGAGACGGGCCACCAGTGTGTCCTGTGTCTCCATGGCGGCCGCCTGCTCCTCCGGATCGAACCGATCCGGGTCGAGGCGCGCTCGTTCGGCGTACTCGCCGATGTCGTCGGCCGTGAGGCTCGAGTCGTCCATGTGCATTCCTCACAATCGAGCCGTCAAATAGTTTCGCCGGCGAGGTGTTCCCCGTCCCGGCCGGTGCCCCTCGCAGGGGGCGGAACATTCTTTCGTCGTACCAGAACCCTCGTGTGGCCGGCGATGACTGACCTTCGTCATGCCTCGGCGGTACAGAAGCACGCTGACTGGGTCCGGACCGCAAAAAAATCGTCGGCGGCAGGGGTTTGGCTGTCGGTCGCCGTGCCTCAGTCGTACAGAATCACGGCTGTCGGTCGCCGTGATTCAGTCGTCGCCCGCCGCTGCGGGCGCCCCACCCAACAGATCGCCGAGCTTCTCGAACTTCGGCTCGGGGTAGGTCTTCGAACTCTGCGAGATGCCGTGACGAGCCCACGACGCGGCCTGCTCCAGCGCGATGCTCGCGGGGTCGAGGAACGGTACGCCGACGCGCTCCTCGATCTCCTTATTTCGCTGGGCGAACGAGAGGCTCATACAGCCCGGGAACAGCGCCTCGGCGCCGTCCTCCTCGACGGCCGCCTTCCCTTCTCGGACCATGCGCTCGACGAGGTCGTCGTCGCCGTGGTCGATCTCCTCGACGGGGGCGTCGACTGACCGGACGCTGACACAGCGCTCCGAGAGGTGGTGTTCGTGAGCCTGCTCGTGGCTCATCGGCATCGTCTCGTCGAGGATCGTGAGCCACGAGAACCGGTCGGAGATCATCGCCGCGGTGTGGATCGTTGCCTCGGCGGGACCGACGACCGGGATGGTCAGTAGCTCCCGCAGCGCGCGGCTGCCGGGGTCGCCGAAGCAGCCGATCACCAGCGCGTCGAACTCGTCTTCGATACGGTGGGCGGTCTTCATCGAGCCGACGACACACCAGTACTCCTCGACGGCGCTCTCGATGCTCGTCGGGCCGGGACCGTCGGCTTCCACCACGGTCACGTCCACGTGGCCGGGCGTGAGTTCGTTGGCGACACGCTCGCGGCGTTCTTTCTCCTTACTGGGGAGGCCAACGCCGGGAACGAGGTAGCACACGTCGACCATCAGGCCTCACCTCCAGTGGTCCGCGCCACGGTGCGGTTCGCCCGTGCCAGTTCACCAAGCACGGTGTTCCGTTCGCGGGCGAGCCGGCTGGCGTCGAAGCCCGCTCCCTCGTCGGTTCCGGGGCGGCGTGTGAGCGTCGAGAACGCCTCTCGGAGCTCCCACGGCCCATCGATCGATACGTCGTCGAAGAGGTGCCCGTCGAACTGTTCGAGGGCGCCCCTGTTGATTGTCGGCTGGCTCATGGAGTCGCGTTCGCGCGGAAGGATGCAGGGGTCATAAAGTTTGGTAACAGTAACCACAATCTGCGCTCCCGGGACGCCGATCTCACCGCGACACCGGCCATTCTGTATCGCGTTATCAGATATATAGATACACGATGGCTATATGTGTTCGTCGAGAGACGTCGTGTTCATGACGGAGGAACCGGTCGTTCTCGGCGATCTCGAACTGACTCGGGGGGTGACGATCCAGATGACGGCTGTCGGGACGCTGGGGTTGGCAGTCGCGTTCACGCTCTTCGGGGCGCTGTACCAGACCGTCATCGGTACACCGCCGTCGCTCCAGTTCACGCCCGGGGTCGGGTGGTGGACGAGCGCGCTCGACGTGCTGGTACTCGTCGTTCTCACGGCGGTGTTCATCGTCCCCCACGAACTCCTCCACGGGCTCGCGATCCGGTACTACGGCGGCGACCCACGCTACGGCGTCGGCGTCGCGCATTTCGTCCTCCCTTACGCTTACGCGACGACCGACCACGAGTTCACGCGGAACCAGTTCATCGTCGTCCTCCTCACGCCGCTGGTCGTCATTACGACCGTCGGCCTACCCGTGATGGTGGCGCTTGAGTGGAGTTGGCTGCTCGTGCCGCTGGCAGCCAACGCGGCCGGCGCCGTCGCCGACGTGTGGATGGCGCTGACGCTGCTTGGCTACCCGGCACACGTCCGCCTCGAGGACCACAAGACGGGCGTCCGTATCGTCGGGAGAGAGGGTGATCGGCCGCGCCCGCTCTCGGTGACGGCGATGGTTTGGGACGCTCTCGTGGGTGCGGCTATCTCGGCGTTGGGAGTGTTGGTGCTACTGGCTGTCGGCGGGCCGTTCGTACTGTCGGCGATGGGTGTCGAGTCGGTCACGGTCGGCACACCCGGAACTGTCGGCTACCTGTTCTCCTTTACGAACACGCCCACGGAGATCTCGATGGGCGTCGGACCGGCGGTCTTGGGCGTCGGCGCGGTGATCGGCCTCGCGTACGCACTGATCAAGAGCTATCTGCGCGTCGCCCGCGCCTGACTCCGTGCGTACCGCTCAGGCCTGTTCGGCGCGTTCCCAGTCGGGCGACGACGTCAGGCGCGGGACCGCGTTTCGGAACTCCGCCCGCGTCGCGCCGTAGAAGCGGCTCCGGCCGACCGGGGTTCGGAGTTGGAGGATCAGCGTCTCGTCGGTGGCCTCGAACGCGGCCAGCGTCCAGCCACCGCCCGTGTGGGCCCACGTTCCGAACCGCTCGGCGTCCTCGACGATCCGACTCCCCAGCTTCCAACTCTGTCGGGTCAGCTGTCGCAGATCGAACGGTACCGTCTCCGGCAGCGACGCAGGGCCCGGGTCGTCGGCCGATGCATGCGTAGCCATACCACGCAAAAGTGGGTGCAGATTCAAAAGCGCTACTAGTCGCCTGTCGCCTCACTCCCCCACCGTGATTCGGGCCGGCCCGCTCAGAACACGAACGGGCCGCGCTGTTGGATCGGCTGGCCATAGGGTTCGCCCGCCACCGCGACGAGTCGGAGTTCGCCCTCGACGGTGGTGCCGCCGGCTTCTGAAACCGGCAGCACGTCGCCCGTGCCGAACGCCTCGCCGTCGACGGCCCCCTCGCCCTCGACGCCGAAGAGGAAGCCCGACCAGCCCTCGGGGGCGGTCCACTCCCACATCCCGTCGACGCGCACGTCCTCGTAGGTTATCTCCGTCACCGTCGAGAGCGGGGAGCCCTCGCCGACGACGGTGGTGATCGTCGCCCCCTCGACCTCGTGGGTCGGGAGTTCGTCGGCGTCCGCGTCGGCGTAGCTGGCGTCCATCTCCTTCTTCTCGCGCGGGAGGTTCACCCACAGTTGGAGGCCGTTACAGCTCGCGCCGTCGGCGGGCATCTCGGAGTGTTCGATGCCGCCGCCGGCGACGATGTGCATCGCGTCGCCCTCGTAGGCGGTGTGGGACACGCCGAGGGAGTCGCCGTGTTCCATCCCGCCGTCGAGCATGTAGGAGACGATCTCGAACCCCTTGTGTGGGTGAGTGGGGAAGCCGTCGTCGGGCTCGATGTAGAAGCGTTCGAACAGCACGAACGGGTCGAGGTTGTGCGGGTACCCCTCGGTCGGGAACGCACGCGTCGAGTTCACACCGGTCCCGTGGCGAACCGTCTCGCCGGGAATCGGGCCGTCGGTGTTGACCGTTTGGTCGAAAGACATGCTTCGAGTCACTCGGTGGCTACGGATAACCGTCACGGCGCCGGCACTCCGGAACTCTCAATATCCCTATGAAGGAAAGGCTGAGACCGACTGGATGGCTGTGATAGTCGCTTAGTAGCTACTTCACTACCTTTCAGTTCCCGAACTTGAATCCGTTTCAGCGAACGTTCTTACCGGGTGGGGTCCAACGTGGAACTGCACAATGAGCGACTACGAACTGCCGCCGCTGCCGTACGAGTACGACGCGCTGGAACCCTCGATCTCCGAGCAGGTGCTGACCTGGCACCACGACACGCACCACCAGGGCTACGTGAACGGCTGGAACAGCGCCGAGGAGACGCTGGCCGAGAACCGTGAGAACGGTGAGTTCGGCTCTTCGCCGGGTGCCATCGGGAACGTGACTCACAACGGTTCGGGTCACATCCTCCACGACCTGTTCTGGCAGTCCATGAGCCCCGAGGGCGGCGACGAGCCTTCGGGCGCGCTCGCCGACCGCATCGAGGAGGACTTCGGTTCCTTCGACGCCTGGAAGGGCGAGTTCGAGGCCGCCGCGGGCGCCGCGGGCGGCTGGGCGCTGTTAGTGTACGACTCCTTCAGCAACCAGCTCCGCAACGTCGTGGTCGACAAGCACGACCAGGGCGCCCTCTGGGGCAGCCACCCGATTCTGGCCCTCGACGTCTGGGAGCACTCGTACTACTACGACTACGGCCCGGCCCGCGGCGACTTCATCGAGGCGTTCTTCGAGGTCGTCGACTGGGAAGAGCCGTCCGCCCGCTTCGAGCAGGCGACGGAACTCTTCGAGTAAGCCAGTCACGGCGACGAGCCCATCGGGTCTCGTCCGCCAACCAGAACGCGACGTCACACAGGCTGCCGAACGGCCCTTCCACGATTCGTCCACGCACCCGGCGACGGCGGCGACGACGGTTGGCACACCCCGCTGACGGCCGCCCGGGTGCGCTTTTGCGGTCCGCCGCGCTCATAACCCCGCCAGCCGTACGCTCGCCATGGCCACGCCCGAGGGGGTCGCCGCCGACGACACCCGTCGCCAGATCATGGAGGCGACGTTCCGCGCGCTGAGCGAGCACGGCTACTCGGACCTCCGGGTCCGGGACATCGGCGCGGAGTTCGAGAAGAGCCGGACGCTGATCCACTACCACTTCGACGGCAAGCACGACCTCATCGCGTCCTTTCTGGAGTACGTCATCGAGCAGTACGAGGAGCCCGAGGCCGACGACCCGGCCGACCCGTGGGCGACGCTCTCTGCCCGGCTCGATCAGTGCCTGTTCGGCCCCGACGTTGGCGATTTCGACCACTGGGAGCGCATGACCGTCTACCACGAACTGTTCGCTCACGCGCGCCACGACGAGCGCCATCGCGCCGTCTTCACCGACCACTACGAGCAACTCCGCGGGAACCTCACTGCGGTGATCGAGGCGGGGATCGAAGAGGGGGCGTTCCGCAAGGTCGACGCCGAGTCCCTCGCACAGCTACTGACGGACGTGATCCACGCCGCACGGGCACGCCGGATCTCGTTAGGCCACGAGGACGCCCCCGATCAGGCCCGCGAGGCCGTCGACGCGTTCGTGCTCGACACCCTCGAACCCGAAAACTGAGCCGCCGTGCGTCGACTCAGAAGCCGATGTTCGAGGTCGAACTCGGGCCGTCGTCGTCCTCCAAGCCGCCCGCCTGCAGGAACTCGTAGTTGTCGTCGACGAGCACCACGTCGCCGTCCTCCACCGCCACCTCGACCGGGAGCAGCGACATCCCCGCGGCGGGCCCGTTGCTGCAGCCGCCCTCACAGGCGTCGAACATCGAGCCGTGTTTGGGACAGATGATCTCGCCGTCGCGCATCGCCGCCCCCATCCCCCGGTCGAGTTTCTGGGGCTCGTGGGGACAGTCGTTGATCCACGCTTCGACGCCGGGGTCGTCCTCGCAGGGCACGAGGATGGCCTCCCGCTCGTTGGTGAAGGCGTCCTCGACGCTGAACAGGAAGGAACTGTCCGCCGGCACCGCCGACATCGACGTGATCGTCTCCGCCATCGGCCGATCCACGCGCCCCCGGGGGAAATGCTCCCGGGTTCTGCCGGAGTCGGACTGTCCGCAGGTCAGAACGCGTGGCGGTGCCAGCCGCCGTCGACGGGGACGTGGCTCCCCGTGACGTAGTCCGCTGCCGGCGAGGAGACGAACGCCGCGACCTTGCCGAACGTCTCTGGCGACCCGAGGTCGTCGACCGGGAGGTCGGCGACGCGCCGAGCGAGCGCTTCGTCCTCCGTGATCCCCTCGCGTTCTGCGCGCTCGCGGAGCTTTTCGTCGATGCGGTCGGAAGCGATCCCCTTCGGCCCGACGCAGTTCGAGCGGACGCCGTCGGCACCGTACTCCTCGGCGAGCGTCTTCGAGAGGCCGTAGATCGCGGGCCGGAAGACGTTACACACCGCGCTGCGGGCGTCGGGCTCCATCACCGAGACGGCGACGAGGTGGGTGATCGCGCCCCCACCGTCCCGGAGCGCGGGCAGGGCGGCTTCGCAGGCACCCATCGTCGAGCGGAGGATACCCTGATAGGCGTCGTCGAAGTCGGCCAGCGAGAGCTCCGGGAGCGGTGCCGTCGACGGCCCACCGTGGTTGGTCACGAGTACGTCCAGCCCGCCCAGCGCCTCGATCGCCGCCTCGGTCCCCGACTCGACG